>JAEYSS010000266.1 GCA_023434425.1 Pseudomonadota bacterium | reverse complement strand
CGGCATTCCCTATGCCCATCTGCTCGACTCCGGCAAGCCCGGGCCGCAGGCGGCGATCACCGCGCTGATCCACGGCAACGAGGTCTGCGGCGCCCATGCGCTCGACCTGCTGCTGCGCGAGAAATTCATGCCTGCCAAAGGCCGGCTGGCCCTGATCTTCTGCAACGTCGCCGCCTATACGCGCTTCGATCCCAATGACCCGACCGCCTCGCGCTTCGTCGATGAGGACATGAACCGCGTCTGGGGCGCCAATGCGCTGGACAGCGCGCGCCGTTCGATCGAACTGGACCGCGCCCGCGAGATCGAGCCTTTGCTGACCGAGATCGATCTGCTGCTTGACCTGCATTCGATGCAGCAGCCCTCGCCGCCGCTGATGCTGTCCGGCCCGCTCGCCAAGGGCCGCGAGTTTGCTGCCAAAGTCGGCGTGCCGGCGACGGTCGTGGCCGACCAGGGCCACAAGGCCGGCCTGCGCATGCGCGACTATGGCGGCTTCGGCGATCCGGCCAGCGCGAAGAACGCGCTGCTGGTGGAATGCGGCCAGCATTGGGAGCAGGCGAGCCGCGAGGTCGCCATCGAGACCATGTTCCGCTTCCTGCATTCCATCGGCCAGGCCAGCGAGGCCGATCTGGCGCGCCACAATCTGGCGCCGCGCCCGGCGATGCCGCAGAAATTCGTCGAGGTGACCGACGCCGTCACCATCGCCACCGAGACATTCAGCTTCGCGCAGAGCTTCACCGGGCTGGAATCGATTCCACAGGCCGGCACGGTGATCGCGCATGACGGCGCCACGCCGATCGCCACACCCTATGACGACTGCGTGCTGATCATGCCGACCAAACGGCTGAAGCCCGGACAGACGGCCGTCCGCCTCGGCCGTTACATCGCCGCGTAAGGCGAGGCGGCCGGCGATGCTGCGCACCCTCGCCTCCAGCCTGCCCGCCCTGCTGATCGGCGCGGCCGGCGGCGCGGTGTTCCTTTACTTACGCATGCCGCTGGCCTGGATGCTGGGCGCCATGTTCTTCACCGGTGTGGCCGTGCTGGCCGGTGTGGACCGCCGGATCACCATGCGCGTCGAGCCGCGTCTGCGCACCGTGATGATCGTGATCATCGGCGTCATGCTGGGCAGTGCCTTCAAACCCGAGATGATCGACCGTGCGCGCGAATGGCTCGGGCTGATCGTCCTGATGCTGGCCTATATCCCGATCGTGACCACGATCTGTTACTGGGTGTTCCGCCGCATGGCCGGGCTCGACCCGGTGACGGCGTATTTCTCGGCGGCGCCCGGCGGCCTGCAGGAAATGACCCTGGTGGGCGAGGCTTTCGGCGGCGACGGCCGCAGCATCATCCTGACCCATGCGCTGCGCATCTTCATCACCGTGATGACGGTGCCGGTCTATTTCCGCTTCGTGGAAAAGCTCAACGTGCTGCCGATGGCGCAGGGCGCGCATCTGTGGGAATTGCAGTGGCATGAAGGCGCGCTGCTGATCCTCTGCGGTGCGGTCGGCTGGTATGCGGCGAAGTTCCTGCGTATTCCCGCCGCGCAACTCGTAGGCCCGATGATCGTCTCGGCCATCGTGCATCTGCTGGGCTGGTCGCATGCCGCGCCGCCGCCGGAACTGGTCGCTGCCGCGCAGGTGGTGATGGGCGCGGCACTGGGCTGCCGCTTCGTCGGCACGCCGCTGCGCGAGGTCGGGCGGATCGCCACCTGGGCGGTGCTCGCCACGCTGATCATGCTGGCGGTGGCGCTCGGCATGACGGTGTCGTTTGCAGACTGGGCCGGACTGCCGACTGAGGCGATGATGCTGGTGCTGTCGCCCGGCGGCATGGCGGAGATGAGCCTGGTGGCGCTGGGGCTCGGCGTCGAGGTCGCCATCGTCGCCAGCATGCATATTTTCCGCATCGCCGTGGTGGTGATCGCCGTGCCGCCGGTGTTCAAACTGCTGGGCTTAAGGAAACCAGGCACTTAACTGTGCTGATCAAGGGTTTAGATGGGGCTTAAAGCGGGCTTATATCGCCTTATAACATGCTTATTTGAGCTTATAGCGTGCTTATATTTTCTTATTTCTGCTTATTTGAGTCTTGTTCGGATTCATGTCGTGCTTTAGGCGCGCTCGATTTTCGCCAACCGCATACATGCGAAAACTGCCAGAGACTGGCAGTGGACAGAGGGATTCACGATGGGCAAGAGCGGTTTCGTCACGCAGCAAAAATTCATATAGGCTCCTTCCGGAGATTATGAAGTAGATTTTTTCTGCCTTATTTTTCTAGTCCCTGCTTTTTTCGGTTTAGGTTTCTTTTGACCCGGTTCGGGAGTTATCTCAGGGCGATTAATAAACTTCAATGACCCAATAACGTGGTCGCGATTGTCAACAGTCAATACGGCGACTACACGGCCCACCTCCTTTGCCAAGAAAGGAGATACTACCGCTGTCATAATAACGCCAACGAATTCGTTGTCCTCAGCAAGCGCGTTCTCTCGTGCTTTATAGAGCGCATTCTTATCCATCTGGCTCAGAGAAAGTGGCTCACTTAGCCACGGTATCTCTAGGCGCATAGACACATTCTCAGGCACACTATCTTTTGGAAAATTCGCCCGCATAAAAATGCCTAGACGAGGCATATGCCCAGGATAAACCGAACCTGCGATATTGTCGCGGAATGTACCAACAATCGAATGCATTCCGTTAGACTCTTGCCGGATGTCTTCACAAAAGAGCGCTACTGCGGAAAAATTCTTAATTGCTCGCACGGCGCTTCGCCTCCCAGTGAGGGAAAAGTTCGACAATTCCAGATCCTGACGTCGCAGTATGTTCCAAGGTTGCACTTACTTCGGAACGCTTCGTCACCGGGAGAATCAGGCTCGCACTAAAATCCGAGTACCCTGCCAGGGCCCATTCACTAGCAGTGTTTAGTGCTTCTTGAGACCTCTTTACTATTATGGGCGTCGTTTTCGATGCATCCGCGCCTTTTAGATGGCTCGCGATAGCCTCAACAATAAAGCCATTAATTGAAAGGCCATGCCGGCTAGCGGCCATCGCCATCTCTCGGTGAAGTTCTGGTGAAAGCCTCACATTCAAAGAGCCTTTGTATGGCTTTTGAGGTGAACGACCAAGCTCCTCACACGTCTCAATATAATCATCTACTAAGTCATGAAATGCCGACTCAACCTCACTCGCGACATTGCAGGATGTCGAGATAGAGTCGTCGATGTGCAGTACTCGAATAACAATCGAATTGTCCTCGAATACGACCGATCCCTGATACCCTTTGTAAGTAAGGATTGTCATAGGACACCTCGTTCTCGAAGTTGCTGTTGCATACTCTTCACCATTGCTGGCCCCATATCGGGGCTCGGATGCGGTTCATGAAGAAAGATCATGTGATCAAGTGAGGCGTTGTAGTAACGACGCCGGCTGCCTCCGGTCTTTCCACGTTTAACTTCCTCATAGCCAAGCTGGTTGAGAAGGCGCACGAAGTCCTTGAAAGGGAACGGTCCTTGGCAACTGCCAAAGGCGCCTTTTAATTTGTCCAGCGTACCCATTCGCGCCTTATGCACCTATTTTTCAGGTGCAAACCTAGAAGGTTTGAGCCGGATTTTCAATGTGGTATTTTTGTACTCCAAAATTATATAAATAATTCAAATACTTATGTGATCCGCCTCACGGCACCTTCTTCGTGATCTCCGGGATGGCGAAATCGAAGTCGCAGCCGCGTTCGGCCTGCGTCACCGTGTCGAAATAGAGCTTGTCGTAGCCGCGGCGACCCTCGCCTGAGGGCAGCGGCGGCAAGGCGGCGCGACGCTTGGCCAGTTCGGCCTCCTCCACCAGCAGGTCGATGCGGCGGCCTTCGGTGTCGAGCCGGATACGGTCGCCGGTCTGCACCAGCGCGAGCGGCCCGCCGGCGGCTGACTCCGGCGCGATATGCAGCACGATGGTGCCATAGGCGGTGCCGCTCATGCGCGCGTCCGATATCCGCACCATGTCCTTCACGCCCTGCTGCGCCAGCTTTTTCGGGATCGGGATATAGCCCGCTTCCGGCATGCCCGGCGCGCCCTTCGGCCCGGCATTGCGCAGCACCAGGATGTCGTCGGCCTTCACGTCGAGATCGGGCGCATCGAGCCGCGCTGCCATATCGGGCAGGCTGTCGAACACCACGGCGCGGCCTTCATGCTGCAGCAACTCTTGAGTCGCTGCCGCCTGCTTGATGATGGCGCCATCGGGCGCGAGATTGCCGCGCAGCACCGCCATCGCGCCGTTCTTATACACCGGCGCCGCCATGGTGCGGATCACATCCTGTTTCCAGCCCGGCGGCATGGCATCGAGATTCTCGCCCAGCGTTTTGCCGGTGACCGTCAGGCAGTCGCGCTCGATCAGCGGCCCGAGTTCGCGCAATATGGGTGTCAGGCCGCCGGCCTTGTGCAGGTCTTCCATGTAATGCTGGCCGGTCGGCTTGAGATCGACCAGCACCGGCGTCTCGCGGCCCATTTTGTCATAGCCTTCGAGATCGATGGCGATCCCCGAGCGGCCCGCCATGGCGGTGAGATGGATCAGCGCATTGGTGCTGCCGCCGACCGCGAGCAGCACACGCAGGGCGTTGCGATAGGCGGCGGGGGTGAGAATCTTGTCGGGCGTGAGATTTTCCGCCGCCATGGCCACGGCGCGCGTGCCGGTCTGTTCGGCGAGGCGGCGTCGTTCCGCGTGGACTGCCGGCACGGCGGCGCCGCCCGGCAGCATCATGCCGAGCGCTTCGACGGTGAGCGCCATGGTCGACGCAGTCCCCATCACGCCGCAGGTGCCGATGGTGGGCGCCAGTTCGCTGTTCACTTCGTTGATTTCGGCATCCGTCACTTCGCCGGCGCGATAGCGCGCCCAGAAGCGGCGGCAATCGGTGCAGGCGCCGAGCTTTTCGCCGCGCCAGGAGCCGGCCAGCATGGGACCGGTGACCAGCATGATGGCCGGCACATTGGCGCTGGCGGCGCCCATCAGCAACGCCGGCACGGTCTTGTCGCAGCCGCCGAGCAGGATCACCGCATCCATCGGCTGGGCGCGGATCATCTCTTCCGAATCCATCGCCATCAGGTTGCGCAGATACATGCTGGTGGGATTGGCGAAGCTTTCCTGGATCGAGATCACCGGAAACGGCACCGGGATGCCGCCGGCCAGCATCACGCCGCGCGAGGCGGCTTCAATGAGGTCGGGCACATTGCGGTGACAGGCATTGTAGCCCGAGTCAGTGTCGACGATGCCGATGATCGGCCGCTCCAGCGCCTCGTCGGTATAGCCCAGCGCCTTGATGAAGGCCTTGCGCAGGAAGACCGAGAAACCCGCATCGCCGTAATTGGCGAGATTGCGCTTCATGCCGGTGGGTTTTTTATCGCTGGTCATCGTCTGCTCCGGGGTGCTGCGTCCGTTTTAGCGCTTTGGCGCCCCTGCTTCCAGCGTCCCTCTTGTGTCATGCCCGGACTTGATCCGGGCATCTCAGGCAGAACGGCGCGAGATCCTCGGGGCAAGCCCGAGGATGACATTATAATTTTCGTCATGGTCGGGCTTGACCCGACCATCTCAGGCAGGACGGCGAGAGATCCCCGGGTCAAGCCCGGGGATGACAATTGTGCATGATGGCCGCCTCTACAGCGGCTTCTAGAGTGGTCTTTGGGCCAAAATGAAAAGCCGCCGGAAGGGGAACAGCGTGCGGCCATCGGCCTGTTTGGGATACTGCGCCGCCACGCGCTGGCGATAGTCGGATTCGAATTCGCTGCGCTCGGGTTCCTCCAGCCGGTCGAGAAACTGCCTGAGCCAGGTGCCCTTGGTGTATTCCGCCACCGGGTTGGCGCCCGACAGCACCTGCAGATAGTCGGTTTCCCAGATGTCCAGCGATGCCGTGCGGTCCTGCAGCATCTGCCAGTAGGTCGCCGGCTCGGCCACCGGACGCCGGCGTAAGTAAGGCTCAAGCC
>JAEYSS010000225.1 GCA_023434425.1 Pseudomonadota bacterium | reverse complement strand
AATCCAAAATTCCTAAAAAAAAACACGGCCGGGTTTTCCCCGGCCGTTTTCATTTCTGCGGATGCAGTGTCGGTTTACGCAGCCTTGGCCAGGTTGCGCAGCACGTAATGCAGGATGCCGCCGTTCTTGTAGTAGTCGATCTCGTCCAGCGTATCGATGCGGCACAGCACCTCGATGGTCTGGGTCGAGCCGTCGGCGCGGGTGATGGTCACCGGCGTCTTCATGCGCGGCTTCAGGCCCACGGCAATCCCGGAGATGTCGAACTTCTCCGAGCCGTCGAGCTTGAGGTCGAAGCGCGTCATGCCGTTGAGGAACTGCAGCGGCAGCACGCCCATGCCCACCAGGTTCGAACGGTGGATACGCTCGTAGCTTTCGGCGATCACGGCCTTCACACCCAGCAGGATGGTGCCCTTGGCCGCCCAGTCGCGCGAGGAACCGTTGCCGTATTCCTTGCCGGCCACGATCACCAGCGGGGTGCTGGCGGCCTTGTACTTCATCGCGGCGTCATAGATCGACATGACTTCGCCGGCCGGCATGTGCTTGGTGATGCCGCCCTCGGTGCCCGGCACCATCTCGTTCTTGATGCGGATGTTGGCAAAGGTGCCGCGCATCATGATCTCGTGGTTGCCGCGACGGGCACCATAGGAGTTGAAGTCGGCGTAATTCACCTTGTGATCCATCAGGTACTTGCCGGCCGGGCCGTCTTTCTTGATCGAACCGGCAGGCGAGATGTGATCCGTGGTGATCTTGTCGCCCAGGATCGCCAGCAGGCGGGCGCCCTTGACGTCGGTGATCGGCGCCGGCGTCGTGCTCATGCCCTCGAAATACGGGGGATGCTGCACGTAGGTCGAGGCGATGTCCCAGCCATAGGTCTGGCCGCCATCCACCTTGATCTTGCGCCAGTTCGGATCGCCCTTGAACACATCGGCATAGCGCTTCTTGAACATCGCGGGCGTCACGTACTTGCGCACGGTGGCGGCGATTTCCTTGTTCGACGGCCAGATGTCCTTCAGGTAGACCGGCTTGCCCTTCTTGTCATGGCCGAGCGGCTCGTTGGCGACGTCCACGTTCAGGTTGCCGGCCAGCGCATAGGCCACCACCAGCATCGGCGAGGCGAGGTAGTTCGCCTTGGTCAGCGGATGGACGCGGCCTTCGAAGTTACGGTTGCCCGACAGCACGGCGCCGACGACAAAATCATTGTCGGTGATCGCCTTCGAGATGTTGTCCGGCAGCGGGCCCGAATTGCCGATGCAGGTCGTGCAGCCGTAGCCGACGATCTGGAAGCCCAGTCCATCGAGATCCTTCTGCAGACCCGACTGGGCCAGATAGTCGGTGACCACCTGGCTGCCCGGGGCGAGCGAGGTCTTCACCCAGGGCTTGGTGGTCAGGCCCTTCTTCAGCGCATTGCGCGCCAGCAGGCCCGCACCCAGCAGGACGCTGGGGTTCGAGGTGTTGGTGCATGAGGTGATCGCGGCGATCACCACGTCGCCATGGCCGAGGTCGAAATTGGCATTCTCGACCTTGGCGCGGAAGTCCACGGCGGTCTTCTTGCCGTAGAAGTTGCCCATCGCATCCTTGAACTCGACCGCGGCGCGGCTGAGCGGCACGCGGCCTTCCGGACGGGTCGGGCCGGCCAGCGAGGGTTCGACCGTCGAAAGGTCGAGTTCCAGCGTGTCGGTGAAGACCGGATCGACGGCCTTCGGGCCGCGCCAGAAGCCCTGCGCCTTGGCATAGGCTTCCACCAGTTTGACGCGCTCGGGATCGCGGCCCGAGGCCTTCAGATAGGCGATGGTTTCGCCATCGACCGGGAAGAAGCCGCAGGTGGCGCCATATTCCGGCGCCATGTTGGCCACCGTGCAGCGATCGGCAATCGACAGTTCGTCCAGGCCGGGGCCGTAGAATTCGACGAACTTGTTGACCACGCCCTTCTTGCGCAGCATCTGCGTCACGGTCAGCACCAGGTCGGTCGCGGTGGTGCCTTCCTTCGGCTTGCCCGAGAGGCGGAAGCCGACGACTTCCGGCAGCAGCATGGAGATCGGCTGGCCCAGCATCGCGGCTTCCGCCTCGATGCCGCCCACGCCCCAGCCCAGCACGGCCAGGCCGTTCACCATGGTGGTGTGGCTGTCGGTGCCGACCAGCGTGTCCGGGTAGGCCACTTCGGTCTTGCCATCCATGCCGGTCCACACGGTCTGCGCCAGGTATTCGACGTTCACCTGGTGGCAGATGCCGGTGCCCGGCGGCACGACGCGGAAGTTGTCGAAGGCGGTCTGGCCCCAGCGCAGGAAGGCGTAGCGTTCTCCGTTGCGCTCGTATTCCAGGTCGACGTTCTTCTGGAAGGCATTCTTGGCGGCCGAATAGTCCACCATCACCGAATGGTCGATCACCAGATCCACCGGCGACAGCGGATTGATCTTCTTGGTGTCGCCGCCCAGCCTGGTCATGGCGTCGCGCATGGCGGCCAGATCGACCACGGCCGGGACGCCGGTGAAGTCCTGCATCAGCACGCGGGCCGGGCGATAGGCGATTTCGCGGTCGGACCGCTTGTCCTTCAGCCACTGGGCCACGGCCTTGAGATCGTCGACCGTCACGCTGCGGCCGTCCTCGTAGCGCAGCAGGTTTTCCAGCAGCACCTTCATCGAATAGGGCAGGCGGGACAGATCGCCCAGGCCGGCCTTCTCGGCAGCCTTGATGCTGTAATAGGCGTAAGACTTGTTGCCCACCTTCAGGGTGCGGCGGGTCTTCAGCGTGTCGTGACCGACGGCAATGGCAACCGCGCGGGCGGCGCCGGTGCTCTTGGTCACTGGGCTCTTGCCGGCCGCCGGCGCTTTCTTCACAGTCGCTACCGTCTTGCGGGCGACCGCGACCTTCCTGGCAGCCTTCTTCACGGCTTTGCGGGCCACGGACTTCCTGGCGGCTTTCGCAGCCTTCTTGGCCTTCACGACTTTTTTGGCAGCCTTCTTCACCGCCTTCCTGCTCTTGACCGCCTTCCTGGCCTTCACGGCCTTCCTGGCTTTCACGACCTTCTTGGCTTTCACGACCTTCTTGGTGCCCTTGGCTTTCCTGGCCGGGCTCTTCGCCTTCGCGGCCTTGCGCTTGGTCTTCTTCGCGGCTGTCACGGGGCAATCCTTTCGTAGCGGAAACAAAATGTAAGGCTGGTCGGGCGGGCGGTTCGCCCATGTCTGATGCCGCAAATAGGTGACGCAAAACCGGCCATTTGCCAAGCCATTTCGGCTGGAGGAAAGTTCAATGGGGGTCGAAATTTAGGCAAGACGAGCGGGATGTCGGGGATGGGATTCTACCGCCCCTTGACGGGGATTAGGCCGGAGCTTAATCAACAAGGCATAACGACGGCGTCGGCTACGGCTGCGTCGCGGTACAGGAGGCGAAACAAATGTCCGAGACATCGGGGCGACCCGATGGGCGTGACCCGTTGGGTCGCGACACCATCCCCAAATTCTTCGCCTACAACGCCCAGCACCGCCGCGACCGTCCCGCCATGCGGGAAAAGGATCTCGGTATCTGGCAGACCTGGACCTGGGGCGAGGTCGATGGCCGCGTCCGCGAGCTGGCCGGCGGCCTGGCTGCGCTGGGGCTGAAGCGTGGCGACAAGGTCGCCATCATCGGCGACAACCGGCCGGAACTCTACTGGACCATGGCGGCGAGCCAGGCACTCGGCGGCATTCCGGTGCCGGTCTATCAGGACAGCGTGGCCGACGAAATTCAGTATGTGATCGAGCATGCCGAGGCGCGCTTCGCTGTCGTCGAGAACCAGGAACAGGTCGACAAGCTGCTCTCGATCCGCGATCGCCTGCCGATGCTGGAAGTGATCGCCTATAGCGATCCGCGCGGCCTGCGCCATTACGATCAGCCCTTCCTGCGCAATCTGGCCGACCTCTCGAAGCAGGGCGCAGCGCATAACGCGGCCAATCCCGGCTTCGTCGACGCTGAAATCGCCAAGGGCAGCGGCAGCGATCTTGCCATCATCTGCTACACGTCGGGCACCACCGGCCGGCCCAAGGGCGTGATGCTCAGCCACGACAATGTGGTGCGCTCGGCCAATCTGGCGATTGCCTTCGACAAGCTGAACGAGACCGATCAGGTGCTGGCCTATCTGCCGATGGCCTGGGTCGGCGATAACTTCCTGTCTTATGTGGAAGGCGCCGTGACGGGCTTCTGCATGAACTGCCCCGAGTCAGCCGATACCGTGCTGCAGGATCTGCGCGAGGTGGGGCCGACCTATTTCTTCGCGCCGCCGCGGATCTGGGAAAACCTGCTGACCACCGTGATGATCCGCATGGAGGATGCCAGCCAGATCAAGCGCCGCATGTTCCATTTCTTCATCGGTCTGGCGCGCCGGGCCGGTCGCAACATCCTAGAGGGCAAGCCGGTCTCCTTCACTGACCGCATGCTCTACGCGCTGGGCGAGATTCTGGTCTATGGCCCGCTCAAGAATGTGCTCGGCCTGAGCCGCCTGCGGCTCGCCTATACGGCGGGCGAGGCGATCGGGCCGGATATCTTCGACTTTTTCCGCGCGCTGGGTATCAACCTCAAACAGCTCTACGGTCAGACCGAGTGCACGGTCTATCTGTGCATGCACACCGATACCGACGTGATTCCCGATACCGTGGGCCCGCCGGCGCCGGGCGTGGAACTGCGCATCGACGAGAAAACCGGCGAAGTGCTGTTCCGCAGCCCCGGCGTCTTCGTCGGCTATTACAAGAACGAGGCCGCCACCGCCGAAACCAAGACGGCGGACGGCTGGGTGCATACCGGCGATGCCGGCGTGTTCACCGATAACGGTCACCTCCGCATCATCGACCGCGCCAAGGATGTCGGCCGCCTGACGGACGGGGCACTGTTCGCGCCGAAATATGTCGAGAACAAGCTGAAATTCTTCCCGCATATCAAGGAGGCGGTGGCCTTCGGCGATGGCCGCGACTTCGTCGCTGCCTTTATCAACATCGACCTGGCGGCAGTCGGATCCTGGGCCGAGCGCAACGGCATCGCCTATACCTCCTATGCCGATCTGGCCGGCCGGCCCGAGGTCTACGCCCTGATCCGCGGCTGTATCGAGCAGGTCAACCGCGACCTGTCGTCGGACAGCAGCATGACCGCCAGCCAGGTCAAGCGCTTCCTGATCCTGCACAAGGAGCTGGATGCCGATGACGGCGAACTGACGCGCACCCGCAAGGTCCGCCGCAGCACCATTGCCGAACGGTACGGCAGCCTGATCGAGGCGCTGTATTCGGGCCAGCCGGCGATTGCGGTGGAAGCCAGGATCACCTTCGAGGACGGCCGTACCGGCACCTTCAAGGCCAATCTGAAGATCGACGAAGCCACCACCTATTCGACGATGCGCAAGGCAGGCTGACCGGTATGAGCAGCGTAACAGGCAAGAAAATCGGCGACGTTCTGCTGAAGGTGGAGAATATCAGCCTGTCGTTCGGCGGCGTGAAGGCGCTGACCGATATCAGTTTCGAGATCCGCGAGCATGAAGTGCTTGCCATCATCGGGCCGAATGGCGCCGGCAAGTCGTCGATGCTGAACTGCATCAACGGCTTCTATCATCCGCAGCAGGGCACGATCACCTACCGCGGCGAGAAGCGTAAACAGATGCGGCCGCATCAGGCCGCCAAGCAGGGTATCGCGCGCACCTTCCAGAACATTGCGCTGTTCAAGGGCATGTCGACGCTGGACAACATCATGACCGGCCGGCTGCTGAAGATGAAGGCCGGCCTGTTCACCTCGGCGATCTACAAGGGGCCTGCCGAGCGCGAGCAGATCGAGCATCGCGAATTCTGCGAGCGCATCATCGATTTCCTGGAAATCCAGGCGATCCGCAAGGTGCCGGTCGGCCGGCTGCCCTATGGCCTGCAGAAGCGCGTCGAACTGGCGCGCGCGCTGGCCGCCGAGCCGACGCTGCTGCTGCTCGACGAACCGATGGCCGGCATGAACCTGGAAGAAAAGCAGGATATGTGCCGTTTCATTCTCGACGTGAACGACGAATTCGGCACAACGATCTGCCTGATCGAGCATGACATGGGCGTGGTGATGGACATTTCCGACCGCGTCGTGGTGCTCGATTACGGCCGCAAGATCGGCGATGGCGTGCCGGAAGACGTGAAAAACAATCAGGCGGTCATCGACGCCTATCTTGGCGTCCAGCACTGAGGGGGAATTCGGGGTGGCATTCTTCTTCGAAGTCCTGATCGGCGGCCTGATGGCCGGCGTCATGTATTCGCTGGTGGCGCTCGGCTTCGTGCTGATCTTCAAGGCATCCGGCGTGTTCAATTTCGCGCAGGGCGCGATGGTGCTGTTCGCCGGCCTGTTCTTCGTCGGCTTCACCGAGCTGGGCGTGCCGATCTGGCTGGCGCTGCTGCTGACCATCGCCGTCATGGTGCTGCTGGCCGGCGTGATCGAACGCCTGGTTCTGCGCCACCTGGTCAACCAGGAAGGCATCATCCTGTTCATGGCCACCATCGGCGTATCCTTCTTCCTCGACGGTTTCGGCCAGACCATCTGGGGCAGCAACGTGAAGCAGCTCGATATCGGTATCCCGACTGACCCGATCTTCCTGATGGACGGCGATATCCTGATCCAGTCCTTCGACCTCTGGGCCACGCTGGTCGCCGGCACATTGCTGGCGGCATTGGTGGTGTTCCAGAAAACCCGCACCGGCCGCGCGCTGCGTGCGGTGGCCGACGATCACCAGGCGGCGCAGTCGGTCGGCATTCCGCTGAACGTGATCTGGATCATCGTCTGGGCGATTGCCGGGCTGGTGGCGCTGGTGGCCGGTGTGATGTGGGGGTCCAAGCTCGGCGTGCAGCCGGCCATCGTCAGCCTGGCGCTCAAGGCGCTGCCGGTGCTGATCCTCGGCGGCTTCACGTCTATCCCGGGCGCCATCATCGGCGGCCTGATCATCGGCGCGGGCGAAAAGCTGGCCGAGGTCTATATCGGGCCTTTCGTGGGCGGCGGTATCGAAAACTGGTTCGCCTATGTGCTGGCGCTGGGCTTCCTGCTGATCCGGCCGCAGGGTCTGTTCGGCGAAAAACTGATCGAACGCGTGTAGTGAAGGATATCTGACCCATGCTCTACCGCGAATCCGGGCAGTACAAGACGAGCTACAGCGCCGACCAGGCGATCTTCACCATTCCGCAGGACCGCGTCTTTTTTGCCCTGCTGATGCTGGTGGCTTTCGTCGGCATCCCGCTGGTGGCGACCAACTATGTCTATACCGCGCTGCTGATCCCGTTTCTCTGCCTCTCGCTGGCGGCGCTCGGCCTCAACATCTTGACCGGCTATTGCGGCCAGCTCTCGCTCGGCACCGGCGCTTTCATGGGCGTCGGCGCCGTGGCAGCCTGGAATATCGCCACCCGCATCCCCGATCTCAATCTGCTGGTGGTCTTTGCGCTGGCCGGTGTGATCACGGCCGCGGTGGGCATGTTCTTCGGCCTGCCGTCGCTGCGCATCAAGGGCTTCTACCTTGCCGTGGCGACGCTGGCGGCGCAGTTCTTCCTGCCCTGGCTGTTCGTCAAATGGGGCTGGCTGACCAATCACGCCACTTCGGGCGTCATTACAGCGCCGCATCTGAATATCCTGGGCTGGGAAGCCGACACGCCGATGGAGAAATACTTGCTCGCCCTCGGCATCGTCACGCTGATGGCGCTGGCGGCAAAGAACCTGGTACGCAGCAATCCCGGCCGCCAGTGGATGGCGATCCGCGATATGGATATCGCCGCCGAGATCATCGGCATCCGCCCGGTGGTGGCCAAGCTGACGGCCTTTGCCGTGTCATCCTTCTTTATCGGCGTCGCCGGTGCGATGTATCTGTTCATCTATCTCGGCTCCACCGAGCCGGACGGCTTCGGTATCAGCCTGTCCTTCCAGGCGCTGTTCATGATCATCATCGGCGGCCTGGGTTCGATCCTGGGCAGCTTCCTTGGCGCCTTCTTCATCCTGTTGCTGCCGATCTTCCTGACCCGGGTACCGCCCATGCTGGGCTTTGATTTTTCCACCGCCACAGTGGCGCACATGGAATTCATGGTTTTCGGCGCTTTGATCGTCTTCTTCCTGATTGTCGAACCGCACGGCCTTGCCCGGCTCTGGCAGATCACCAAGGAAAAGCTGCGTATCTGGCCATTCCCGTACTGATTTACCGTTCTGCTGACCGCGATACCTCCGCGGGCATCGGAAAACCGGGTTTGTACTGTGTTTTTGGCATGCTAGGCTAACTGCAATTCCTGCCAGACAAGGCAGGTATAACCGGGAGGATAAAATGAAGGCATCCAAATGGATTGCGTCCCTTGTCGCGGGCGCAGCTCTGGCGGGCAGCGCATTTGCCGCGCTGGCGCAGGAGCAGGTGATTCCGTCGATGGTCTACCGCACCGGCCCTTATGCGCCAAGCGGCATTCCGGTTGCCGATGGCTTCGCCGACTACGTCAATCTGGTCAACGAGCGCGACGGCGGCCTGAATGGTGTGAAGCTGCGGGTCGAGGAATGTGAGACGCAGTACAACACCGAGCGCGGCGTCGAATGCTATGAGCGTCTGAAGGCGCTGGGCGGCACCATCTACAGCCCGTATTCCACCGGCATCACCTATGCGCTGATCGATCGTGCGGCGGCCGACAAATCGGTGATCTTCTCGATGGGTTACGGCCGGGCATCGGCCACTGTCGGCAACATCTTCCCGTGGGTGTTCACCGCCCCGGCGACCTACTGGGGCGGCGCGAGCGCCGGCATCCAGTACATCACCAAGGAACTTGGCGGCAAGGACAAGATGAAGGGCAAGAAGGTTGCCTACGTCTACATCGACATCGCCTATGGCAAGGAACCGATCCCGGTCTTCCAGAACTACGCCGAGGAACTCGGCTTCAAGCTGGAACTGGTGCCGGTGCCGGCGCCGGGCCTGGAGCAGAAGTCGATCTGGCTGCAGATTCGCCAGATGCGTCCGGACTATGTCTATCTGCAGGGCTGGGGCGCCATGAATGCCGTGTCGCTCAAGGAGGCTGCTGCTGTCGGCTTCCCGCGCGAGAAGATGATCGGCATCTGGTGGGCCAGCCAGGATAGCGATGTGCAGGCGGCAGGTGCGGTGGCCAAGGGCTACAAGGGCCTGACCTTCCATGGCGCCTCCAAGGATCTTCAGCTGCTGAAGGATCTGAAGAAGTTCCTGGTCGACAAGGGCAAGGCCTCGCAGGGCGGCAAGCATTTCGGCGAAATCGGCTATCTGCGCGGCGCGATGAACGCCATGCTGACGGTCGAGGCGCTGCGTGCCGCGCAGGAGAAGCATGGCAAGGGCAAGGTGATGAATGGCGAGCAGTCGCGTGACGGCTTCGAAGCCATCAACCTGACCGATGCCAGCATCGACAAGCTCGGTCTGAAAGGCTTCCTGCAGCCGTTGAAGCTGGCCTGCGACAACCACCTGGGTGACGGCAAGATCCTTGTCGTGCAGTGGCAGGGCGACCAGTGGAAGCCGGTCAGCGACTGGATTCTGCCGGAGAACCAGAAGCTCTGGCCGCTGTACCTCAAGGACGCCGACGCTTATGCGCGTGAAAAGAATGTTGCCTCGCGCAGCTGTGCGCGGTCGTAACGTCTGAAACGAACCCCCGCCGAGTCGAACCGGCGGGGGTTTTCTTTTCCAGTCCCGGATATCCGCATGACAGCCACCGCCGCCCAGACCGAAGTGAACGCAGCCGCGCCGCTGCTCACCGTCAACAACATCGAGGTGATCTACAATCACGTCATCCTCGTGCTGAAAGGCGTGTCGCTGCAGCTGCCCAAGGGCGGCATCGTGGCCCTGCTGGGTGCGAATGGTGCCGGCAAGACCACCACACTGAAGGCGATTTCCAACCTGCTGCGCGCCGAGCGCGGCGACATCACCAAGGGCCATATCGATTATCACGGTGAGCGGATCGACCAGCTCAGCCCGTCGATCCTGGTAAAAAAAGGCCTGATTCAGGTGATGGAAGGCCGGCATTGCTTCGGCCATCTCACCATCGAAGAGAATCTGCTGACCGGCGCCTATACCCGCAGCGACGGCAACAAGGCGATCGATCAGCATCTGGAGATGGTCTACTCCTACTTCCCGCGCCTGAAGGTGCGGCGCAAATCGCAGGCCGGTTACACCTCGGGCGGTGAGCAGCAGATGACCGCCATCGGTCGTGCCCTGATGAGCAAACCCGACACGATCCTGCTGGATGAGCCCTCGATGGGCCTGGCGCCGCAGCTGGTGGAAGAGATTTTCGAGATCGTCGACAGGCTCAACAAGGATACCGGCGTCAGTTTCCTGATCGCCGAGCAGAATACCAATATGGCGTTGCGCTATGCCGATTACGGTTACATCCTGGAAAACGGCCGTATCGTGATGGATGGCCCGGCCCAGAAGCTGCGCGAGAATTCCGACGTGAAGGAATTCTATCTCGGCCTGGGTTCGGGTGGCCGAATGAGCTTCCGCGACACCAAACATTATCGCCGGCGCAAGCGCTGGCTCGCCTGACCCGTTTTCAAGGAGACGACCTGTGGCGCGTGCAGCGAAGAAGGCCGTGAAGAAGGCTGTCAAAAAAGCGTCGCCGCCGAAGAGGGCGGGAATCCGCGCCGACGAGTATTTCGACAAGCGTGAGACACGCAGCCCGGCCGCGCGGCTGAAGGCGCAGCTGGCCGCTTTGCGTGCGCTGGTGACGCATGCGAAGAAAACCAGCCCCTATTACCGCGAGCTGCTTCGGGACGTGAAGCCGGCGAAGCTGACTTCGCTGGCGGCGCTGGCCAAACTGCCGGTGACGCGCAAATCCGATCTCGCTCCGCGCCAGAAAGCCAAACCGCCGCTCGGCGGCCTGCAGGCCGGCAAGGCATCGGAGGTAGCGCATTATTTCCAGTCGCCGGGCCCGCTGTATGAGGCCTACGCACATCCCACGGCAAAGGCGAAGGATCCGTTCCGCTTCAGCCGCGCCATCTGGGCAGCGGGTTGCCGGCCGGGCGACCTGGTGCATAACGCATTCTCCTATCACATGACGCCGGCCGGCCGCCTGACCGAAGGTTCGGCACATGCCATCGGTTGCCCGGTCTTTCCCGCCGGGATCGGCAATACCGAACTGCAGCTGGATGCCATCGCGCAGCTGCAGCCGCGCGTCTATACCGGCACGCCGTCGTTCCTGAAAATCCTGCTGGAGAAAGGTCGCGAGCTCGGCAAGTCGACGGCGTCACTGAAGAAGGGCCTCGTCGGTGCCGAGGCGCTGCCGCCGTCGCTTCGTGCCGAACTGAAGGCGCTCGGCGTCGACGTACTGCAATCCTACGGCACCGCCGATCTCGGCCTGGTCGCCTATGAGTCGACGGCGCTGGAAGGCATGATCCTGGATGAGGATGTGATCATCGAGATCGTGCGTCCGGGCACCGGCGATCCGGTCGCTCCTGGCGAAGTGGGCGAAGTGGTCGTCACCGTGCTGGCCGGCAATCCGGTCTATCCGATGATCCGTTTCGCCACCGGCGATTTGTCGGCGGTCCTGCCCGGTGCCAGCCCCTGCGGCCGCACCAATACGCGCATCAAGGGCTGGATGGGCCGAGCCGACCAGACCACGAAGATCAAGGGCATGTTCGTGACGCCGGGTCAGATCGCCCAGATCGTCGCGCGCCATGCGGAAATCGCCAAAGCCAGACTGGAAGTGACTTCGGAAAACAATCTCGACGCGATGGTGCTCAAGATCGAGGTCAAAATCCCGGGCGATCCGGTCGGCTTCGCTAAAATGGTGGCGGAAACCCTGCAGTCGGTCTGCAAGCTCCGTGGCCATGTCGAAATCGTGGCACCCGGCAGCCTGCTGAATGACGGCAAGGTGATCGCCGACCTGCGGACCTACCAGTAAGGGGTTGAAACCGCTAAACTCGCCCGCGTTATGGCTTTTGCGGTCGAACAGCTCGCCTGCATCCGCGGCGAGCGCCAGCTTTTTCGCGATCTGACATTCCGTCTCGCTCCCGGCGAGGCGCTGCTGCTGCATGGTCCGAATGGCAGCGGCAAATCCAGCCTGCTGCGCCTGCTCGCCGGCTTTCTGCCGCCGGCCGCCGGGCGCGTATTGTGGGATGGCGTGCCGGCGCTGGAAGATGCCGAGGCGCATCGCGGCCGGCTGCAATATCTCGGGCATCAGGATGCGGTAAAATCCCAGCTTGGCACCGAAGACAATCTGCTGTTCTGGGCGCGGCTCTATGGCCTCGATCCGGCCGCTGCTGCTGCTGCGGTGACAGGCGCGCTGGAGGCGGCGGGGCTGCAGCGCCAGCGCCACTTGCCGGGCCGCTATCTCTCAGCCGGTCAGAAACGCCGGCTGGCGCTCGCCCGCCTGCTGCTGAAACCCGCCGCCCTCTGGCTCCTCGACGAGCCGACCAACGCACTTGATACGGCCGCGGTCAGCTGGCTGGGCGAACTGCTGGCCGCGCATCGCGCGCAAGGCGGCATAATCATCCTTGCCAGCCACGTCGACGTACCGCTGACAGATGCGCGCCGTCTCGATCTTCCGCAAGGCGCGCTGACATGAGCGCCTTCCTCGCCATCGTCGTGCG
>JAEYSS010000213.1 GCA_023434425.1 Pseudomonadota bacterium | reverse complement strand
GCGCCGCCAGCCGCTTAAAGAGCTGCTGGCGGGCGGACGGCGGCATCTGCATCTGCTGCGCGCCTGCTGCGGTGTCGGCGGCGGCGCCTGCTCGATCTGGGGCGCCACCTACATGCCGCTGGCCGATGCCTCGGCGCTGGCGCTGCTTCAAGGTGTTTTCACGATGGCATTGGCCGTTGTGCTGCTGCGCGAGCGCGTCGTGCTGCTGCAGAGCGTGGCGGCCGGTTTCTGCGTGCTCGGGGCATTGATCATCGTGCGCGGCAATGCCGGCGTCGCGGTCGATCCCGAGGCGCTCAGCAATCCTTACGCGCCGCTGGCCATGCTGGCCGGTGCGTTTCTCACCGCCTGCGAGGTGATCCTGATCAAGGTGCTGTCGCGGCATGAAAGCATGCTGTCGATGCTGCTGCATGTGAACGGATTCGCCACGCTGCTGCTCGGCGCGGCGATGCTGTTCCTCTGGGTGCCGGTCGAACCGCTGACGTTGGCGCTGCTCTGCCTGATCGGGCCGATGGCGATTGCCGGCCAGATGTGCAACGTGCAGGCCTACCGCATCGCCGATGCCGCCTGGCTGGCGCCCTTCACCTATGCGTCGGTGGCTTTTGCCGCACTGATCGGCTGGCTTGTCTTCGGCACCTTGCCCGGCCTCACGGCCTGGCTCGGCACGGCGCTAATCGTCGCCGGCGGTCTGCTGCTGATCCGCAGCAAACCGCCGGTCTGATTTTTTTTCAAACTAGTAATGCATCTCCGCGATCACCGCGCGGTCGTCGCTGGCATCCCAGCTCTGCACCGCGATGGTTTCGTCGTTGCAGCGGCAGACCACGCTGCGCTGCGCCGTGCCGCGCGGCAGGGTCAGCGTCGAGGTCGACACGGTCGGCACGCCGGCCAGAATCCCGGGCGCCGGCTGGCCGTCGAAGGTGACGATGTCGCGGCCCGGTCCGAAATAGCCGCGCGGCCGGCTGATGGTGACGATGGAACCGGCCTGGCGGTCGCGGTCCGCCACCGTGGCGGTGCGCAGATGGATATGCGCCGACGAGCGCGGGAAGGGCGAACGGTAGATATGCGTTTTGGTCTGGCTCGGCACCGTCAGCACGAATTCATAGGTCGCCGTCGGGCCTGACGTCGTGAACGGACCCCAGTAGCCGTCGGGGCCGGTGACCTTGCGATGCGCCGGTTCGCCACGCAGTCGCGCCCCGGTCTGCGGATCGGTGTCCCAGATTTCCACCATGGCGCCTTCGACCGGCAGGTTGGTCGGCACGCCGCGCGCCATGCCATTCACCTTGCCGTTCAGCACCGGGCGCGATTCCGGCAGGATTTTCGTCGTCGTCGGCGGGCGGCCGATGATGAATTCCCAGGTCTGCGCAAAGGCCTTTTCATGGAAGGCGACTTCGCGGTGATCGAGGCCGGGCAGCACGATATTTTTCGCACCGGCCAGCGCCGGGCCTTCCGCCGTCACACCGGTCGCCACGCCCGGCATGCCGAGACCGGCGCCGTCGGGCTGGGCGAATTTGTCGAGCGCGTCGCTGCGCAGGGTCATCCATTCCACGCCCGGCACGATTTCCGAGCCGCTGTTCAGCCCGCGCAGGAAGGGGCTGGCGCCGTTGAACTCGCTGCCGACCAGCCGGTCGTTGGAGACGATCACGCCATGATTGGGCGTGCCGCAGAGCACGGCATGGCTGACAAAGGCCGGGCCCGGGCCATGCTTGAGGTAATTGCGGATCGCATTGCCGCCGCGCGAGGAACCGACCAGCGCCACCCGGCCTGCGCCGCTGCGGCGCAACGCCGACTGCACGGCTTCGGACAGCTGCTCCATCTGGTCCTGGGTCGACGACCGCCCGGCCTGGTACTCCGCGTCCTTGCTGCGGGCCAGCGGATAGGGGAAGTCGATCGCGAACAGGCGCTTGTCGGGGAAGCCGGCGCTTTCCCAGCGCCAGATCGTGGTGTGCCACAAAGCGGCGGTGTCGCCGTTGCCATGCACGAAAACGATCGGCGGATAGGCATCGAACTGCGGCACCGGCGTGGCGGTGTCGCGCGACTGCGGCGCGCAGGCCAGCAGCGGCGTCAGGCCGATGGCGGCAGTGCCGGCGAGGAAGTGACGACGGCTCAGAGCAGAGTGGATTTTGATGGGCATGACGGATCCTGGTTCTTGCAGGCCAGTTTTCTGGACGACTCGGCAGGTTATCGCCTGTAAATGTGACGATACTCTGGCAGTCAGTGCAAGTTGCGTGAATACTGCCTCATCGCTTTGTCATCGCCAAAGATTTTTCCGCAATGTCGTCCCGGAATCTGATTTTTCTGCTGGCTGCCCTCGAAGTGCTGGCCATCCTGCCGATTGCCAGCTTTCCCGCCCTGATGCCGGACTTCATCGCGCTCTGGGGTCTGAGCAACACCGAGGCCGGCTGGATCGCCGGCATCTACTATCTCGGCTACATGCTGGTGGTCACCCATGCGGTGATGCTGACCGACCGTTTCGATGCCCGTCTGGTCTTTGCCGCCGGCGCCGTGCTCACCGGCATCAGCACGGTCGGCTTCGGCCTGCTGGCCGACGGATTCTGGTCAGGCCTGCTGCTGCGCGCCATCGGCGGTGTCGGGCAGGCGGCGGTCTACATGCCCGGCCTGCGCGCGCTGACCGACCGGCTGCAGGGCGGCGAGCAGAGCCGCGCCGTCACCTTCTACACCGCCAGCTATTCGATTGCCGTCGCCGCCAGTTTCAGCGTCACCGGACTCCTCGCCGAATGGTATGGCTGGCGCTGGAGTTTCGCCGCCGTCGGACTGCTCAGCCTCGCTGCCGGGCTGCTGGCCTGGCGCATTCTCGCGCCCCACCAGCCATCCTCGGCTGGCAAGCCGGCCAGTGGCTTCGCGCTGCGGCCGGTGCTGCGCAACCGCGATGCGATGGGCTACATCATCGGCTATGCCGCGCATGGCTTCGAACTCACCGCCATGCGCGCCTGGGTCACGGCGTTCCTGGTCTTCGTGCTGGCGCGCGACCCTGCCGTGGCCAGTCTGCTGCCCAGTGCCACGGTTCTGGCCGCGCTGGTGACGCTGATCGGTCTGCCCGCCAGCCTGCTGGGCAACGAACTGGCGCTGAAATTCGGCCGTCGCCGCGCACTGGTCACCATCATGACCACCTCGGCGGTGATGGGCCTGCTGTTCGGTTTCACCGCCTGGCTGCCGGTCTGGGCGGTGCTGCTGTTCTGCGCGGTCTATTTCGTCTTCATCTGCGGCGATTCCGGCGCGCTCACTTCAGGGATGATGGCCGCCGCCGAACCCGAACACCGCGCCTCGACCATGGCGCTGCATTCCTCGCTGGGCTTCGGCGTCTCGGTGATGGGGCCGCTGTTTGTCGGCTTCGCCCTGGATGCGGCGCAATATGTGGCCGGCGAACAGACGGTGGTGACCTGGGGCATCGGCCTCGCCGTCATGGGCGTGGGCGCGCTGATTGGTCCGCTGGCATTGGTCCGTACCGGCAAAGGTCTGCAGTCAAAATCATAATGGCGCGTTGACCCTGATGGCCCAACCGGGTCTATACTTCTCCGCATGTGCGACCGCTGCGAATTGCCGCCGGATGTGGATCTGATCGCGATGCCCGAAGACGAGGCCGCCGCGATCCGCCGCCGCTACCAGCGCCAACAGCGCATCCTCGATCTCCTTGCTCTTGTCGAAAATCCTGAAGCCCTGCCGCCGGCTGATGCCATGCGGATCGGCCAGGAGATTCTCGTGCTGCTCGGCGAGATCGAGGCCGATCCGAATGCGCCGCGCTGCGGCCTGCCGCGCCTGCGCGCCGGCAGCGTGCCGCAGTTCCAGTCCTACGCCTAAGACACGCCATCCAGAACGAGCCTCATCATGCACGCACCCCGGCACCGCACGCTTTCGCCCGACAAGGCCGCGATCTTCAAAAAGATCGACGCCCTCATGCCGGAGCTGGAGCAGATCTATCTCGACCTGCACAAGAATCCCGAACTCTCGATGCAGGAAGTGCGCACGGCCGGCATCGCGGCGGCCTGGATGAAAAAATACGGCTTCGAGGTGCATGAGCAGGTCGGCAAGACCGGCGTGGTCGCGCTGCTGAAGAACGGCGACGGGCCGGTGATCCTGCTGCGCGCCGACATGGACGGCCTGCCGGTGAAGGAAAAAACCGGCCTCGACTATGCCAGCATGCAGACCGGCACGGACCGCTTCGGCCAGGCCGTTTCGATCATGCATGCCTGCGGCCACGATTTCCATGTCACCTGGCTGATGGCCGTCGGCCGCCTGCTGTCGGAGAACCGCGGCACCTGGAACGGCACGGTGATGGCGGTGTTCCAGCCGGCGGAAGAAACCAGCCAGGGCGCGCGCGCCATGCTGGAAGACGGCATGGTCAAGCGTTTCCCCAAGCCCGGCGTCTGTCTTGGCCAGCATGTGATCCCGATGCCGGCCGGCACCGTGGGCTACAAGTCGGGCGTTGCCATGTCGGCCGCCGACAGCTGGGAGGTGAAGCTGTTCGGCCGCGGCGCGCACGGCTCCAAGCCGCAGAACAGCATCGATCCTGTAGTCATGGCGGCCTCCACCGTGATGCGGCTGCAGACCGTGGTGTCGCGCGAAGTGGCGATGGCGGACAGTGCCGTTGTCACTGTCGGGACATTGCAGTCCGGCTTCAACGAGAATGTCATCCCGGACGAGGCGCTGCTGCGCCTCAATATCCGCACCTTCAAGGAAACCGTGCGCCAGCGCGTGCTGGCCTCGGTCAAACGCATCATCGATTCCGAGGCGCAGGCCTCGGGCGCGCCGAAGCCGCCGGAATACTCGGTGATCAGCCAGTTCCCGCTCACCGTCAATGATGAGTCCGCCACCCAGCGCACCGTGGAAGGCCTCTCGGCCTTCTTCGGCACCGACCGCGTGGTGACGGTGGAGGCGGCGTCGGGAAGTGAAGACTTCGGCCTGTTCGGCACGGCCTGGAACGTGCCCTCGGTCTTCTGGGTGATCGGCGGCACCGACCCCGAGCTTTACGCCCGCGTGCAGAATGGCGAGGATCCGAGCGTGATGCCGGTCAACCATTCGCCCTTCTATGCGCCGCTGCTGCATCCGACGCTCCGCACCGGCGTCGAGGCGATGCTGGCCGCGGCCTATGCCTGGCTGGATTAGGCTTCCGTCGCCGGTCGCACGAAAATTCCGCCATCCAGCATCCAGCTGAAGCTGGCGGGGAAGTCGAAATCCGCATGCACGCTGGCCGCCTGTATGGCGGCGTCCAGCGGGACGCCGTTGGCGAGTTCGGCCAGCATGCGGTCCTCGCCGTGCTGAAGCTTGTGCCAGCAGACCTTGATGCCGCGACGCCAGACCAGCAGGCGCTCGCCGCCGCCGGCCAGCTGGATCCGCTCCACCGCCGGTGAGTCCGGCTGGTGCACCTGCCAGATTTCGCTGACCGGAAACGGCGTGGACAGCCGCTGCGCCGAAGGATGCAGCGTCAGTGTCAGGGTTTCGATGGCATCGGGCAGGTCTTCTGCGCGCAGCAGGTCGACATCTTCGGCATGCTCGGCCAGGTTCAGCGCCCATTCGAAGGCGGCGATGTCGGGCAGATACTGGTGGCCGCCGAGATCGGGCAGGGCCGCCAGAAACGTCGGGAAGCCGTTGCCGTACTGCCAGAGCAGCGGCGAACGCGGCGGATCGAAGATCAGAAAGGCGCGCGCCGTCTGGGCGAAAAAGGCCTCCCCGACCAGGCCGCGCGTGACGGGAAAGGTATTGGCCAGCACGTCGAGCAGGCTGGCGCGGAAACGGTCGGCATAGATCTGCAGGCGGCCCTCGGCCGGAATCGCATCGCCGATCACCTTCTCGGCGATGCCGTAGAGCGAGCCGGTCAGCGCGTCGGCGAATTCGCGCTGACGTTCAAGCAGCGCGCTCATCGCCATCCGTCTCGTTTGGTAAGGGGCTCGGCCTGAGGGCTGCGGCGCGCTGGCGTTCGGCATGCTGGGCTTCGGCCACTAAATGAGTAAGCGGCGGCAGGTTGGTATCCCATTCCAGCGAGGTGGCGGCATGCGGAAAACGCTGCACGGCCGAGGCATAGAGCCGCCAGACCGGTTCGGCCACCAGCGCACCATGATCGTCGATCAGCATGAGCTTGCCATCGGTTTCGCATTCGCTGTGACCGGCGAGGCGGATCTGGTGCACCGCCGGGCCGGGCAGGCTGTCGAGATAGGCTTCCGCCACAGCGGGTGCGGCCTCGCGGCCGACATGATTGACGCTGGAAACGTAGAGATTGTTGACGTCGCAGAGAATGCCGCAGCCGCTCTGTTCGCTGAGACGGCTGAGGAACTCGGCTTCGGCGATCTGGCTTTCGCGGAAGCGCAGGTAGCTGGCCGGATTGGCCATCAGGATCGGGCGTTTCAGCCGCGCCTGCACGATATCGACATTGCGGCGGCAGCTTTCCAGCGTCTGCAGTGTGTATGGAAGCGGGAGCAGATCATTATAGTAGCGGCCCTCGACGCCGACCCAGGCGAGATGTTCCGACACCAGCGCCGGCTGCAGCCAGTCGACCAGCCGGGCGAGGCGGTCGAGATGGTCCGGATCGGGCAGTTCCTCGCCGCCCAGCCCGAGGCCGGTGCCCTGCACGGCAACTGGCCAGAGCGCGCGGGCCTGTTCCAGGTAATGCCGGGTGGCACCGCCGCCCATATAGGTCTCGGCATGGATTTCCAGCCAGCCCAGCGGCGGGCGGGTGTCGAGCAGGTCTGCCTGATGCGGCGGGCGCAGGCCGATGCCGACGCGCTCCGGCGCCGGCGCGGCGGCCGGACTTGGCAAGGCGGCCCGGGTCGGGGGCGCGGCAATGGGTGTCTGCTCCGTCATGGCGACCGGATGCACGCTCGTCAGGTTGTTCGCGTCGCGGCGCGGGCCTGCCAGCTCGCGCCTGTCCGGACACTGTAGCACTGCCTGTGGAAAAATACCCGCCGCGATCAGGCGGGGGAAATCCGCAACTACTGGTTACTTATGGGGGAATTGGTCGCCGCAGTGGCGGCCTGGGCCGGCAGCCCGATCCGGCCGATGCCGGGCAGCTTGAGCGCCGGGCGCAGCAGGTCGACACCGATGGTCAGCCCCAGCAGGTTGAGTTCCAGGCCCTCACGGGCGGCGGCGGTCACGCCGGCGAGGCCGAACAGGTTGACCTGATAGCCGGTGCCGCTGGGGGCCGGCGCGAAGACGGTGGTGGTGCCGAGCCAGTCCTTGCCCACCGCGGTGGGCGGCAGTTCGAGGCCGAGTTCGGGCACTTCGCGGGCCAGATACGCCACGAAGCTGTTGGAATTCGGGCCGGGCCACATCACGTAGCCCTCGCGCCCGGGATAGCGTTCGGCGGCCGAGATCAGCAGCGGAATGGCGGCCGCCGCGGTGTCGCCGCGCAGGTCATGCAGCAGCTCCGGTGCATTGCCGGCCCAGTAGCCGTCCGGCGTGCGGTTGCTGATCCGCACCGGGGCGCCGCCCCAGCCGACCACTTCATAGCGGGTGTAGGAGGGTGCACCGGCCGGCTTCACCACGATCCAGGTATGGACCGCAAACGCGCCGCGCCAGCCCCAGACGCGGGCGGCATACACCTGGATCACCGCGTCTTTCACGGCGACCGGATCGGGGGCGAGACCAGCGCTGTCCCAGCGCGAGGTCGACCAGTGCTTGCGCTCGGCCGTGGCGATGGAGGCGCCGCTGGCCATCAGCGGCAGCGCGATCAGCGCGGCCAGCGCGAGCAGGAGATTACGGATCAGGGGGCGGGTGCGGAATGTCATGTCTGCCTTCAGGTGCAAACATAGAGTGGCCGGCGATTATGGCAAAGTCAGGACTGTTATGGTCCCGCAGCTGTGATCGCGGTCAAATTCTGGGCACCCGCCTTCGCGGGTGCGACGACTTTGTTTTTCGTCATCCCCGCGAAAGCGGGGATCCAGTTTCCGGTTACGACGCCCGCGCCCGGGGATGTGCGCTGTCGTAGACCCGCAGCAGCGCCTCGGCATCCACCTCGGTATAGCGCTGGGTGGTGGCCAGCGAGGCATGGCCCAGCAGTTCCTGGATGGTGCGCAGATCGCCGCCGCCCGCCAGAAGATGCGTCGCGAAAGAGTGGCGCAGGGCGTGCGGCGTGGCGGTTTCCGGCAGGTTCAGCGCTCGCCGCGTGTGGCGCATCACCTTCTGGACGATGGCGGGATCGAGCCGCTTGCCGCGCGCGCCGTAGAATAGCGGCGTGCCGCTGCCGATGCCATAGGGGCAAAGCTTCACATACTGCGCGATGGCCTCGCGCACGACCGGCAGGATCGGCACCAGCCGCTGCTTGTTGCCCTTGCCGGTCACCGTCAGGCTGTCGCCTTTCGGGATGTTCTCGCCGTTGAGACCCAGCGCTTCGCCCAGACGCAGGCCGGCGCCCCAGAGCAAGGTCAGAATGGCGGCATCGCGCGCCTGCAGCCAGGGCAGCGTGTCGGCTTCGTCCACGGCCTCGATCACCTGCTGCGCGGCCTGCACGGCCAGCGGTTTCGGCACGCTATGCGGCCGTTTTGGCGTGCGCACCAGATTGGCGGCGGCATTGTCGATGCGGCCGTCTTTCTGCAGGCGGCGGAAAAAGCTGCGGATGGCGCTGAGATTCCGTGCCAGCGAGGTGGCACCGACGCCGTCGTTGCGGCGATGGCTGAGATAGGCGCGGAAATCGGCCAGCCGCAGCGACTGCAGATCCTGCATCGCGGCCGGTTCGCCGAGATGTTCGCTCAGAAAGCTGAGATAGCCGGAAAGATCCTGGCCATAGCCGCGCAGGGTGTGACGCGAATAACGCTTTTCCTTGGCGAGCCAGAGATACCAGGCCTCGGCCGCCGCCTTCACATCTTCGGCGGCAAGGAAGAACGGCAGGCGTTCTTCGGCCTGGTTTACTTCGGCGGCAGGTCGAGCCATGCCTGTACCGAGCGGCCGAGCACGCCGGCCAGGAACTGCAGCAGCTCCGTGCCCTGATGCGGCTGGAACTTGTCGGCCTCGCGAGACCCCAGCGCCAGCATTGCCGCCGGCGCGTTCGGGCCGAAATCCAGCCGTGCCAGGGCATCCGAACGCACCAGACCGGCAGCCGGACCGTACAGCCAGCTGGCGGCTTCGGCATTGTCGCGCGCCACGGCAGGCAGGGCACCGAGCAGCGTATCGATGGTGCCGTTCGGCAGCACGAAGACGCCGCCGGTGGCGATCTCCTTCATGCGGTCGGGATCGCCCTCGACGCAGAGGCTGATGACATCGACCTCCAGCAGGTCGGTCCAGTCCTGCGTCGCCATATGGATCATGTGCTCGAAACTGCCGGCTTCCAGCAGCATCAGCACGGCGGCATGCACGCGCTGGGTCAGCGACAGGTTCTGCCGGCTGGCATCGAGCAGCTCGTTGCCGACATGCGACACGCGATGCAGCTCGCCCTGCAGGCGCTGCACCATGAAACGCTGCAGGTCGACCACATTGTCGCCGTTGCGCGGCGCGGTCGGCGGCAGCAGGATTTCGCACAGGTCGGGATGACGGATCAGCAGATCGGGATGCTGCTTCAGCCATTCGATCACGTCGGCCTCCGCCAAGCGCGCGACTTGGCCGGTGATTTCGGTGACAGGTGCGGTGATGCCGTCGGCCATTGCTTTAATCCTACTTGTCCAGGATCGACTGGCCGGTCTTTTTCCAGTCGGCAAGGAAGGTTTCCAGGCCCCTGTCGGTCAGCGGATGCTTCACCAGGCCCTTCAGCACATTCGGCGGCACCGTCGCCACATCGGCGCCGATCTTGGCGGATTCGATCAGGTGGATCGGATGCCGGATCGAGGCGACCAGCACTTCGGTCCTGAAGTCGGGGTAGTTGTTGTAGATCTGCACGATGTCGGCGATCAGCTGCATGCCGTCCTGGCCTATATCGTCGAGTCGACCGACGAAGGGCGAGATGAAGGTCGCGCCGGCCTTGGCGGCGAGAATCGCCTGCGCCGGCGAGAAGCACAGCGTCACGTTGACCATGATGCCGTCATCCGACAGCGCCTTGCAGGTCTTCAGCCCGTCGACGGTCAGCGGCACCTTGACGGCGACATTGGTGGCGAGGGCGGCCAGCTTGCGGCCCTCGGCCAGCATGGTGGCGTGATCGGTCGCGGTGACCTCGGCGGAGACCGGGCCCTTCACGATCTTGCAGATTTCCCTGATCGTGCTGACGAAGTCCTTGCCGGTCTTGGCCACCAGCGACGGATTGGTGGTCACACCATCCAGCAGGCCGGTCTCGTTCAGCTCGGCAATCTCGGCGATATCGGCTGTATCGACGAAAAATTTCATGTCCTGATCACTCCTTGGGGCGGCCCGGGCTCTGCCCGAATCAGCCGCCGATGCTATAAGCAGGATGGTTAACAATACCCGACCGAGGCTGGTGCTGCCAGCCAAAGCCGGGCGGTCCATTGGTACAACGTTGACGCCTGCCGATCTGCTCCATGTGCTGCTGCCTTTGCCGCTGGCCGAGTCCTTCACCTACCGGGCCGGCAGCGCGGGCCCGCTTGCGCCCGGCGATATCGTGGAAGTGCCGATCGGCAACCGCGTGTCGCTCGGCGTGGTCTGGGACGGCATGCCTGCACCGCTGCCGGAAAAGGCGAAACTGAAGGACGTGATCCGGCGCTGCGATGCGCCGCCGATCCAGCCGGTGCTGCGCAAGCTGGTCGACTGGGTGGCGGGCTATACGCTGAACCCGACCGGCGCGGTGCTGAAAATGTGCCTGCCCGAGCCGCGTGCCCTGGTCGAGCCGCCACCGCTGCGCGCCGTACTAAGGCTTGGCGACGCCGCCGGCGTGAAGATGAGCGAGCAGCGCGAGCGTGTGCTGCAGATCGCGCGCGAGCAGCCCGGCATGACGGTGACGGAACTGGCCGAGGCTGCCGCCGTGTCGCAGGCAGTTGTCCGCAAGCTGGTGGAACTGGGCGCACTGCAGGCCGATCAGGTGCCGGCGTTTCGTGCGCCGCCGGCGCCGGACTGGCAGCGCGCCGGCCGCAAGCTGAATACCCTGCAGGGCGAAGCGGCGGCGAGTTTGCGCAGCGCCACCGAAGCGCGCGATTTCTCGGTGACATTACTCGAAGGCGTCACCGGCGCGGGCAAGACCGAAGTCTATTACGAAGCCGTGTCGGCGGCGTTGCAGATGGGCCGGCAGGTGCTGGTGCTGCTGCCGGAAATCGCGCTGACGCAGCAGTCGCTGGACCGCTTCGAGCAGCGCTTCGGCGCGCCGGCCTGGGCCTGGCATTCGGAAATGGCCGAGGGCCGCCGCGCCGCAACGCTCCGCGCGATCAGTCGCGGCGAAGCCAAAGTGGTGATCGGCGCGCGTTCGGCGCTGTTCCTGCCCTATGCCGATCTCGGCCTCGTCGTGGTCGATGAGGAGCACGACGCGTCCTACAAGCAGGAAGAGGGCGTGATCTACAATGCGCGCGACATGGCGGTGGTGCGCGCCAAGCTGGAAGGCATTCCGGTCATTCTTGCCTCGGCGACACCGTCGCTGGAAAGCCTGCATAACGTGGCGCGGCGGCGCTATGCCCATGCCGTCCTGCCCGAGCGCCACAATGCTGCCAGCCTGCCGGCCATCGAGATCGTCGACATGCGCAAAGAGAAGCTGCCGGCGCAGCGCTTCATTTCGGCGCCGCTGGCGGCCGCACTCACGCAGACCGTTGCCGCCGGCGAGCAGGGCATGCTGTTCCTGAACCGGCGCGGCTATGCGCCGCTGACGCTCTGCGGCGCCTGCGGCCATCGCCTGCAATGCCCGAACTGTGCGGCCTGGCTGGTCGAACACAAGCGGCATGGCAACCTGCAATGCCATCATTGCGGCCATCAGCAGCACCTGCCGAAAAACTGCCCGGCCTGCGAGGCGGAAGACAAGTTCAAGGCCTGCGGACCCGGCGTCGAACGGCTGGCCGAAGAGGCCGCGATGCTGTTCCCGGATGCGCGGCTGGCGGTGATGGCGTCTGACACCGCCAACTCGCCGAAGCAGATCGGCGAGATGCTGGACCGCATGGAGCGCCGCGAGATCGATATTCTGATCGGCACGCAGATCGTGGCGAAAGGCCATCATTTTCCGCTGCTGACGCTGGTGGGTGTGATCGATGCCGATCTGGGGCTGGCCGGCGGCGATCCGCGCGCCGCCGAACGCACGCATCAGCTGCTGACCCAGGTGGCGGGTCGTGCCGGCCGCGCTGCGCATCCGGGCCGCGTGCTGCTGCAGTCTTTCGATCCCGGCCACCCGGTGATCGCCGCACTCAGCCGGCACGATACCGCCGGCTTTCTGGCCGCCGAAATGGCCGAGCGCCAGCGCGCCGGAATGCCGCCCTTCGGTCGGCTGGCGGCGGTGATCGTCAGCGGACCCGACCAGGCGGAAGTCGAGCAGGCGGCACGTGCGCTGGCCCGCAGCGCCCCCCGCGGCAAGGGTCTCTCCGTGCTGGGACCGGCACCGGCGCCGCTGCATTATCTGCGCGGCCGGTTCCGCGAGCGCCTGCTGCTCAAGGCCGAACGCGAGATCGATGTGCCTGCCGCCCTGCGGGAATGGATGGCAAAAACAAAACTACCGTCAGGTGTAAAACGTACCGTCGATATCGATCCTTATAGCTTTCTTTAGAGCTTCGCCTTTTAAAGTGTCCGCACGCGGCCGGGTGTGGAACGGGCCGCCTTTAGGGGAAGACTACCCATGCGGTATCAACGTCTGCCGGCGCTGGGCGCCGGCCTGCTTGCTCTGGGCCTGCTGTCCGGCTGTTTTGAGGCCAAGGAAACGGCGCCGGAGCAGCGGCACAGCTCGCTCAGCAACTTTCAGCAGTTCATCCAGAAGACCGGCGGCCTGAAAAGCCTGAACACGTTTCAGAAGCGCCGCCCCGAGATCAATTCGGAAGAAAGCATCGGCGTGATCTACGATGGCGCCCGCACCCAGGGCGAGGTGATGCGGTTCCGCGACAAGCAGCTGGCCAAGGAAATGCTGCCGGCGCTCAAGGCGGTCCGCCAGCGACTCGGCGAGTCCGAGAACTGCACCTTGCGCGGCTACTTCATTGCCTGCGGCGAAGAGAAGTTCGTCGAGGTTTTCAGGAAGTGGGAATGATGCCCACGTCGTAAGACGTGGATGGCCGGGACAAGCCCGGCCATGACAATCTCTGATGTAACTCCTTAGCGTCATGCCCGGACTTGTTCCGGGCATCCACGCCTTTGTTCAGTATCCGCGCTTGTAGTCCACCAGCCGCAGCAGCGGCAGGCCCTGCTGCAGGCGGCGGATATTGTCGACGATCTGCGGCGCCACCTGGGCCGGGATGCTGTCGGCAGCATTATGCGGCGTCACGGTGACCTTCGGATGCGTCCAGAAGGGGTGATCGTCGCGCAGGGGCTCCTCGTCGAACACGTCCAGCGTGGCGCCGGACAGCCATTCGCTGTCCAGCGCATGCAGCAGGTCGGCCTCCACCACATGGCCGCCACGTGCCGCGTTGATGACATAGGCGCCGCGCGGCAGCAGCGACAGCGTGCGGCGACTGATGATGCCGCGCGTATCCGGCGTCAGCGGCAACAGGCAGACCAGCACGTTACAGAGCTTTAGGAAGCTGTCGAGATGTTCGTCGCCATGGAAGCTGGTCACGCCATCGACGGCTTTCAGGCCGCGGCTCCAGCTCACCAGCTGAAAGCCGAACTGCGACAGCTTTTGCGCCGCCGCCATCCCCAGCGTTCCCATACCCATAATGCCGACGACGCGCTCGGAGGCATCGACCGGCGGCAGCCATTTCCAGGCGCGGTTGCGCTGGTTGGCCGCCATCGCATCGATCTGGCGGTGGAAGCGCAGCACATGCAGCAGCACATACTCGGTCATCGCCACAGTGAGGCGGTCGTCGATCACGCGCGCCAGCGGCACGTGGCGCGGCAGAAGCGGGTCGGCCAGGATGGCATCGACCCCGGCGCCGAAAGCGTGGATCAGCCTCAGGTTCGGAAAACTCTTCAGCAGGCCCGGCGGCGGTTTGGCCACCAGAGCCACCTCGATGTCAGTCGGGTTGCCGGTATCCGGATGGATGCGGATATCCAGATCGGGCGCCAGTGCCCTGATCTCGGCGGCCCAGACCGCCGGATCATGCGCCCGGGTGTAGATCAGCAGCGCCATCTCAGCCGCGAACCGCAGCTTCGTGGCGCACCGCGATGTCGAAGGCGGCGGCGATCAGCGCCCTGGTGTAGTCGGTTTGCGGCGCCTCGAAAATCTGCGTCACGCTGTTCTCTTCCACCACCTTGCCGTCCTTCATCACCATCACGCGATCCGACAGCGCCCGCACCACGCGCAGATCGTGGCTGATGAACAGATAGGCCAGGCCATGCTTCTGCTGCAGATCGCGCAGCAGGTCGACAATCTGTGCCTGCACGCTCATGTCGAGTGCCGAGGTGGGTTCGTCCAGCACGATGAGCTTCGGCTTCAGCACGATGGCGCGGGCAATGGCGATACGCTGGCGCTGACCGCCGGAAAATTCATGCGGGTAGCGATCCATGGCTGCGGGATCGAGACCCACTTCGGTCAGTGCCGCGGCCACCATGTTGCGCCGCTCGGCCTCGCTGGCGCCGATGCCATGCACCTGCAGGCCTTCAGACACGATATGGAAGATCGACAGGCGTGGGCTAAGGGAGTCGAACGGATCCTGGAAGACGATCTGCATATCCTTGCGCAAGGCGCGCATCTCACCCCAGCTGCGACCCTGCAGCTCCTCGCCGCGGAAACGAATGCTGCCCTCGCTGCGCTGCAGGCGCAGCAGCGCATAGGCCAGTGTGGATTTGCCAGAGCCCGACTCGCCGACCACGCCAAGGGTCTCGCCGGCGCGTAAGCTGAGCGAAATGCCATCCACCGCCTTGATATGGCCGATGGTGCGGCGGAGCAGGCCGGCCGTGATCGGGAACCAGACTTTTACATCGCTGGCCTCCATTACCACCGGCGCATCCGCACTGGCGGCGACGGCGTGGCCCCTGGGTTCGGCGGCCAGCAGCTTCTTCGTATAGGCATGCTGCGGCTGGGCGAAGACCTGCGCCACCGGGCCCTGTTCGACGATCTCGCCGTTGGTCATGATGCAGACGCGGTCGACCACCTTGCGCACGATATTCAGGTCATGCGTGATCAGCAGCAGCGCCATGCCCAGCTTCTGCTGCAAATCCTTCAGCAGTTTCAGGATCTGCGCCTGGATGGTGACGTCCTGCGCCGTGGTCGGCTCGTCGGCGATCAGCAGGTCGGGCGCGTTGGCCAGCGCAATGGCGATCATTACGCGCTGGCGCTGGCCGCCCGACAGCTGGTGCGGATAGGCGCCCAGGCGCTTTTCCGCCTCGGGCAGGCCGACCAGCGTCAGCAGCTCCAGTGTCCGCCGCCGCGCCGCCGTCGCGTCCAGGCCCTTGTGCAGGAACAGCACCTCGTTGATCTGCCGCTCGATGCTGTGCAGCGGATTGAGCGAGGTCATCGGTTCCTGGAACACCATGGCGATGCGGTTGCCGCGGATGCGTTCCAGCACCGGCGCCGGCGCATGCACCATTTCCTCGCCATGAAACCGGATCGAGCCGCCCGGATGGCTCGCCAGCGGATAAGGCAGCAGCTGCAGCACCGACAGCGCCGTCACCGACTTGCCCGAGCCGCTCTCACCGACCAGAGCCAGCGTCTCGCCGCGGGCGATCTCGAAGGAGACATGGCGAACGGCGTCGACCGCGCCGCTGCCCTGGCCGAAGCGCACGCTCAGATCTTTAACGGAAAGCAAGGCGTCGCTCATTTGAAAATCTTGCGCGGGTCGAAGGCGTCACGCACCGCTTCGCCGATAAAGATCAGTAGGCTCAGCATCACAGCGAGCACGGCAAAGGCGGTCATGCCCAGCCAGGGCGCCTGAATGTTGGTCTTGCCCTGCGCCAGCAGTTCGCCCAGCGAGGGCGAGCCCGGCGGCAGGCCGAAACCGAGGAAATCCAGTGCGGTCAGGGTGGTGATCGAGCCGTTCAGGATGAAGGGCATCATGGTCAGCGTCGCCACCATGGCATTGGGCAGCAGGTGGCGGAACATGATCGAGATGTCCGAGACGCCAAGGGCGCGGGCGGCGCGTACATAGCCGAAATTGCGCGCGCGCAGGAACTCGGCGCGCACCACGCCGACCAGCGCCATCCAGCTGAACAGCAGCATGATGCCGAGCAGCCACCAGAAATTCGGCTGCACCACGCTGGCCAGGATGATCAGCAGGTACAGCGTCGGCAGGCCGGACCAGACCTCGATGAAGCGCTGGAAGATCAGGTCGGTCTTGCCGCCGAAATAACCCTGGACCGCCCCGGCGATCACGCCGATCACCGAACTCAGCGCGGTCAGCACCAGGCCGAACAGCACGCTGATACGGAAACCGTAGATCAGCCGCGCCATCACGTCGCGGCCCTGGTCGTCGGTGCCAAGTAAATTCTCTTTGGTCGGCGGCGAGGGCGCCGGGCGGCCGAGATCGTAGTTGATGGTGCGGTAGCTGTAGCGGATCGGCGTCCACAGGATCCAGCCGTCTTTCTCCCGGATCAGATCCTGGACGAACTGGTCGCGGTATTTCGCCTCGGTTTCGAAATCGCCGCCGAAGGTGGTTTCCGGATAGGCCTTCAGCACCGGGACATAATAGCCACCATCGTATTTCACCAGCAGCGGGGCGTCGTTGGCGATGAATTCGGCGCCCAGGCTGAGTACGAAGAGGACGAGGAAAATCCACAGCGACCAGAAGCCGCGCCGGTTGGCGCGGAAGTTGCGCCAGCGACGGGCGTTGATCGGGGACAGCGGGGTCAGCAGCATGCACCCCCCTTTTTGTCATGCGTGGACTTGATCCGCGCATCCCATTTCGGTTTGCAAAAATGGGATGCTCGGGTCAAGTCCGAGGATGACAAGCAAGGAAGGCGGGACATAACCTGCGTCATCAGGCGTCGCGGCTCTCGAAATCGATGCGCGGGTCGACCAGCACATACATCAGGTCGGAGATCAGGTTCACGATCAGGCCGAGCAGCGTGAAGATGAACAGCGAGCCGAACATGATCGGATAGTCGCGTTTCAGCGCTGCCTCGAAGCCCAGTAACCCCAAACCGTCCAGCGAGAAGATCACTTCGATCAGCAGTGAAGACGTGAAGAGAATGCCGATGAAGGCGCCGGGGAAGCCGGCGATCACGATCAGCATGGCATTGCGGAAGATATGGCCATAGAGCACGCGGCGCTCGCTCAGGCCCTTGGCCCGTGCCGTCAGCACGTAGAGCTTGTTGATCTCTTCCATGAAGGAATTCTTGGTCAGCATCACCAGCCCGGCGAAGCCGCCGATCACCATGGCGGTCACCGGCAGCACCAGATGCCAGAAATAGTCCAGTACCTTGCCCATCAGGCTGAGCTGCGACCAGTTGTCGGAGGTCAGTCCCCTTAAGGGGAACCACTGCACGAAGCTGCCGCCGGCAAACAGCACCACCAGCAGCACGGCGAACAGGAAGCCGGGGATGGCATAGCCGACCACGATGACGCCAGATGTCCAGATGTCGAAGCGGCTGCCGTCGCGCACCGCCTTGGCGATGCCGAGCGGGATCGAGATCAGGTAAACGATCAGCGTGGTCCACAGGCCGAGCGAGATCGAGACCGGCAGCTTCTCAAGGATCAGCTCGGTCACCGGCCGGTCCTTGAAATAGCTGACACCGAAATCGAGCTGCACATACTGTTTCAGCATCAGCCAGAGCCGCTCATGCGCCGGTTTGTCGAAGCCGAACTGCTTCTCGATCCGCTTGATGAATTCCGGATCCAGGCCCTGCGCGCCGCGATAGCGCGCGCTGGCGCCCTCGGCAGCCTGGGCGAAGGCGCCGCCGGCCGCACCGCCGGTTTCGCCGCCGGTCGCGCCCGAGATGCGCGCCGTGGCATCGGCCGCGGTGCCGGTAACCTGGGCGATCACCTGTTCGACCGGGCCGCCGGGCGCGAACTGCACGATGACGAAATTGATCACCATGATGCCGAGCAGGGTCGGCACGATCAGAGCCAGGCGGCGGAGGATATAGGCAAGCATGACTCTAGTCTGTCACCTCTGGCGCGGCAAATTCAATGCCTTGTCCCGGGCGGGATCGATCCACCAGGTGTCGACCAGGCCGACATCGTAGAATGGCTTCCGGGCCGGACGCACGAAACGGTCCCAGTAGCCCAGCTTGAAGGTGCCGCTGTACCAGTGCGGCACCACATACCAGCCCCACATCAGCACTCGGTCCAGCGCGCGGGTTGCGGCGCGCAGTTCGTCGCGGTTGCGGGCTTTCACGATATGCTCGATCAGGTCGTCGGCCGCCGGGTCATTGACGCCGGAGAAATTGAAGCTGCCGACCGTGCCGGCCGAGCGTGAGGCCCAGTAGTTTCTTTGCTCGATTCCCGGAGTGAGGGGCTGGGTAAAACGACGCGACATCACGTCGTAATCGAAGCTGCGCATGCGGTTCTCGAAGGTGGCGATATCGACCACGCGGATCGAAATGTCGATTCCGATCCGCTCCAGGTTGCGCGCAAAGGGGTTGATGATGCGCTGGAAGCTCGGCTCGTAGAGCATGAATTCCAGCTCGAAGGGCTTGCCTTTGGCATCCACCAGCTTGCCGTTGCTGATCTTCCAGCCGGCCTCCAGCAGCAGGGCTTGCGCCTTCTTCAGGTTCTCGCGGTTGTTGCCCGAACCGTCGGTCTGCGGCGGCTGGAATTCCTTTGTGAAGACTTCCGGCGGCAGCCGGTCGCGCCAGGGTTCCAGCAGTTCGCGTTCGGCCGGCGACGGCAGGCCGGTGGCGGCGAGATCGGAATTCTCGAACATCGAGCGCGTGCGCTTGTACAGACCGTAGAACAGCGTCTTGTTGGCCCATTCGTAATCGTAGGCCAGGTTGATCGCCTGTCGCACGCGGGGGTCCGAAAGATGCGGCTTGCGGCTGTTGAGGAACCAGGCCTGCACGCCCGACGGCGTTTCATCCTTCAGCACTTCACGTTTGATGCGACCGGCATCGAAGGCCGGCTTGCCCTGGTATCCGGTGGCCCAGACGCGCGCGGTCACTTCCTCGCGGAAATCGTATTCGCCGGCAAAGAAGGCTTCGGCACCGATATCGCGGTCGCGGTAATAGTCGTCGCGATACCAGTCGAAATTATACCGGCCGCGATTGACCGGCAGATCCTTCGCCCACCAGTCCTTCACCCGCTCGTAGGTCAGGCTGCGCCCGGCATCGACGCGGCTGATGCGATAGGGGCCCGATCCCGGGATCGGCTCGATGGTGGGGCTGGCGAAGTCGCGCCCGGCGAACCAGGCCTTGGGCAGGATCGGCAGCTGCGCCACGGTCAGCGGCAGGTCGCGGCGGCTTTCGGTTTCGGCGAAGCGGAACACCACGCGCAGGCGGCTTTCGGCGGTGATGCTGTCGACATCGCGCAGCACCAGCTGATAGACCGGATGGCCGTCCTTCTTCGCCGCCTCGAAGGTGAAGACGACATCCTCGGCGGTCACCGGCATGCCGTTGCTGAACGTCGCCTTCGGATGGATGTTGAAGGCGGCCCAGCTGCGGTCTTCGGCCAGTTCGGCGCTTTCCGCCAGATCGGCATAGACGGCGTCGGGTTCGTCCATGCCGCGCGCCATCAGGCCCTGGAAGGTCAGCGACAGATTGCGCGCCGTCACGCCTTTCAGGATCAGCGGATGAAGATTGTCGTAGGAGTCGAGCTGCCAACTGCGCAGCTCGCCGCCCTTCGGCGCATCGGGATTGACATAGTCGAAATGGCGGAAGCCGGGCGGATGCTTCAGGTCGCCGAAGGCGGAGAGGCCGTGGCGCGGTTGGGCCAGCGCTGGCGCGATCAGGCAGGAAAGCAGACAGATCGCGCCGATAAATCTCACGCCGACTGGCCCTTCACCAGGCGATCGAGCCGGTGCTGCAGGTGGGTTTTCACCGCCGGCCATTCATGCGGCAGGATGCTGAAGACGACGGTGTCGCGCATCGAGCCGTTGGCGCCGAGCTGGTGGTTGCGCAGGATGCCGTCCTGCTTGGCGCCCAGGCGGGCAATTGCTTCGCGGCTCTGGTGATTGAAGAAATGCGTGCGGAACTCGACGGCAATGCAGTCGAGTTTTTCAAATGCATAGGCAAGCAGCAGAATCTTGCAGCGTGTGTTCAGCGGCGAACGCTGCACGCTCCTGCGATACCAGGTCGAGCCGATTTCGACACGGCGGTTGACGGCATCCACGTTCATATAGGTGGTCATGCCGACCGGTTTGGAGCCTTGCGTCTTGTCCAGCACGGTGAAGGGCAGCATGGAGCCCTTCTCCTGTAGCCCCAGCCGGCGGTCGATCTCGGCGGTCATGCCCTCGGGTTTCGGGATCAGCGTGTACCACAGGTTCCACAACTCGCCGTCGTTTACGGCCTCCGCCAGCGGCTCTCGATGGTCGTGACTCAGCGGGACTAACGCGACGCCGCTGTCTTCGAGGGTAACGGGCTTCAGCCAGGTCATGATGCGGTCTTCTCTTACTGGGGCTTGCTGCTGGAAAGTTTGGCGGCCTTGGCGGGATCGATCCACCAGGACATGAAGTCCACGCCGTTCTTGGGGTTTTTCTCGGGCATGCCGAACTTGTCCCAGTAGGCGATGCGGTCGGCATTGTGGCCCAGCGTCGGCGCGATATACCAGTTCCAGGTCAGCGCGCGGTCGAGCGCGCGCACCGCCGGGATCAGGGCGGCGCGCGAGGGCGCGGCGATCACGGCCTCGACCAGTGCGTCGACCGCCGGATTCCTGATGCCGGCATAATTGCGACCGCCGGGATTGTCGGCGGCGGTCGAATGGAAATAGCTGCGCTGCTCGTTGCCCGGTGAATTTGACTGGCCCCAGCCGGAATAGATCACATCGAAATCGAAGCTGCGGATGCGGTTGACATACTGCGCGCTGTCGACCGTGCGCATGGTCAGCGTGATGCCCAGACGTTGCAACGCCTGTGCCCATGGGCCGCCCATACGTTCAAAGAGCGCATCGCGCAGCAGCAGTTCGAGCACGAAGGGCTCGCCCCTGGCATTCACCAGTTTGCCGTTCTTCACCTCCCAGCCGGCCTCTTTCAGCAGCTTGGTCGCCTCACGCAGATTCTTGCGATCCTGGCCCGACCCGTCCGATGACGGCGCCTTCCAGGCCGGACCGAAGACTTCCTTCGGCAGCTTGTCGCGCAGCGGCTCCAGCAATTTCAGTTCCTCGGCCGAAGGCTCACTCCGCGCGGCGAATTCGGAATTATCGAAATAGCTGCTCGGGTGATAATAGGCGCCATAGGCCATATTCTTGTTGTACCACTCGAAATCCCAGGCCAGCGCCAGCGCCTTGCGCACGCGCGCATCCTGGAATTTGTCGCGGCGGGTATTGAAGATAAAGCCGCTAATGCCGCCCGGGCGTTCATGTTTGAATTCCTGCTTCTTGGCCAGGCCCTGCGCCATGGCGGGGAAGTCGTAGAAGATGGCCCATTCGCGCGCACTGTTCTCGCCACGGAAATCATACTGGCCGGATTTGAAGGCTTCGCGCGCCACCGTCTGGTCGCGATAGACGTCGTAACGGATGCGGTCGAAATTGTAGCGGCCCTTGTTGATCGGCAGATCCTTGCCCCACCAGTCGTTGCGGCGCGTATAGATAATGGTGCGGTTGGGCTCGACGCTGTCGATGCGATAGGGGCCCGAGCCCTCCCATTTCTCCAGCGTCACCTTGTCGAAGCCGCGCTTTTCCCAGTCGGCTTTCTGCAGCACCGGCAACTGGCCGATGATCTGCGGCAGTTCTCGGTTCTTCGGCCCGATGAAGTGGAACTTCACCTTGCGCGGCGACAAGACTTCGGCTTTCTGAACGTTGGCATAATAATGCTGCAGCATCGGCTCGCCGTTCAGCTTGATCTGTTCGAAGCTCCAGGCGACATCCTCGGCGGTGATCGGCTTGCCGTTGGCCCATTTCGCCTCGGCGCGCAGGTTGAAGACGATCCAGCTGAGGTCGTCGGGCACTTCCACCGTTTCGGCGATCAGGCCGTATTCCGACAGGTCGTCATCCGGCGGTGAGGCCATCAGGGTTTCGAAGATTAACCCAATGCCCGGCGCGGCATCGCCTTTCGGAATGAAGGGATTGAGGCTGTCGAAGCCGCCGGGATGCGACATCCTGATTTCGCCGCCCTTGGGCGCGTTCACATTGACATAGTCGAGATGGGTAAAGCCGGCCGGATATTTCGGTGCATCGCCCAAGGTGAGCGCGTGGCTGGTCTTGGGGGATTGAGCCTGGACGTGAAACGGTGCGGACAGTGCGAGCGCGAGAATGGCGGCGGGCAGCAGTACGGATCGCATCAGTTTGCTCCAGTCGGCGTCACACTCCGGACAGGTATTCCATGGCCGCCTGGTGCAGCGCCGGATTTGCCGCAGCCAGAACGCGGGAGCGGCCGCGCATATCCAGCGGCTGGCCTTCCCAGTCGGTGATCACTCCGCCGGCACCGGCCACAATCGGCGTGAGCGCGGCATAATCGTAAGGCTGCATCCGGCCATCCATCGCGATGTCGGCGAAACCCGAGGTCAGCATAGCATAGGCAATGCAGTCGCCGGACATACGATTGATGCGACAGGCCTTTCGCAATTTCGTGAACGCGGCCAGCTCGGCCTCGCTGAAACTGTCCACGTAGGTCGTCATCAGCACGGCGTCAGGCAGGTCGCGCTGCGCATTGGTGCGGGCCGGCTTGCCGTTGAATTCGGTCGGCCGGCCGGCCGCGCCGATCCAGCGGTCGGCCATGATCGGCTGGTCGATCACACCCAGCACCGGGCGGTTCTCGAAGGTCAGCGCGATCAGCGTGCCGAAGATCGGCAGACCGGAGACGAAACTCTTGGTGCCGTCGATGGGGTCGAGGATCCAACGCCACGGCGACTCGTCGCGCAGCTGGCCGAATTCCTCGCCGAAAATGCCGTGATCGGGATACCGCGCTTCGATGGCCTTGCGCATGGCGGCTTCGGCGTTGCGATCGGCAAGGGTGACAGGCGAGGCATCGGCCTTGCTGATCACGTCGAACCCGGTGCGGAAGAGGGGCCGAATCTCGGCGCGGGCCAGATCGCTCAGATGGTGGGCAAAGGCCACCAGTTCGTCGCTTTTGGATGCAAAAAGGGCCGGGATGTCGGTCATGACAGATCCCGGCCCTTTAAAGCGGAATGCCGGATCAATTCGGCAGCGGCTTCGGGCTGTCCGACAGCGAGCGCAGATAGGCGATCAGGTCGCCGCGCTCCTTGGCGCTCTTCGAACCGGCATAGGCCATCTTGGTGCCCGGGGCATAGGCCTTCGGGTTCTTCAGGAAGGCGTAGAGGCTGTCATAGGTCCATTCGCCGCCGGTCTTCTTTAGGCCGTCGGAATAGGCGAAGCCGGCCATGTGGCCCTTCGGCGCCATCACGATGTCATAGAGGTTCGGGCCGACCTTGGCCGGACCGCCCTTGTCCACGCTGTGGCAGGCGGCGCATTTGCCGAATGCCTTCTTGCCGGCATCGGCGTTGGCCGAGGCCAGCACGGTGGCGACCGGCGGATCCTGCTCTTCGACCTTGGCGGTGGCGCCGGCGGCCGGGGCCTCTTCCGCCACTTCGATCTTGAAGGCGTTCTCGGCGAGCTTCTTGGGCGCGATCAGCATGTTGCCGACCTGGCTGACGCCCATGATGATCAGCAGGCAGAACAGAACTGCACCGGCGATCTTGTTGAGCTCGAAACTGTTCATTGGGTCGGACTCCCGGGAGCGGCAGGCTGGTAGGGCCGTGAAACGGCTGGAAAATCGCCGGGAGATTACCGGCTTCCCCGACCCGTTCGCAACCCGTATATATCCGCACCAGTTGGGCCTGCGGGCGCTCCGGCTGCGGCGAAGTGCCGCACCGGCAGGGCTGCCGGCCCGGTTCCGTCCGCCGCTCCGATCTCGCTGCTATTTCAAGGCCTAACCCGATGACCTCCGCGACTGCGAATGCAACCCCGAAAAACCCGATTGTGCTGATCCCGTCGCGGCTCGCTTCCACGCGGCTGCCGGACAAGCCGCTGGCCGACATCCATGGCCAGCCGATGATCGTGCAGTGCCTGCGCCGTGCCGAGGAGGCCGGATTCGCCCGCGTGGCGGTGGCCTGCGGCGATGCCGCGATTGCGGACGCGGTGACGGCGGCGGGCGGCGAAGCCGTGCTGACCGACCCGGCGCATCCCTCGGGCTCCGACCGCATTTTCGAGGCGCTGCAGAAACTCGACCCGCAGGGCCGGCATGACGCCGTGATCAACCTGCAGGGCGATTTGCCGGCCATCGATCCGAAGGTGATCGCCGCGGCCCTCACGCCGCTGGCCGATCCGGCCATCGACATCGCCACGCTGGCTACGCCCATCGTGGACCAGCACGAGGTGGACGACCGCAATGTGGTGAAGGCGGTACTCAGCCTCGCGCCCGGCCGGACTGTCGGCCGCGCGCTCTATTTCAGCCGCCGGCCGGTGCCGGGCGGCGAGGGGCCGCTGTGGCATCATATCGGCATCTATGCCTATCGCCGGGCTGCGCTGGAGCGTTTCGTGTCGCTCAAGCCGTCGCCGCTGGAACAGCGCGAGAGCCTGGAGCAGTTGCGCGCACTGGAAAACGGCATGAGCATCGCGGCAGCCGTCGTTGACACGCTTCCGCTCGGTGTCGATACTCCGGCCGATCTCGCGCGCATCCGCGCCGTCATGCAGCCCAGATAATCTCAGCCCAACAAGCCAGAAAACGAACGAGTCACGCCATGTCGCCTGTCGCCACCATCGCCACGGATGTCACCGACCCCGCGAAGGTCGTGGCTTTTCAGGGTGCGCCGGGCGCCTATTCGCATCTGGCCTGCCGCGAGGCGCTGCCCGACATGGTGGCACTGCCCTGTCCGAGCTTTGAGGATGCCTTCGCCGCCGTGCGCGAAGGCCGCGCGGCCTGCGGCCTGATTCCGATCGAGAATTCCACCGCCGGCCGCGTTGCCGATATTCACCACTTGCTGCCGGAAGGCGGCCTGTTCATCACGGCGGAGCATTTTCTGCGCGTGCGGCACCAGTTGCTGGCGCCGAAATCGGCCAGCCTGAAGACGGTGAAGCGGGTTTACAGCCATGTGCAGGGCCTGTCGCAGTGCCGCAAGGTGACCAAGGAAATGGGACTTGAGGCGATTGTCGCCAGCGACACCGCCGGCTCGGCCAAGGACGTGGCCGAGCGCAACAATCCGGAAGAGGCGGCGATTGCGTCCAGCATTGCGGGCGAACTCTACGGCCTGCAGATCCTGCGCGCCGATATCGAGGACAACCACACCAACACCACGCGTTTCATCAAGCTGGAGCGCCAGCGCCGCGACCCCGATCCGAACAGTGCCGCCTGCATGACGGCGATCATGTTCAAGGTGCGCAGCGTGCCGGCCGCGCTGTACAAGGCGCTCGGCGGCTTCGCCACCAACGGCGTGAACGTCGTGAAGCTGGAAAGCTATCTCACCGACGGGTTCAAGGTGGCGGAATTCTACGCCGAGATCGAAGGCCATCCGGCGCATCGCAACGTCGATCTGGCGCTGCAGGAACTGGAATATTTCAGCCGCTCGCTGAAGGTGCTGGGGGTGTTCAACCCGCATCCCTTCAGGTCGGCGGATTAAGGCGCGCACCAGCTTGTCGTCATGCCCGGGCTTGACCCGGGCATCTCGGGCAGAACTGCGAAAGATCCTCGGCCAAGTAACGTTTTTTGAGCCCGAGGATGACGTGACCCCGGGTTTGCACAAACCTTCCAGACTCGCGCCCGCCCACCTGCCGTAATGGCACCATGACACTGGAGCAGGCCGCCGCCTTCTTCGTCTTCGCGCTGGTCGCCGCCATCACGCCGGGACCGAGCAATGTGCTGCTGACCGCCACCGGCCTGCAGGTCGGTCTGCTGCGCGGCCTGCCCTGCCTGTTCGGCATCGGTGCCGGCATGGGATCGATGATGTTCCTGGCCGCGTATGGCTTCGGTGCGCTGGTGCTGCAGCATCCGCAGATCATGCAGGTCGTGCGCTGGCTTGGGGCTGCCTTCCTGCTCTGGCTCGCCTGGAAGATCGCCTTTGCGCCGGTCGGCGAGAGCAATACAGTCGCGCCGCGCCCGACCGGCTTCCTCGGCGCGGCTTTGCTGCAATGGGTCAATCCGAAAGCCTGGCTGATCTCGGCCGGGGCGGTCGCCACCTATCTGCCGGATCAGACCGAGTCTGCCTTGCTGCGCGCCGTGGTCTTCACGCTGGTTTTCGTGAGCGCCGCCTGCCCCAGCGGGTTTGTCTGGCTCGCCTTCGGGGCGACGGCCCAGCGACTGTTGCGCGATCCGCGCCGTCAGCGCGGCTTCAATATCG
>JAEYSS010000282.1 GCA_023434425.1 Pseudomonadota bacterium | reverse complement strand
CTTCCAGCCGCTGGGGAATGGTCGATATAGACGTGGAGGACAATGGCCGGGGGATCGGGCCTGAGGATCAGGAAAGGGTCTTTGACCTGTTTCGCCGGGCCGGGCCGCAGGATCAGCAAGGCGAGGGCATCGGCCTTGCGCATGTCCGCACCATGGTGCGGCGCCTCGGCGGCACCATTCGCGTCGACAGCGAACTCGGGCAGGGTACGACCTTTACGATAATTTTACCGAAAAGGTGGACTGCTTAGCCCGGCAAAGGGGAGCAGATGTCCGAACAGACTCCAGTCACGATCGTGATGGTCGAAGACGACGAAGGCCATGCACGGCTGATCGAAAAGAATATCCGTCGTGCCGGCGTCAACAACGAGATCAAGCCGTTCGCCACCGGCCTCGACGCACTCGGCTATCTGCTGGGCAGCGACGGCACCGGCCAGCAGCATCAGGGCGAAGCCCTGCTGATCCTGCTCGACCTGAACCTGCCTGACATGTCGGGCGTCGACATCCTGCAGAAAATCAAGCAGAGCCCGGGCCTGCATATGGCGCCCGTGGTGGTGCTGACCACCACTGACGACAAGCGCGAAATCCAGCGCTGTTACGACCTCGGCTGCAACGTCTATATCACCAAGCCGGTCGACTATGAGCAGTTCGCCCAGGCGATCCGCCAGCTCGGCCTGTTCTTCACCGTGATGCAGGTGCCGCAGAACGGTACGCACTGACTGTTGCAGAAGCGCAGACAGAAACGGCGGGCATGCCCGCCGTTCTCGTTTGATCGGCCCTTTATGGACTATTCCGCAGCCGTCATTCCGCGGCCTGCGCCTGCCGCTGGTTGATCAGCTGCCACAGCTTGGGCGGCGTCGCCGGCATGTCGACATGGGTAACGCCGAGGTCGGCCAGTGCATCGACGATGGCGCTGATCGTGGCCGGGGCCGAGCCCACCGCACCAGCTTCGCCTGCGCCCTTGACGCCGAGCGGATTGGTCTTGCACGGCACCTCGCAGAGGATCACCTCGATGTCTGGGAAGTTGTCGGCGCGCGGCAGACAGTAGTCCGTGAAGCTGCCGGTCAGCAGCTGGCCGTCCTCATCGTAGACGACATGCTCGTAAAGCGCCTGGCCGACACCCTGCACCACGCCGCCATGGATCTGGCCCTTGACGATGGTGGGGTTGATCACCCGGCCCATATCGTCGGCCACCACATAGCGCACCACCTGGGTGATGCCGGTGGCCGGATCGATCTCGACTTCGCAGACATGACAACCATTGGGGAAGGTGATCGCCTGGATCTGGTGATCCGTGGCGGTATCGAGGCCGGCCGCCTGGTCGTAGCCGACGCCGGCGCGTTTGCGCGCCTCGGCCGCCACCTCCATGATGCCGACGCCGCGATCCGTGCCCGCCACGGCGAAACGCCCGGCGGCGAATTCGATGTCGCCCGCGGCCGTTTCCAGCATCTCGGCAGCCATCGTCTTGCCCTTCTCGATCACCGCGTCGCTGGTCTTGAGCAGCGCGCCGCCCTGCGAATAGAGCGAACGGGCGCCGCCGGTGCCGCCGCCGGTCGGGATCATGTCGCTGTCGCCCTGGCGGATGCGGATCTGGTCGGCGCCGATGCCGAGCAGTTCGGAGATGATGCCGGTATAGGCGGTTTCATGGCCCTGCCCGGTCGACTGCGTGCCGACATAGACATCGACGAGGCCGTCTTCGGCAAAGCGGATCTCGGCGCGTTCGGTCGGTGCGCCGCCGGTGGCTTCCAGATAATAGGCCATGCCGATGCCGCGCCGCAGGCCGCGTCTGGCAGAGGCCGCGCGGCGCGCTTCGAAGCCGGCCCAGTCGATTGTCTGGAGTGCGGTCTCCGCCGTATTGGCGAAATCGCCGGAGTCGTAGACCAGGTTCATCGCGCTGGTCCATGGGAAGGCATCGGACGGAATGTAGTTCTTGCGGCGCAGCTCGGCGCGGTCGATCTTCAGTTCGGCTGCAGCGATGTCGATCAGCCGTTCCATGATGTAGTTCGATTCCGGACGTCCCGCGCCGCGATAGGCATCGACCGGCACGGTATTGGTGAACACGCCCTCGACGCGGGCATGCACGGCCTGGAAGCGATAGACCGAGCTGAGCACCTTGGTGCCCGCCATGGTCGGGATCATCGGCGCATAGGTCGACAGATAGGCGCCCATATCGGCGAGATTGTGCACGCGCAGCGCCAGGAAATGATTGTCCTTGTCCAGCGCCATCTCGGCATGTGTGAGATTGGCGCGGCCATGCGTGTCGGTCAGGAAGGCTTCGGAGCGTTCCGAGGTCCACTTGACCGGGCGGCCAAGCGCGCGTGCGGCGAACAGCGTCAGCACCTGTTCGGGATAGATGAAAATCTTCATGCCGAAGCCGCCGCCGACATCGTCGGTATAGATGGCGAATTTCTCTTCCGGCAGGTTGAATATCCTGGCCAGTGTCTTTTTCAGCACCCAGACGCCCTGGGTGGGCACATGCAGCGCAAAGCGGCCGGTCTGCGTGTCGAAAGCGGCGAGCGAAACGCGGGCCTCCATCGAGGCCACGACGATCCGGTTGTTTTCCAGCGTCAGCTTCACGGTTTTGGC
>JAEYSS010000130.1 GCA_023434425.1 Pseudomonadota bacterium | reverse complement strand
CCCCCATCATCAGGCCTTCGGGGAGCGCCGTCGGCATGTCCTTCATCGAATGCACGGCGAGATCGATCTCGCCGCTCAGCAGCGCGTCCTCGATCTCCTTGGTGAACAGGCCCTTGCCGCCGGCCTCGGCCAGCGCACGATCCTGGATCTGGTCGCCGGTGGTCTTGATCACCCGGATGGCGATCTGGTCCTCGCGCAAAGAGGCATGCGCCCTGAGCAGCCGGTCGCGGGTTTCATGCGCCTGGGCCAAAGCCAGCGGCGAGCCGCGCGTCCCGATACTGAGGACGGGCTTTTCCGGCTTCACTTGCTGGCTTGGCGTCATAATGTTAAGGCCTACTCGCTTGGATATTCTGACGGAGCGGACGATCTGACGATGCGCGTGCTTGGCATCGAAACCAGTTGCGACGAAACTGCCTGCGCCATCGTTCAGGACGCGGCCGAACCGTCGCGCCGCATCCTCAGTCATAGCCTGTTCTCGCAGATGAGGGAACACGCGCCCTATGGCGGTGTGGTGCCGGAAATCGCCTCCCGCGCCCATATCGAGCATCTGGACGGGCTGGTGGCCGACGCGCTGGCCGAAGCCGGCCTGGAGCTGGCCGATCTGGATGCCATTGCCGCCACCGCCGGGCCCGGCCTGATCGGCGGCGTCATGGTCGGGCTCATGACGGCCAAGGCTTTATCTTACGCAACGCGGAAACCGCTGATCGCCGTGAACCACCTGGAGGGCCATGCGCTCTCGGTGCGGATCGCCGACGATGTGGCTTTCCCCTATCTGCTGCTGCTGGTCTCGGGCGGGCATTGCCAGTTCCTGATCGTGGAAGGTGTCGGCCGCTATCAGCGGCTTGGCACCACGATTGATGACGCAGCCGGCGAGGCTTTCGACAAGACGGCAAAACTGCTCGGGCTGGGCTATCCCGGCGGGCCGGCCATCGAGCAGATGGCAAAGCAGGGCAATGCCGCGCGTTTCAATCTGCCGCTGCCGCTGAAAGGCAAGCCGGGCTGCGATTTCAGTTTCTCCGGCCTGAAGACCGCCGTGCGGCTGGCGCTGGAAAGCTGTGGGCCGTCTGTGTCTGAACAGGACAAGGCCGATCTCGCCGCCAGTTTCCAGCGCACCGTGATGGCGGTCGTTCTGGATCGGGCGCGGAATGCCATCGCGCTGTTCGATGCCGCGCATACTGCTGCCGGCAGACATTTCGTCGTCGCCGGCGGTGTGGCCGCCAACACGGCGTTGCGCGACGGGTTGGTCAGTCTCGCGGCCGATCACGGCATGCGCTTCACCGCACCGCCGCTGAAACTCTGCACCGACAACGGCGCGATGATCGCCTGGGCCGGACTGGAGCGGTTTCGTCTCGGTATGATCGACGATCTTGAAGCGCCGGCCCGCGCACGCTGGCCGCTCGACACACTGGCGGCGCCGAAGCCCTATGCCGGAGTGAAGGCGTGACCAAAAAAGAGTTGAATCGCATTGGTGTGATCGGCGGTGGCGCCTGGGGCACGGCACTGGCCGCGCTCTCGGCTGAACAGGGCGACACGATCCTGTGGGCGCGCAATGCCGATGTAGTGCGCAGCATCAACAACACCCACGGCAATCCGCTGTATCTGCCGGATGTGAAACTGCCGACCAATCTCCGGGCGACCGGCGACCTCGGCGATCTGAAAGACTGCGATGCGCTGGTGCTGGCCGTGCCGGCGCAGACCCTGCGTCAGTTTGCCGAGCAGATCCGCAGCAGCCTTCCCATCGCAGCACCCATCGTGATCGCGGCGAAAGGCATCGAGATCAGCACCGGGTTATTGCCGAGCGACGTGTTGACCGAGCTGCTGCCCGGCCGGCCGCTGGCAATCCTGAGCGGACCGAATTTCGCCACTGAAGTCGCGCGTGGGCTGCCGTCTGCCAGCACCCTGGCCTGCGCCGACGAAGCGCTGGGCGCGGCTTTGGTGCCGCGGCTTGGCCGCCCGACTTTCCGGCCATACTTGAGCGACGATGTGATCGGCGCGCAGATCGGCGGCGCGGTGAAGAATGTACTGGCGATTGCCTGCGGCATCGTGATCGGGCGTAAACTGGGCGACAATGCGCGCGCCGCCCTGATCACGCGCGGCCTTGCTGAAATGAGCCGCCTTGGCCTCGCATTGGGCGCGAAACGCGAAACCCTGATGGGCCTGTCGGGCCTCGGCGATCTGGTGCTGACCTGTTCGGGCATGCAGTCGCGCAATCTTTCCCTGGGCATCGCGCTCGGCGCGGGCCAGAGCCTTGAGCAGATCATGGGTGCGCGTCGCACCGTGGCCGAAGGCGTGCATACCGCCCGCGCCATCGAGGCGCTGGCTGGCAAACATGGCGTCGAGATGCCGATCTGTGCGGCGGTGGACGCGGTGCTGCACAAGGATGCCGGCATCGACGACATGCTGGCCGCATTGCTCGCCAGACCTTTCACCACCGAGGCATGACCATGAACTACTGGCTGATGAAATCCGAACCTTCCGCCTGGTCCTGGGACCAGCAGGTGAAGAAGAAGGTCGAGAGCTGGAACGGCGTGCGCAATTACCAGGCCGCCAACAACATGAAGGCGATGCAACTGGGCGACCGCGCCTTCTTCTATCATTCGGTGGACGAGAAGCAGATCGTCGGCATCGTCGAGATCTGCAAGCTGTATCACCCCGATCCGACTGACGAGACCGGCAAGTTCGGCATGGTGAGCGTCAAGGCGCTCATGCCGCTCAAGACCCCGGTGACGCTGGCGATGATCAAGGCCGAGCCGAAGCTGCAGGGCATGGCGCTGCTGAAACAGTCGCGGCTGTCGGTGCAGCCGGTCGATGCCGCCGCGTGGAGGATTATCTGCAAGATGGGTGGCGTGACGGCGTGACGAAACAATACGCGTCGCCCTCGGGCCTGACCCGAGGGCCTCAGGCAGGACGGCGTGAGATCCTCGGGTCAAGCCCGAGGATGACGTTTATGGATTTTGAATGACAACCCGCCCCAACCAGCCCGCACCGGGCACGCGGTTGCTGCGCTTCGACGAGCTGGGCGAGACCGATGCCAAAGGCTTTTCCTTCGGCGCGGGCAAGGACCGTTTCGAATGCTTCGTCGTGCGCTGGATGGGCGGCGTGTTCGGCTATGTCAACGAATGCCCGCATGCGCACACCTCGCTCGACTGGCAGCCGGACAAGTTCTTCAACCTGCGGCGCGACGCGCTGCAATGCGGCACCCATGGCGCGCTGTTCACCATCCATGACGGGATGTGTTTCCTCGGCCCCTGCAAGAGCAAGGCGCTGGAGCCCTTCGCCGTGAAGCTGGACAGCGACGGCTGGGTGGTTGCGGCCTGAATATGAAACGCGGCCGGGATGCGCGAGGGACGCATCGCCGGCCGCAGATCGACGGCAGGCAGGGTGGGAGGCGTGCCGCCGACCGCTTCTGAAATTCGTCGTGCCTATCCGGCGCGCGAGGTCGCGCGGATGTCGCGGCAGGCGTCCGCCAGGCCGAGCAAAGCCTGGCCGAGCAGGATGAGCGGTGTATGGCGCGGCATCTTGCGGGACCTCATCTCCATCTCCTCGGCGAATCTCACTTGGTCAGGATCAGCTTGCCGCTGGCGGTGAGCCGCAGACGGTACTCGGTACCCTCATGCGTGATCACCACTTCGCGGCGGCCGTCGCGGAACAGCGTGCGGCTGTCGATGCGGGACGCGGCCCTGCCGGCGGGCGCGGGCGGTTCCGGCACCCGCGCGATCCGCAACTGGCTGACGGTGCCGCCCAGGGCGGGTGCGAGCCTGTCGGCCGCTGACCGGGGTCGGTCGCTGTCCTGCATTTCCGTGGCAATCCTCTGAAACCGCGACGCGAGTCTGTTCGCGCGTCGGTTCGTCCTGAGACGGACTGTATCGGCAGGCTGCTGTGAGTGCAAGTAAGAATTAGTCGCATATCTTTTGCGTAAAGCCGCCGGGCCTGGCTGGCCCGGCGAGGATACAGGTTGGGGATCAGGCGGAGGCTTCGAGGGTCGCGCCGTCGTATTTTTCGGCGCGACGGGCGCCGGCCTGACGCAGGCGCTGGGCCAGGCGGCGGATCTCCGCCTCCTGCACGCCGTCGCGCCGCATCAGCAGCTGGGTCATCGGATCGGCCAGCATGTCGTTGAGGGCGGGTTCGGCGGCAAGCCAGCAGACTTCCGTTCCACCAATCAGATGAATGGCGGTGCTGCGCGCGTCCATTGGCTCCTCCTTTCCGCTCCGCTGCCGTCCCGGTCTCGGTGCCGGTACGGGCGGTCAAACGACGTGATCCATTCCCATCATGCGGGCTGCGTATGGCCCTGCATTTCGATCTATGGCGACCACCTTACTCCGGCAAGCATGCTGTCCGTGTGACCAGAAAACGGTATTTTCGTGACGCGTGGTTTTCGTTGTTGCAGCGCAAAGATCACGCGCTTGTGGCCGTGGGCGCAGGCAGCAATCGCGGAAACTGCTGCGGCCGTCACAGATTGCGTCGTTTGCACTGCGGCAGTCTCGACTGTCGCGCAACAAAGGATTCTTCATGGCCGAGGCCGATCCCGCCGCCACCCGCTTCGCCAGCCGGCTTGGCCATGCCATCGCCGGCGAGGAACAGCGCGGGCTGGTCTTCGCCTTTCGCGCCCGGCTGATCGCCGTCACGGCGGTGATGGCCTATCTGCTGCTGGCGATCGATGGCCAGCGGCAGTTCTACTATATCGGCGTCGCCGCGCTGTTTCTGCTGCTCGGCTGGGTGCCGCATCTGCTGCGCCGGCACCGGTATGCCGTGCCGGTCCGGCTCGGCTTCGTCGTGCTCGACGCCATCCTGGTGACGGCGGTGGTGATCCTGCCGCCGCCGGGTGGGCTGGATTACGGTTTCCCGATCCAGATGCGCGTGCGCGGCCCGGAATTCCTCTATCTGGTGCTGCTGATCGTCGGCTCGGCGCTGTCCTATTCGCCGCTGCAGGTGATCTGGACCGGCCTCTGGTCGATCCTGGCCTGGACCGTGGGCGTGGTGCTGGTGGCGATGCGCAGCGACACGCTGGCCACCCCGCGCGGCATCGGCGAGTCGCCGCAGGCCCTGCTGCAGCTGATCACCGATCCGCATTATGTCGGCTATTTCCAGTTGCTGAACCAGGTGGTGCTGACCGCGATCGCCACGGCGGTGCTGGCAGCGGCCGTGTGGCGCGCCCGCGCGCTGCTGTTGCGCCATACGCGGGCCGAGATTGCGCGCGCCGATCTGGCGCGCTACGTGGCGCCCGACGTCGCCGATGCGATCATGTCCGATCCGGCGGCGGCCGAGAGTTTCGGCGCGCCGGCCAACCGCAATGTCGCGGTGCTGTTCGCCGATATCGTCGGCTTCACCGGCCTGTCGGAGCATATGGCGCCGGATCGCGTGGTGCGGCTGCTGAAAAGCCTGCATGAGCGCGGCAGCGGCGTGGTGTTTGCGCATGGCGGCTCGCTCGACAAATATCTCGGCGACGGTTTCCTCGCCACCTTCGGCGGCATCCGCAGCCAGCCCGATGCGGCGGCCCGCGCGGTGCGCTGCGCGCTGGCGCTGCAGGACGAGGTGACGCGCTGGAATGCCAAGCGGCAGGCGCGCGGCCATGTGCCGCTGCGGCTGTCGGTCGGCGTGCATTACGGCCCGGTGGTGGCGGCCAATGTCGGCAGCGCGCAGCGGCTGGAATTCACCGTGGTCGGCGATACGGTCAACATCGCCAGCCGGCTGGAGACGCTGACGCGCCAGCTCGGCTGCTGCATCGCGGTGTCGGATGCAGCGCTGACGGAAGCGCGACTGCAGGATCCGGCGCTGCCGGCTTTCGATGCCGCGGGCGACCGCCGGCTCGACGGCCGCGAGCAGCCGCTGTCGGTGCATGTCTGGCCGTGTAAGGTTTAACCCGCCCGATCAACCAGCATCGTGGAAGATGACGCCGAGCGTGTGTCGGCGGCCGCTGTGCAGGGTCGAGACGCCGTGCCGCATCGCCACGCGATAGGTGCCGCGTGTGCCCTGCACAGGTCTTTGGTTGACCGCGAAGATCACCGCCTCGCCCTGCGTTAAACGCACCACTTCGGCGCGGCTCTGGCTGCGCGGCTTGTTCTCGACCAGCACGAAGTCGCCGCC
>JAEYSS010000070.1 GCA_023434425.1 Pseudomonadota bacterium | reverse complement strand
GCTGCGGCCATTGTCGGACCGCAGCCGCCCCCATTTACACGGTGTTTACGCGCACGCAGGCTTTACAGGATCAGAACGCCGCGTTGCGCTTCTTCAACTCCGCCTTCAGTTCATTCAGCGCCTGTTCGCCGTTGACGCCGACCTTCTTGACGTCTTCGTTCCAGGCCTTGGTCATTTCATCCGACAGCTTGCGCCAGGCCGCAATATCGCTGTCGCTCGGCTTCACGCCTTCATGGCCCGGCAATGCCAGCATCTTGGCCTTGCCCGAGGATTCAGCATCCGACCAGGCCGTGTTGACCTTCTCCGACATCTCCGAGGTGCAATGCGCGTCGAAGGCCTTCTTCTGGTTGGCCGACAGCTTGCCGTAGGCAGCCTTGTTCACCGCCAGCACGAAGTTGCTGATATAGAGCGGCGCGTCCATGTGATACTTCACGGCCTTCTCGAAGCCGAAAATGAACACACTGCCCCACGGGAAGCTGATTGCATCGGCCAGGCCGCGTTCCAGCGCGTCGCGGGCTTCCGGTGCGGTGACCTGCACATTGGTGCCGCCGGCGAGCGTCACCAGACGCGCCACCGAGGCATTGCCCGGGCGGATTTTATGGCCCTTCAGATCGTCCGGCTTGGCGATCCTGATCTTGCTGTGGAAGGTGCCCGGATCATGCACGAAGGTCATGCAGACCTTCACGTCGCTCATTTCCTTCTCGGCATATTTGCGATACCAGGCATCGATCGCGGCCGAACCGCTCTTGCCGTTCGAGAACAGGAACGGGATTTCACTGCCGGCGATCACCGGGAAGCGGCCCGGCGTATAGCCCGGATTGACATAGGTGATGTCGGCAATGCCGTCACGCGCCATGTCGTAGTGGTCTTTTGCCTGGCCAAGCTGCTGCGCCGGGAAAATCTGTGTCTTCACCGTGCCGTTGGTCGCCTTTTCCAGCGACGCGCCCCACTCGGTGAAAGCTGGATGCAGGGGGTGCGACGGCGGCAGCCAGTGTCCGAGCCGCAGGGTCACAGGCTTGTCCTGCGCGATGGCGGGCAGCGCTGCGGCGAGGCCGAGCGCGACACCGAGCCCGAGGGCTGCGGCGCAGACATAACTGTGGCGTTTGCTTGTCATGTGTTTCCTCCGCTGGCGGACCGTCAGCGAAACCTGACTGTCCTTTTTTTGTTTTGCGGCGGCAGCGTAGCCCGGCACGGCCGGACCTGTCCAGATTGTTTTGTTTGACACCCAACTAATTTCTTGACCCTTCGGATGTGCGGTGCAAGATTCCGCGCGTTTGGGAGGAATCGATGGAACGCTCTTTCGCCAAAGAGATTGAAACGTTGCGTCTGGGAGATGGCGACATCTTCCGCGGCGAAGGGATTCTGGCCGTCACCAAGGCGCTTCTCCAGTCCGGAGTCTCCTATGTCGGCGGCTACCAGGGTGCACCCGTCTCGCACCTGGTCGACGTCCTGGTGCAGGCGCAGGACATGCTGGACGATCTCGGCATTCATCTCGAAACCTGCACCAACGAAGCTTCGGCGGCGGCCCTGCTCGGCGCCTCGATCCACTATCCCGCACGCGGCTGCGTCACCTGGAAAGCCATCGTCGGCACCAATGTCGCCTCGGACGGGCTGAGCAACCTGGCCTCTGCCGGCGTCACCGGCGGCGCACTGATCGTGGTCGGTGAAGACTACGGCGAAGGCGCCAGCGTGATCCAGGAACGCAGCCATGCCTATGCGATGAAATCCTCGATCTGGCTGCTCGACCCGCGCCCCGACCTGCCGACCATTACGCGCAGTGTCGAACTGGGATTCGAGTTGTCCGAAGCCTCCAATACGCCGGTCATGCTGGAACTGCGCATTCGCGCCTGCCATGTCACCGGCGAATTCCCGGCCAAGACCAACAAGCCGGCCAAAGTCTCGCGCAACAGCCGCCTGCCCGGCCCTTCGGCCTTCAACTACGACCGGCTTGCGCATCCGCCGGCCACCTTCATGCAGGAAAAGCTGAAGCTGGAGCAGCGCATCCCGGCGGCGCAGAGATTCATTCTGGAACACGGGATGAACGAGACCCTGCCCGGCGACCTGTCGGAGATCGGCATAGTCGTGCAGGGCGGCCTGTACAATGCGCTGAACCGCGCCCTGATGAATCTCGGCCTGGCCGACGCCTTCGGCAACAGCTGTGTGCCGACGCTGGTGTTGAACGTCACCTATCCGCTGGTGCCGCAGCAGCTGGTGCAGTTCTGCGCCGGCAAACGCGCCGTGCTGATGGTGGAGGAAGGCTCACCCGACTATATCGAGCAGGCGCTGCATGCCGCGCTGCGCCGCGCCGACGTCAATACCCGCGTACATGGCAAGGGCATGCTGCCCGCCGCCGGCGAATATTCGATCGAGGCGCTGACCCGCGGCCTGCTGGCCTTCGTCAAGGCCGAGCAGCCGCAGGTCGATGTTTCAGCGGCCGACGCCGCGTTCAGTTCGGCGCTCGACAATCGCCAGGCCGCGCAGGCCGTGATCGGCACCCATCTGCCGCCGCGCCCGCCCACCTTCTGCACCGGCTGTCCCGAACGCCCGGTCTTTACCGCGATCAAACTGGTCGAGCGCGAAATCGGCAAGGTGCATGTCGCCGCCGATATCGGCTGTCACGCGCTGGCCACCTTCGCGCCGTTTTCGCTGGGTCATTCCATTCTCGGCTACGGCATGTCGCTGGCCTCGGCCGCCGGCGTCGGGCCCCTGATGAACACGCGCTCGCTTTCTATCATGGGCGATGGCGGCTTCTGGCATAACGGTGTGCTGTCGGGCGTGGCCTCAGCCATGTTCAACCGCGGCGACGGCGTACTGGTGGTGATGAAGAACGGCTACACCTCAGCGACCGGCGTGCAGTATATTCCCTCCTCCGCCGGCAACCGGGTGGACGGCCTCGACAGCGGGTCGGATATCGAAACCACCGTGAAGGCGCTCGGCGTCAAATGGGTCAGACGCATCCGCTCCTACAGCCTGGGCCCCATGCGCGAAGCCCTGCGCGAGGCCCTGACCACCACGACCCGGGGCCTCAAGATCATCCTGGCGGAAGGCGAATGCATGCTGGCGCGCCAGCGCCGGCTGCGCAGCGAGGAAGCCACGGCGCTGAAATCCGGCGAGCGCGTGCTGCGCACCCGTTTCGGCATCGACGATGCGGTCTGCACCGGCGATCATTCCTGCATCCGCCTGTCGGGCTGCCCGTCGCTGACCATCAAGCCCAATCCCGACCCGCTGCGCACCGATCCGGTCGCCAGCGTCAACAGCGGCTGTGTCGGCTGCGGCCATTGCGGCGAGGTCGCGCATGCCGCCGTGCTGTGTCCGTCCTTCTACAAGACCGAGATCGTGCATAACCCGGGCTGGTGGGATCGCGTCAGCGACCGGCTGCATCGGACCGTGATCGGCTGGCTCGGTGGCCGTGCCGCCGCTGCGCCGGCGCCGATGCCGGCGGCGGGAGAGTGACATGACCGCCACTCGTCCCCTCTGCATCCTGATCGCCGCCATGGGTGGCGAAGGCGGCGGCGTGCTGACCGGCTGGATCGTCGATGCCGCCGAACGCGCCGGTTATCCGGTGCAGAGCACCTCCATTCCCGGCGTGGCCCAGCGCACCGGCGCCACCACCTATTACATCGAGATCTGGCCGGAGAAGACCGACAAACGCCCGGTGATGTGCCTGAACCCGATGCCGGGCCAGGTCGATGTGATGATCGCCAGCGAATTTGTCGAGGCCGGCCGCGCCATCGCCAATGGCTTCGTCTCGCCGGACCGCACGTTGCTGATCGCTTCCACCCATCGCATCTTCGCGGTGGCCGAAAAGAGCGCCATGGGCGACGGCCGTTACGACCCCGGCAAGCTGTTCCGCGCCGCGAAGGACCACGCGAAACGCACCATCCTGTTCGACATGGACCAGGCGGCGAAGGATGCCGGCAGCATCCTGAATGCCGTCCTGCTCGGTGCGCTGGCCGGATCGGGCGCCCTGCCGCTGCCGGCTGCGGCTTTCGAGGACGGCATCCGCACCGAAGGCAAGGCGGTGGAAAGCAACCTCGCCGGCTTCCGCTTCGGCCTGAGCCATGGCCAGAACGAGATCGAGGCGCGCGCCGCCGTGCTGTCGTCGCTGCCGCCAGCCGCAGCCATACCCGCGCTGGCCGACCGTATCGCGCGGCTGCCCATGGCGGTGCAGACATTCGCCGCCGAGGGCATCAAGCGCCTGGTCGATTATCAGGGCGTCGGCTATGCCCGGCTCTATCTCGACCGGCTGGATACCGTGGCCAGGCTGGGCGACGAAAGCCTGACCACCGAAACTGCGCGGCATCTGGCGTTGCGCATGAGCTTTGAAGATGTCATCCGCGTCGCCCAACTCAAGCTGAAGCCCGAACGCTTTGCCGCCATTGAGCGCGAGCAGCGCGTCAAACCCGGCCAGCCCTATACTGTGGCCGAGTTCCTGAAACCCGGCGTCGAAGAGATCGCCTCACTGCTGCCACCCGCCATGGCGCGCAGCGTGATCGCGCTGTGCGAACGCAAAGGCTGGACCGAGAAGCTGCATCTGGCGATGACCGTGCAGTCCAACCGCATCGGCGGCTATCTCAAGCTGCGCATGCTGGCCGGCCTGCGCGGCTGGCGGCCGCGCAGCGCGCGTTACCACCAGGAACAGGCCCGCATCGAAGACTGGCTCGACCTGATCCGCCGCGCGGCCGCACTGGACCTGAATCTCGCGCGCGAGATCGTCGACTGCGCCCGGCTGATCAAGGGCTATGGCGAGACCTTCAAACGGGGCGCCGGCAATTTCGAGCGCATCCGCGACCGCGTGATCCTGCCGGCGCTGGAGCATCGCCTCTCGACGCCGGCGGCAACCGATGCACTGGTGCAGGCGCGCACCGCCGCACTGGCCGACCCGGAGGGGCAATCTCTGGGCAACATGCTGGCCGACTTCGAGGCCAGCCTGCGCCCCGCCATCCGCCAGGCGGCTGAATAATATTTCCGCTTCGGGACTGTCATTACCGCCCGTTTTCTGGAAGGCTTGATCCAGATACAGACTTCAAGAGATCGCCTTGTCCCATCCGGCCGCGCTTCCGGTTCAGGCCCCATTGCTGCAGGGTTTTGTCGGCCACTGGCTGGACCGCCGACGTCCTGCATCAGTCGTGACGCGGCGCGAGGATTTCGATCTCTTTCACCTTCCTGGCCTCGTGCCGCACCTGTTCCTCTACGATTTCGACCCCGCGCAGCGCAGTTTCGTACTGCGCGTCGCCGGTGAAGAAATTCGGCGCCTGCTGCCCCATTCCCGACCCGGCGCGCCGCTGGAAAAGATCATGCCACCGGCTGCATTGGCGACCGTACTGGACCGGTATCGTCGCGTCTGCGAGACTCCGGCGATCCTGCATGCCATCGGACGGGTCTTCGTGAAACTGGGCGGCTCCGGTATCGGAGAGCGCATCGTGATGCCGCTGGCGGACGCCAATGACAGGGTGCATCAGTTGCTGGGCGCCACCATTTATGGCCTTGGCGGCCAGAATGAGCAGGATCGAGTCTTCGAACGCGAGGAAGTGACGCTGACTTTTGCGCCTCTCATAACGACATAAAAAAGGGCGCCGCTTGCCCGGCGCCCTTCATATGGCGAGTGAACCGTTCAGGCCGACGGCGAGGCGTATTTCACCGTGCAGCCATAGGGCCGCGCCGTGGTGGTGCTGACCGCCTTGCCCTGCGCCAGTTCGGTCAGCGCGGTATCGACGTAGTTCTTCGCGCCTTTCAGGTCGTCGACGCGGGTCGATGGCTTGTCGTCGATGCCGCCGGCATAGGCCAGCTTGCCGGTCTTGTCGATCACATACATATGCGGCGTCACCTGCGCGCCATAGGCGCGCGCGATCTGACTCTTCGGGTCGAGCAGCACGGCCGTGGGCGCCGCGTCACGCTCGGCGGTCAGCCTGTTGGCCTGCGCGGCATCGACATAGCCCTGCTCGCCCACCGGCGAGGAGATCACGGTGAGCCAGACCACATTCTGCCCGGTCCATTTCTTCTGCAGCGCCTGCATGTTGTTGCCGGAGTAATGCTTCTTCACGAAGGGGCAGTCGTGGTTCGACCATTCCAGCACCACGGTCTTGCCCTTGAGATCGGCGAGCGACACGGTCTTGCCATTGGTATCCTTGGCGCTGAAGGCCGGCGCCGGCTGGCCGATCTGGATGCCTGAACTGGCGCTGCCGACCTGCGGCAATCCGAGCAGCAGTCCGCCTGCACCGATGGCGGCGGCGGACAGCAGGATGCGACGAGAGATGGTCATGACGATACTCCTATCGTTGCGTGTTGGCGGATGGGTTGGAAAGCGATGCACTTTTCTGCGGCCGGTCGAGCTGGTCGAGATGCTCCAGTACGATGGACGGAGTGAGAATCTGCGGCAGCACAATGCTCCTGCCGCTGGCGTAATAGAGATAGAGCGGCACGCCGCTGCGGCCGTGCTGTTCCAGCATGCGGGTGATCTCGGCATCCTGGTTGGTCCAGTCGCCCTTCATGTAGACGATGCCGCGCGCACGGAAGGCGTCCTGCACCGTGTCGCTGCTGAGCGCCGTGCGCTCGTTGACCATGCAGGTGATGCACCAGGCCGCCGTCATGTTGACGAAGACCGGCTTCTGCTGCGCCAGCAGCCCATCGAGTTTCTGACGGCTGAAAGATTCGGTCGTCGTATCCCCCGGCTGTGCCTGCGCTACAGCCGCAGCCGGTACGGCGGGATCGCGCGCGGTGCTGTACAGCGCGCCGGCAGCAGCGATGAGCAGCACGGCAGCACTCGCCAGCGCCACACGACCGCGCAGGCCGAAACTCCAGGCCGCAGCCGCCACCAGCACGAGGCCGAGCATCGCGGCAAGCAGCCCCTGCTGCCCGACCTGCTGACTCAGCACCCAGACCAGCCAGGCCACCGTGGCATAGAGCGGAAATGCCAGCGCCTGCTTGACGCGCTCCATCCACAGGCCGGGTCGCGGCAGGCGGTCGGCCAGTTGCGGCACAATCGTGAGAATGAGGAACGGCAGCGCCAGGCCGAGGCCGAGCGCGAGAAAGATGCCGATGCCGATGGACGCCGGCTGTGTCAGCGCAAAGCCTGTGGCCGCCCCCATGAACGGCGCGGTACAGGGCGTCGCCACCACGGCCGCCAGCACGCCGGTGAAGAACGAACCCTGATAGCCGCCACGCCGCGTCAGCGCGTCGCCAATGCCGGCAAAACTCCCGCCGAGATGGAACACGCCCGACAGGCTGAGCCCCATGGCAAACAGCAGGTAGGCCAGCAGCGCGATCACCAGCGGCATCTGCAGCTGGAACCCCCAGCCGATCTGTGCGCCGGTGGCCCGCAGCGCCAGTAGCAGTCCGGCCAGCGCTGCGAAACTGGCGAGGATGCCAAGCGTATAGGCCATGCCATGCCGACGCATCTGCGCCCTGCCCTGTCCGCTGTGAGCGACCAGCGCGAGGATCTTGATCGACAGCACCGGGAAGACGCAGGGCATCAGGTTGAGCAGCATACCGCCCAGCAGCGCCAGCAGGGCTGCCTGCAGCACGGCGCTCCAGTCGGCAGCAGTCGTTACCGGTGCCGCGCCATAGGCGATCTCGGAGAATTCGAAGGCCTGCTGCTGCAGCCGGCCGCCGAG
>JAEYSS010000263.1 GCA_023434425.1 Pseudomonadota bacterium | reverse complement strand
TTGACGATGCGGCCCCAGCCCCGCTTCTTCATGCCGGGCAGCGCCGCCTTGATGCAGTGGAAGCTGGAACTGAGATTGATGTTCTGGATCGCCTCCCACTTCGCCTCGGGGAATTCATCCACGGCTGAGACGAACTGGATACCGGCATTGTTGACCAGGATGTCGATGCCGCCGAGTTCCTGTTCGGCCTTTTTGATGAAGGCGGCAATCGCCTCGCCCTTGCTCATATCGGCGCCGTCATAGGCCACCTTGACGCCGAATTCGGCCGCCAGGCCAGCCCGCATTTTCTCGATCTCGGCCGCGTCGCCGAAGCCGTTCAGCATCAGGTTGACGCCTTCCCCGGCGAGCGCCCGGGCGATACCCAGACCGATCCCGCTGGTGGATCCGGTGACGACGGCGGACTTGCCTTTCAGCATGGCGCGACCTTTCTTATCTGCCTGGAGAGAATGGCCCGGAGCCTAGCGGAAAAGCCCGGCTTTTGCCTAGGCGCAGCCAGCTGTGGCCGGGCCTGAGCCTTGCGGCTGCCGCGCCGCCCATGGGATACTTTTGACAGCACTTTTGCAGGAGCTTTTTGCGCATGCTGAACCGTATCACCCGCCTGGACGAGGACGAGCCGGAGAAGAACGGCGAGACCGAAAAGGAGAAGGTGCGGGACAAGACCCCGGCCATTGAGGAGCGCCTGTTCAAGGCGCGCACCATCCTGATTTTCGGCGGCATCGACCAGAAGCTGGCCAAGGAAGTTTCGGCCCGCCTGCTGGCGCTGCAGTCGGCCAGCGAAGACCCGATCACCATCTACATCAACAGCCAGGGCGGCCACGTCGAATCGGGCGACACGATCTACGACATGATCAAGTTCGTGAAGCCGGATGTGCGCGTGGTCGGCACCGGCTGGGTCGCCTCGGCCGGCGCGCTGATCTATGCCGCGGCCAAGCCGGAAAACCGCTTCTCGTTGCCCAATACCCGCTTCCTGCTGCATCAACCGTCCGGCGGCGCCGGCGGCACGGCCTCGGATGTCGCCATCCAGGCCAAGGAAATCATCCGCATGCGCAAGCGGCTGAACGAAATCTTCGCCCGCGAGACCGGGCAGCCGATCGAACGGATCGAGAAGGATACGGATCGCGACTACTGGATGAGCGCGGAACAGGCGGTGGAATACGGCCTGGTCGGCAAGATCGTGCAGAACGCCCGCGAGATCGAGTAAGCGGCGCTATACGGAATTGAAAAGGCCGGCTTCCCAGCCGGCCTTTTTATTTACGCAGCGAGCGCGCTCAGGGTCACTTCGCTGGCCTCGGCAGCGACCAGCACATGACCCGGCGGCACCGGCAACCACTTTTGCGCATGCTCGTCCAGCGGCTCCGAGACGATGGTGAGCCGGCCATCGTCCATGCGCCAGTACAGGCTGGGTGGCTCGGCATCAGAGGAATAGCGGATCGCATAGACCGAGCGCCCGTCGGTCAGCGAGGCCGTCATGCGGAAGGCCTCGGCGATGCCGTCGTCGATCATCAGTCTCCGCACATCGGCTATAGCGGCCGAGATCGCCGCCAGCGGATCGCGGTCGAGGCCGTGATGCAGCATCAGGTAGAAGATCGCTTCCGAATCCGTGGTACCGAGCCGCTGTTCGTAAAGCGCATCGGGGATCAGGGCTTCGAGCCGGCGGCGCAGGCGCGCATAACCGCCGATCTGGCCGTTATGCATGAACAGCCAGCGCCCGTTGGAAAACGGATGACAGTTGGCGCGCGACGTCGCCGTGCCGGTGGAGGCCCGCACATGCGCCAGAAACAGGCTGGAGCGGATCTGGTGCGCGATGCTGCGCAGGTTCGGATCGTTCCAGGCCGGCAGGATGTCACGATAGGTGCCCGGCAGGTCGCGTTCGGCATACCAGCCGACACCGAAGCCATCGCCGTTTGTGGCGACTGCGGCTTTACGCGCGTGCAGGCTCTGCTCGATCAGCGAATAGCGCGGCGCGAACAGCAGGTCTTCCAGATAGATCGGATCGCCCCGATAGGTGAGCCAGCGGCACATGCGTTTCCCCGGATTCGTTTCGGCGCATTTTACGGGAAATGACTGGGATTTGCGACGCGGGCAAGAAAAAGCCGGCATCACTGCCGGCTTCTCTGTTGCGTCACCCTCACCCTCCCACTTCGTGGGTCCCGCCCTCTCCCGCTTGCGGGAAAGGGCGGGGGGTGAGGGCCTTTCTTACGACTTCAAGGGAACGGGCACAAAGCGCGGCTCGCCGGCGCGCTGGATCTGCAGCAGCGCCACTTTGCGCTTGGCATCCTTCAGCGCCTTCAGCATCTCGACGGCATCGTCCGTGCTGCGGATTTCCGACTGTGCCATCTCGATGATCACGTCGCCGACGCGCACGTCGCGCTTGGCCGCCGGGCCGTCGTTTTCCACATCGGTGACCACCACGCCCTTCACGTCATCCTTGATGTCGTGCTTCTGGCGCAGTTCCTTGGTCAGCGGCGCGATGCGCACACCCAGGTCGGCAAGCTCGGTTTCGTTGCGGCCGGCCTTGGGCCGGGCCGCATCGGCCTTCTGGCTGTTCTCCTGCTTGGCCGACGCCATCGCGGCTTCCAGCTCGCCCAGCGTGGCCTTCACCGTCTGCTTCTTGCCCTTGCGCATGATCTCGACATTCACGGTCTTGCCGACCGGGGTCTCGGCCACGCTGCGGGTCAGGGCATTGGTGCTGGCAATCGCCTTGCCGTCGAAGCTGACGACCACGTCGCCGCTGTCGATCCCGGCCTTCTGGGCCGGACCGCCCGGCACCACCTTGGCGACCAGCGCGCCACGGGCCTGACTCAAGCCGAGCGCCTCGACCATCTCGTCGGTCACCGACTGGATCTGAACGCCGAGCCAGCCGCGCTTGGTGCGGCCGAATTCGATCAGCTGCTGCACAACAGGTCGCGCGAGATTCGCCGGCACAGCGAAGCCGATGCCGATCGAGCCGCCCGACTGCGAGAAGATCGCGGTGTTGATGCCGATGACATTGCCGTCCTTGTCGAACAGCGGGCCGCCGGAATTGCCCTTGTTGATCGAGGCATCGGTCTGGATGAAGTCGTCGTAGCGGCCGGCATTGATGTCGCGGCCGCGCGCCGAGATGATACCGGCGGTGACGGTGCCGCCGAGGCCGAAGGGATTGCCGATCGCCAGCGTCCACTGGCCGACGCGGATCTTTTCGGAATCGCCCCAGTTCACCGCGGTCAGCTTGCGCTCCTTGGGCTCGACCTTCAGCACGGCGATATCCACTTCCGGATCGCGGCCGATGACCTTGGCTTCCAGTTCGGTGTTGTCGTGCAGGATCACGCGCACCTGATCGGCATCGGCGATCACGTGGTTGTTGGTGACCACATAGCCGCGCGCATCCACAATGAAACCGGAGCCGAGCGAAGACACCTGGCGCGGCGGACGGTTGCCCTCGCCGCGCTGCTGGCGCTCGAAGAATTCCTTGAAAAAATCCTCAAACGGCGAGCCGGGCGGGAATTGCGGCATGCCTTCCGGCGTGACGCCGCGATTCTGCACCGTCTGGATGGTGGAGATATTCACCACGGCCGGCAGCAGCCGCTCGGCCAGATCGGCGAAATCGCCCTCCGGCGCACGCGCCGGCGCCGGAGAAACGGCACCGAACATCAGCACGAGGGCGGTGGCGGCGACCGCACAGCCCCGAACCAGTCGTTCCGGCATCAGGTGACCCATGATCTTCCTCCTCGCCGCGCCAACTGGCGGCGAACGCAACTTAACGGCCGGCAGGGCGACGCGGGGCGCCGGTCGCACTGTCGAAATACTTGAAGAACTCCGAGTCCGGCGACAGAACCATGGTGGTGTCGCCCGGCTGCAGCGACTTGGTATAGGCCTGCAGCGACCGGTAGAAGTCGTAGAACTGCGGATCCTTGTTGGCGGCTTCGGCGAAAATCTTGGTGCGTTCGGCATCGCCTTCGCCACGCAGGATTTCCGAACGGCGGCGCGCATCCGCAATCAGGATGGTGCGCTGACGTTCAGCTTCCGAGCGGATCCTTTCAGACAGTTCGAAACCGGTCGCGCGCTGTTCGTTCGCCTCGCGCTGACGCTCGGTCTGCATGCGGCGGAAAATCGCCTGGCCGATGGTATCGGGGAAGTCGGCGCGCTTGATGCGCACGTCGACCAGTTCGATACCGAGGCGGCGGCTGTCTTCCTGCAGCGTGGTGGTCACCTGCTGCATGGCGGCCGGACGGTCACCGGAGATGATTGTGCTGGCATCCAGCTTACCGAAGGCGCCGCGGAAGGCATTGGCCACGGAAGGCGCCAGACGGCCGCGCAGGCCCAGTTCGTTACGGACGGTCTGGTAGAACAGCAGCGGGTTGGTGATGCGGTAGCGCACAAAGCTGTCGACCACGAGGCGACGCTGGTCCGTCGTCAGGATTTCCTCGGGCTGGGCATCGAGACCGAGGATGCGCTTGTCGAAATAAACCACCTCCTGGATCAGCGGGATCTTCAGGTTCAGACCCGGTTCGGTGATCACGCGGCGCGGATCGCCGAACTGCACGACCAGGGCCTGCTGCGCCTGGTGTACGGTGAACAACGAGGCCTTGACCAGGAAGCCGGCGGCGACCAGGACGATGACGACGATGGTGAGGAGCGAGCGGTTCATGATGCGTCTCCTCTCTTAGCGCTGCTGCTGCGGCTGCGCATTGTTCGTGCGCGGCAGTTGTTTCTGCAATTCGGTCAGCGGCAGATAAGGCACGACGCCCTGGCCGCCATTCTGGCTATCGACGATCACCTTGTTGGTGCCGCGCATGATCTGTTCCATGGTTTCGAGATACATGCGCCTGGTGGTCACGTCCTTGGCCTGGCGATATTCGTTGTAGACCTGCGTGAAGCGGCTGGCATCGCCCTGGGCATTGGCGATGGTTTCCTGCTTGTAGGCTTCGGCCTGCTGCAGCAGGCGCTGCACTTCGCCGCGGGCGCGCGGAATGATGTCGTTGCGATAGGCTTCGGCTTCGTTCTGCGCGCGCTCGCGGTCGGCCTGCGCCGCCTGCACGTCGCGGAAGGCGTCGATGACGGAAGCCGGCGGCTCGGTGCGCTGCAGTGCGACCTGCGTGATCACCACGCCGGCGCTGTAGCCATCCAGCACCGCCTGCATCACGCGACGGGTGTCATCGGCGATCTTGGTACGGCCTTCGGTCAGGATGAACTGGATGTTGTTCTTGCCGACCACCTCACGGATCGCGCTTTCGGCGACCTGCTTGATGGTGCGCGAGGGTTCGACCACGTTGAACAGATACTGACCGGCATCCTTCACCTGCCACAGCACGGTGAAATCGATATCGACGATATTCTCGTCGCCGGTCAGCATCAGGCTTTCTTCCGGCACGTCACGCGTCTGGGCGCTGCGGGTCGGCGAATCGCCGAGCGAGCGGAAACCGATCTCTTCGCGATTGACGGTGGTGACCTTCGGGGTCAGCACGCTATCGACCGGCCAGGGCAGGCGATACCGCAGGCCCGGTTCGGTGACGGCATGGACCTTGCCGAAGCGCAGCACAACGCCCTGTTCGTCGGTATCGACGCGGTAGAAACCGGTGCCGAACCAGATCGCGACAGCGACCAGGATCAGCAGCAGGATACCGCGGCCGGACACGTCCCCGCCCGGCAGCATGCCGCGGAAGCGATCCTGACCCTTGCGCAGGATTTCCTCGAGGCTGGGCGGGTTCGGACCGCCGAACGGGCCGCCGCCATTGCCGCCGCCCGACCCGCGACCGCCACCAGATCCCTGGCCCCATGGCCCGCGACCACCGCCGCCGCCACCGCCAAAACCCCCACCTTGATTGCTCCAGGGCATCCTACAGTCCTTCTTAACCTGATTTCGGGCCGTCTGAGACAGCACCCGCCCCCATGAACCGTCGGGGGGCCGGCGCAACAGCACCAGTTTCGCATTGTGCCGTCGGATTGTCGCCCGTTCCGGCCCAGATCAGTCTCTTGGCCTCGCCTGTCCTGTAGGCAGATGAATTGCCGTCGCCTGGCCCCCGCGATATATCAATCGCCTGATAGCGATCTCGGGGGCGCAAGCGCGGCTTTGCCTGCCATCCGCTGAGAATATTGGAACGTTTATAGGGATTTCAAGCATGACCGGGGTTAGAGAGGCGCAGATCCTTGAAGCGCTGCGCGGTGTGGTAGACGCCGATCATGGCAAGAATGTGGTCGAGCTTGGTATGGTGGCCGGGCTGGTGATCAAGGGCGGCAATGTCGGCTTCGTGCTGGAAGTGCCGGCCCGCGACGGCGCTCGCAAGGAACCGCTGCGCAAGGCCGCCGAACAGGCGGTGGCCGCCCTGCCCGGCGTTACGTCGGCCACCGTGGTCCTGACCGCGGAAAGCCAGGGGAAGTCGGGTGCAGCGTCGCCGCCCGCCGCGCACGGGCATAAGCACGATCATCACGGCCATGATCATGGCCCCGCCAAGAAGCCTGGCGCCGCGCCGGAAGTCGGTGCCCGCCCGGCCATTCCTGGCATCAAATCGATCATCGCGGTTGCCTCGGGCAAAGGCGGCGTCGGCAAATCCACAACTGCCGTCAACCTGGCGCTGGCACTGGCGCAACCGGGCAAGAAGGTCGGCCTGCTGGATGCCGACATCTACGGCCCGTCGCTGCCGCGCATGCTGGGCCTGAGCGGCAAGAAGCCGGACTCGCCTGACGGCAAGCGTCTGCAGCCCCTTCAGGGCTGGGGAATCCCTTGCATGTCCATGGGCTTCCTGGTGCCGGAAGACACGCCGATGATCTGGCGCGGCCCGATGGTGATGAGCGCGCTGGAGCAGATGCTGCGCGACGTGAACTGGGGCGAACTCGACGTTCTGGTGGTCGACATGCCGCCGGGAACGGGCGATGCACAACTGACCATGGCGCAGCGCGTGCCGCTGGCCGGTGCGGTGATCGTCTCCACACCGCAGGACATTGCGCTGCTGGATGCGCGCAAAGGGCTGAACATGTTCCGCCGCGTCGACGTGCCGGTGCTCGGCATCGTCGAAAACATGAGTTACTTCTGCTGCCCGAATTGCGGCCATCGCAGCGAGATCTTCGCCCATGGCGGCGCGCGCAGGACGGCTGAGGAACTGGGCTGCGACTTCCTCGGCGAACTGCCACTGAATATCGCGATCCGCGAAACCAGCGATGGCGGCACGCCGATCGTGGCCTTCAGGCCCGAGAGCGACGAGGCGAAAGCCTATCGCGCCATCGCGGCGCTGGTGGCGGCCAGGCTGGATCGGGATGCCGGCGCCAGCCGGATGCCGAAGATCACGATTCAGTGAGCCGGCTTCAGGGCAAAGGAAAAGGCCGGGCATCGCTGCCCGGCCTTTTGTTTTTTTGACCGACGATCCGATCAGGCCTCGCTGGCCTGTTCCTCGGAGATCGCCGCCTGCGCGGCGGCCAGACGGGCGATCGGCACGCGATACGGCGAGCAGGACACGTAATCCAGCCCGGCATTGTGGCAGAAGCGCACCGACGCCGGATCGCCGCCATGCTCGCCGCAGATGCCCAGCTTGATGTCCTTGCGGGCGCTTCGGCCGCGTTCGACCGCCAGTTTCACCAGTTCACCGACGCCTGTCTGGTCGATGCTGACGAAGGGATCGCGTTCGAAGATACCGGCCTTCAGGTAATCTTCCATGAACAGCGCGGAATCGTCGCGGCTGATGCCCAGCGTGGTCTGGGTCAGGTCATTGGTGCCGAAGGAGAAGAATTCGGCAGTCTGCGCGATATCGGCCGCACGCAGCGCGGCGCGCGGCAGTTCGATCATCGTGCCGACCAGATACTTCACCTTCTTGCCCTGCTCCTTGAACACGGCGGCGGCAACGCCATCGACCTTGCCCTTCAGGATGTCGATCTCGGCCTTGGTGGCGA
>JAEYSS010000216.1 GCA_023434425.1 Pseudomonadota bacterium | reverse complement strand
CGAGCCGCTCGACATAGATCTGGATCTTGCCGCCGCAGGCCAGGCCGACTTCCCAGGCCTGGGCATCGCTGACGCCGAAATCCAGCAGGCGCGACTTGCCGTCGGCAATGGCATCCAATGCCTCGGTCACGACCGCGCTCTCGATGCAGCCACCGGACACCGATCCGATGAACTTGCCTTCGTCGTCCACGGCGAGCTGGCTGCCGACCGGACGCGGCGCCGAGCCCCAGGTGGTGACGACAGTGGCGAGCGCCACCCCCTTGCCGGCCTGTTTCCAGTCCAGCGCGGTGGCGAGAATGTCGGCGGATACATCGGTCATCGGTTCGCTGCTCATGCGGCCAGTCTCCCGAGATTGAGTTTCAGCCGGTTGCCCGCGTCGCTGTCGTGACTGAGCGCCCGGGCGAGATCGGCAATGGAGCTAAGATTGTGAACCGGGCGGAAATCGTCAACATGGGGCAGGATGGCGCGAATGCCGGCGGCTTTCGGTTCGAATCCGTCCCAGCGCAGCAGCGGATTGAGCCAGATCAGCCGGCTGCAGGATTTGTGCAGCCGCTCCATTTCACGCGGCAGGCCTTCGCCACCCTCGCGGTCCAGCCCGTCGGTGAGCAGCAGCACGACCGCGCCCTGGCCCAGCACGCGGCGCGACCACTGGCGGTTGAACTCGGCCAGCGTGCCGCCGATGCGGGTGCCGCCCGACCAGTCAGGCACGCGTTCGCTGACGGCATTCAGCGCCTTGTCGACATCGCGCTGGCGCAGCATGCGGCTGATATTGGTCAGACGCGTGCCGAACAGGAAGCTGTGCACGCGGCTGCGGTCGTTGCTGAGCGCATGCATGAAATGCAGGAACATGCGGCTGTACTGACTCATCGAGCCCGAGATGTCGCACAGCACCACCAGCGGCGGCGGGCGCTCGCCGGGGCTTTTGCGCTTCAGCGGGATGACGGTGCCGCCGGTCCGCAAGCTCGCCTGGATGCTGGCGCGCAGGTCGATGCGATGGCCGCGCGCATCAGGTTTCAGACGCCGGGTGCGGGCAGGGCGGAAGGGCCAGTCGATCCGCGCCATCGCCGCCTTGGCCTGGTCCATTTCCTCCGCCGTCATGTCGGCGAAGTCCTTCTTCTGCAGCAGTTCGTCGGCCGAGAAGGTGAGCGTCGCGTCGATCTCGACTTCCTTCTTCTCATTGCCGGCGCGGCCCTCGCCCTGGCCGGGCAGCAAAGCCTGACGCAGGCGTTGCGACATGTTGTTCTTGCTCGGCTCGGCGGTGCCCTCGGCCTGCGGCAGCAGCAGGCTCATCATGCGTTCGAGGATCTTCGGATCGCGCCAGAAGATGTGAAACGCCTGATCGAACAGTTCGCGCTGGTCGCGCCGGTTCACCAGCACCGAAAACAGCATCCAGTAGAGATCGTCGCGGCGCCGGATGCCGGCGACTTCCACGGCGCGCACCGCGTCCATTGCCTTGCCCGGGCCCAGCCGCAGGCCAGAGGCGCGCAGCAGCCGTACGAAATGCACGATGTTGGTGGCGAATGCCCCACCCACTGCATCAGATGGGGGACCGTCCATTGCAGGCGGTTCGGGCAGCAGCATGCCGGCCTCAGATGCCCAGCGAAGCCATGTCCTGCTGCACCTGGCGCAGGATATTTGCGGCTTCCGAGCCCTTCATCTTGGCGATGTCGTCCTGGTATTTCAGCAGCACGCCAAGCGTATTGTCGATGGTTTCGGGATCGAGGCTCACCTTGTCGAGGAAGGCGAGCGCGCGGGTCCAGTCGATGGTTTCGGCCACGCCGGGCAGCTTGAACAGCTCGGTTTCGCGCAGATGCTGCACGAAGGCGACAATCTCGCGGCTCAGCCGCTTCTGCACGCCCGGCACCTTGCGTTCAAGGATCGCCAGTTCGCGCTCGGCGCTGGGATAATCGACCCAGTAATACAGGCATCGCCGTTTCAATGCGTCGTGGATTTCGCGCGTGCGGTTCGACGTAATGATCACGATCGGCGGCTCGGCGGCCTTGATCGGGCCGATTTCGGGAATGGTGATCTGGAAATCGGACAGCACTTCCAGCAGATAGGCTTCGAAGGGTTCGTCGGTGCGGTCGAGTTCGTCGATCAGCAGCACTGGTGGACCGGCCGGATCGGGTTTCAGCGCCTGCAGCAGCGGTCGCTCGACCAGGAAATCGGGACTGAACAGATCGCGCGCCAGCGCTTCCTTGTCACCGCCACCGGCAGCTTCGGCCAGTCGGATTTCCAGCATTTGGCGCGGGTAATTCCATTCATAGACCGCCGAAGAAAGATCAAGGCCCTCGTAGCATTGCAGGCGCACGAGGCGGCGTCCCAGAGTCGCGGCCAGCACCTTGGCGATCTCGGTCTTGCCGACGCCGGCCTCGCCTTCGAGAAACAGCGGCCGGCCCATTTTCAGCGCAAGGAACAGCGTGGTGGCGAGCGAACGGTCGGCGACATAGTCGCCACTGTTCAGCAGGACTTCGACGGCATCGATGGAATCAGGAAGGACGGACATCGTTACGATCTGGGGCGAAGAGCTGGAAGGACAGGTAAATCATGCCTCGTTCGGCCGGCTGTCACAAGGCGGCCGGTTCGCGCGTCTGGGCTTGGAAACCCGGAGGAAACCATGACGGACCAGCCCCATCCCAACCGCCTGATGCTGCAACGCCATCTGGCGGCGGAAAATACCCATGACATGGCGGCCACGCTCGCCACGGTGCATCCCGATTGTGTGTTCCGCGATCTCGCCCTCGGTCAGGTCTTTCCGGGCAGGGCCGGTGCCGAACGGCATTACCGGCAATGGTGGGAGGCTTTCGGCAACGTGGTGGAGCGTTCACCGATTGGCAGTGCACAATGGATCGACGACGACACCTACGTGGCCGAGCCCCAGTATACCGGTCGGCACGTCGGAGATTTTCTCGAACTGGCGCCGACCGGGCGGACTTTCGTGCTGCCATTCGTGGTCTTTGTGAAGTTCCGTGACGGACTGTTCGTGGAAGAGCGCTTCTACTACGATCTCGCCACGCTCATGCGCCAGCTGGGGGAAACGCGGATCGATCCGCAGGCTCTGGAACGGGCGCAGGCCTGGGCGACGGGAAAGCAAAGCTGACGGAGCAGGGAATGCCTAAGCCGCGTGCGGTCTGGTGGATCGAGTATCAGCGCGGCCCGGCATGGCCGGCAGACCAGCCCGCGCCGAAGCAGGCGTTGCACGATCATCAGATCTATCTCGAAAGACTCATGCAGAGCGGCAAACTGCTGATAGCTGGCCTGTTTCGCGACGATGCCGGCGGCGGGATCGCCGTCCTGGACAGCAGCGAAGAAGCAATCGCCCGGCGCATGATGGAGGAGGATCCGGCGGTGCAGTCGGGTTTGCTGTCGGCGCGGCTGCGGCCCTGGCAGATGGTGTTCAATCCCGCGAGCGGCACATCGCCATTTGCCGAGGATACCGCCATCTAGGCCCTGCAGGCGTCAGGACGCGGACGCTTGATGGCCATCGATGTTCATGCTAATATTCCTATTAATGAGAACATATGTTCGCACGGACAGGCGTCCGCGCGGATGGTCTTACGGCAGAAATGCCGCCGCTGTTGGACATCGTGGATCAGAAAATCAATCACTTGACACACAATGCCAAGGACTTATGCGGGATTTAACGGGACGGAACAGGACGAAACGGGACGGAACTGGCTCAAACAGGACGGAACGGGACGCAACTGGCCCTCGAACGGGACGGAACTGGCTCCAACGGGTGCTAACGGGCCAGCAGCGTGTAGCCGCGCTCGATCACGCGCTTGGTCGCCTCGAAGGCGTGCAGCAATTCGTCATTCGCTTCACGCGCGGCCTTCAGGCGGGCGATATCCTCGGACGACGGATTGGAATTGGCGGAGAGTTCCAGCGCGATCTTGAGGTAGCGGGCCCGGGCCTCGGCGACGCGGACGGCGAAGGCCATGAAGGACTCCCGCGTCAGTTCAGGCACGGCCTTCTTCATCACCTCGCGATTGGCGCTGAAAATAGCCATCTCGATGTCTTCGAGGAATTTCTGCAGTTTGCGCTGCGACTCCCGGTCCAGCATCTCCTTGGTCACGAGATGGTCGATCTTGTCGGTCTTGCCGTAGCCCAGAATCTTCACCGCCGCCTCCTGCCGCGATAACCATCTGAAATCAAAAGATAGCTGGCCGGGAGCGGGTATAGAAGGGGGTGTTACTGCTAATTAAGGTTCCGGGCGGCCGGAACGGCAGGCGCTGCCGGACGACGGAGCGTCTTGCGGGAAATTGGAGGTCCGGGCCGGAATTGAACCGGCGTACGCGGATTTGCAGTCCGCTGCGTCACCACTCCGCCACCGGACCTCGCGCGCGCGGCCTCTTACTAAGGGTTGCCGGCCTGCGGGGTCAAGGCCTTCCGGACCGCTCCGGCGCAACCGGCAGGGAATGGCAGCAGTCACCGTCTAGCCGGCTAACCCCCTAATACGACCGTTGTTTTCGCGGCATTGCAGCATTATAAACGGCGCCTGTCCCGATACCTGTTTCAGCCCCGGATTCTCACCCCATGGCCACTGCAGAACGCCAATTCGCCGAAGCGCGCCGCCAGATGGTGCTGACGCAGCTCCGTCCCAACAAGGTGATCGACGAGCAGGTGATCGACGCCATGGCCGCCCTGCCGCGCGAGCAGTTCGTGCCCAAGGCCTATCGCGGCGTTGCCTATATGGACGAGGACGTGGCGATTGCGCCGGGCCGCTACCTGATGGAACCGATGATCTTGGCCCGCCTGCTGCAGGAAGCCGAGATCCAGCCCTCCGAAGTTGCCCTCGTGATCGGCGCCGCCACCGGTTACGAAGTTGCCGTACTCGCCCGGCTGACCAGCACCGTGATCGGCCTGGAGGCCGACGCCGCCCTGAGCCAGCAGGCCGGGCAAACCCTGCAGAGCCTGGGTATCGACAATGTCGCGCTGGTCGATGGCGCGCTGAAGGATGGCCTGGCCAAGCAGGGGCCGTTCAATGTGATCCTGATTGCCGGCGCGGTACCGGAGATCTCTCTCGCGCTGTTGCAGCAGCTCGCCGATGGCGGCCGGCTGATCGGTGTGCTGCGCGCACCCGGCGCGCCGATCGGTCAGACCGTGCTGATCAAGCGGACCGGCGATCTGTTTCCGCAACGCGTGCTGTTCGATGCCGGCACCCCGCCGCTGCCGGGTTTCGAGCGGCCAGCTGGTTTCGTGTTCTGACCCGGTATGGCCGACACACCCCTGGAAATCGGCGTCGCCGAACTGGACGCCTGGCGTAAGGACGGCAGGGATGTTGCGGTTCTGGACGTGCGCGAGGACTGGGAAGTCGCGACGGTGTCGCTTCCGGGTACGGTGAATATTCCGATGCAGCAGGTGCCGCAGCGGATCAGCGAATTGCCACGGGACAAACCGCTGGTGGTGATGTGCCATCACGGCGGCCGCAGTCGTCAGGTCACCGGCTGGCTGCGGCAGAATGGTTTTGCGCAGGCGACCAACCTCGCCGGCGGAATTCATGCATGGGCCGAACAGGTCGCGCCCGGCATGGCGACATACTGAGTGCATAACAAAAGAATAAGAGTTCGGGGAATACGGTTGGGACGCGCCACGGCGAGATGATGAAACGAGATGAAGGACGGATGCGCGTCATGAGCTTCACGAAAACCATACTGGCGACGGCGATTGCCGTGAGCTGCATCGTGGCGGTGCAGCCCGCCAGGGCCCAGTCGCTGAGCGATGTCTTCAGCGCGGCCTACAACAACAATCCGACACTGCTGGCGGCACGCGCTGCACTGCGCGCCACCGACGAAGGCGTGCCCCAGGCGCTGTCGAACTGGCGCCCGACCGTGAGCGTCACCGGCGAGCGTGGCCGTCAGCATATCGATTACACCCCGCAATCCGCCTCGCAGCAGGACGGTTCGATGAACCCCAGCACGCTGCAGCTGACAGTCTCGCAGCCGCTGTATCGCGGCGGCCGAACCGAAGCGGCGACCGACTCTGCCGAGGCATTGATCCTCGCCGGCCGGCAGGATCTGGCCAGCACCGAGCGCCGCGTGCTGCTCGATGCGGTCACCGCCTATATGGATGTGGTGCAGAACCAGGCCGTGCTTGATCTGACCCGCAACAACGAAGAAGTGCTGCGGCGACAGCTCGAGGCGGTTCGCGAGCGTTTCCGCGTTGGCGAAATCACCCGCACTGACGTGGCGCAGTCGGAATCGCGCCTGTCGCGCGCGACCGCGGACCGTATCTCGGCTGAAGGCGTGCTGGTGTCGTCCCGCGCCGTGCTGGCCCGCGTGATCGGCGAGATGCCGCGTACGCTGACGCCGCCGCCGCCGTTGCCGCAGTTGCCGAAGAGCGAGGAAGAGGCGCTGGCGATTTCCTACGATGAGAATCCGGACCTGCTGGGCGCCCGTTTCCGCGAAGTGGCCGCTAAGAATGACGTGCGCGTCGCCTCCGGCGCACTGCTGCCGACCGTGTCGCTGAATGGCACGCTGACCAAGGCCGACGAAACCACGCGCAACAACCTGCAGACCGATACGCAGAAGCTGGCGCTCACCGTTACCGTTCCGCTGTATGAGGGCGGCGCGGTCTACAGCCAGACGCGCCAGCGCAAGCAGACCCATAACCAGCGCCGCATCCAGGTGGAAGAGCAGCGTCGCAGCGTGCGCCAGTCGGTGGTGCAGGCCTGGGAGAATCTCGGCACGGCGCGTTCCAATATCACCGCGCGTGTCAGTCAGGTGGAAGCTGCCCGCATCGCGCTGGAGGGTGTTCAGCAGGAAGCCGAAGTCGGCTCGCGCACCACGCTGGACGTGCTGGACCAGGAGCAGGAATACCTCGATGCCCGCGTCGCCGAGGTGCGTGCCCGCCGCGACGAATATGTCGCCGGTTTCACGCTGCTCTCGGCAGTCGGGCGGCTCAATGCCCGCTCGCTCAGCCTGCCGGTCGAATACTACGATCCGACCGACAACTACGAGCGCGTGCGCAACAAGTGGTTCGGCACAGACGGCGGTCTGAACGCCGAGTAGTTTCGAATGTTTAGAGCCCGGTTCGCGGTGGAAAGCGCCGCGAATCGGGCGAAAAGCGCAACCGGACCGGCAATTTGGGGAGAATCCCCTTAACCCAGGTTAACAGTTCGGTTATCTTTCCCCCGCATACCATTGACCTGATTGATTCGGCCGGGTTTCAGCCTTGGCTGAGTTGGCGATGGCCTGCATGCCATACCGTCATCCCGACGGTTCGTGGAACAGAATGAGTGTATCGGGCGGATGAGCGACCCCAAGGCAGGCCAGAATGAACCGACCATGGAGGAAATCCTTGCCTCCATCCGCCGGATCATTTCTGAAGACGGCGCCGATCAGGGCGCAGCCGCGCCTGCTGCCGAGCCCGCGCCGCCGCCGCCAGCCCCCGAGCCGGAGCCCGAACCCGAGCCGATGATGGCGATGCCGGAGCCCGAGCCGGAACCGGAGCCCGAGCCTGAGCCTTTCATGCCGGAACCCGAGCCCGAGCCGATGATGGCCGAGCCCGAGCCGGAACCCGAATTCGAGCCGCCGCCGATGCCGCCGCCGCCGCCGCGGCCGACCCGGCGTGCTGCGCCGCCTCCGCCGCAGTATCAGCCGAGCGACGACATCCTCGAACTCACCGACGTGGTGCGCGACGAGGTCGAGGGCCTGGTTTCGCCGCCCACCGCCGCCCGTGCCGCCGCTCATCTGGGCCAGCTGTCTGGCGCCATTGCCGGCAGCCGCGCCATGGGTCTGGGCAACAGCCAGCGCACGCTTGAGGAGCTGGTCAAGGAACTGCTGCGCCCGATGCTGAAGGAATGGCTGGATGCGCATCTGGCCACCATCGTCCAGCGTATCGTCGAGCGCGAAGTCGCCCGCCTGACCATCCAGGCGGAAGAAGAGCAGGACCACCTCTAAAGTCTGCCTGTCTCGGCACCGGATCTGCCCTGCCCAAGTCTGGACTTGGGCGGCCGGATCGTCTTTATTTTCGCCCTTTCCCGAATGATCGCTGAGTTGTAGCCCTATGCTGGACAAGAGCTTTTCGCCCCAGGACGTCGAAGCCCGCCTGTACAAGGCCTGGGAAGAGCGCGGCGCGTTCAAGGTTGGCGTCAAATCCGGCAAGCCCTACACCATCGCCCTGCCGCCGCCGAACGTGACCGGCAGTTTGCATATGGGCCATGCGCTCAATCACACCCTGCAGGACATCCTGATCCGCTATCACCGCATGCGCGGTTTCGATGCGCTGTGGCAGCCGGGCACCGACCATGCCGGCATCGCCACCCAGCTTGTCGTCGAGCGCCAGCTGGCCGAACGCCAGATGAGCCGTGTCGGCCTGGGCCGCGAAAAATTCCTGGAGGAAGTCTGGAAGTGGAAGGCCGAAAGCGGCGGCGCCATCCTGGAACAGCTGCGCCGCCTGGGTGCCTCCGCCGACTGGAGCCGTGAACGCTTCACCATGGATGAGGGCCTGAGCAAGGCCGTCACCAAGG
>JAEYSS010000206.1 GCA_023434425.1 Pseudomonadota bacterium | reverse complement strand
AACAGAGATTTGATATGTCTGGATAAACAGAAGGCCCCCGATCCCGGGGGGGACCGAGGGCCTTCCATGAACCTGGCGATGCCGGTCAGTTCACGCTGCGGGCTTTCTCGTCCGCCTTGCGCTGCTGTTTACGCGCATCGGCCTTCTTTTCGTCCGCCTTGCGCTGGGCCGCCGCCTTGTCGCCGTTGGCGTCGCGCTGGGCATCGGCCTTTTTCTCGTCGGCCTTGCGCTGCGCCTTCATGGCATCGGACTTTTTCTCATCGGCCTTGCGCTGCTCCTTGCGGGCATCGGTCTGGGTCTGCTGGGCCGTGGCATCGCCGGCCGGGGTGGTGGGCGTGGTGCTCTGGGCCCAGGCGCCGCCGGCCGCGCCCAGCGCGACGGTACCGGCGACGGTCAGGGCAGTGGCGAGGGACTTCAGCGAAACAGTGTTGGACATAACTGGCCTCCTGGGCTGGTAAACTCTGGCAAGACGGTCTGCCGCCTCACCCCCTGAAGATGGCCGCCGAAAGTGGCCTCACAAGGCTGCAAAAAAGGTCATGCTGTGTCATAAGTTAGGCATGAAACGCAAAGCTAAGACTCGCGGCAAGACCGCCTCTCCCGCCTCCGTCACGCAAGGCCTGACGCAGCTCGGCCATGCCGCGCGCCAGCCGCAGAGCCCCGATGAGGCGAAGCTGGAAACCGTGCCCAACCCGCAGCCGGGCACGGCCTATCTGATCCGCTTCACCCAGCCGGAATTCACCAGCCTGTGCCCGATGACCGGCCAGCCGGATTTCGCCCATCTGGTGATCGACTATGTGCCGAACCGGCTGATGGTCGAGTCCAAATCGCTTAAATTATTCCTCAACAGCTTCCGCAACCATGGCGCCTTCCACGAGGACTGCACCATCGGCATCGCCAAACGCCTGGTGGCGGCGATGAAGCCGCGCTGGCTGCGCATCGGCGGCTACTGGTATCCGCGCGGCGGCATGCCGATCGACGTCTTCTGGCAGACCGGCAGGCCGCCGGCCGGCCTGTGGCTGCCCGACCAGGGCGTCACCCCCTATCGCGGCCGCGGCTGACACATCGATGCGGCGCGGCGCTGCGGTCTTCGCGCTGATGCTTCTCGTGGCCGGGCTCGCCGGCTGCGACAACATGCGCGACCTGAACCGCAGCCTGTATCGCGGCCTCGGCGGCGAGACGCGCACGCGCCCCATCGAAGGCGGGGCCACCAGCAGCAGTGCCGGCACGCCCTGTTTCAGCGCCGAGACCGGGCTGCTCTATACCAGCCAGACCGGCCGCTGCGCCCCGGGCTATGCCCCCATCGGCACGACGGAAGCGCAGCGCCAGTTCCAGACCCAGCGCGCCCCGGTTGCCGGTCGTGGCGCGCCCGAGATCACGCCCCTGCCCCAACAGGGCCAGCAGCAGGCAGCGCGCCCGGGCATCGGCCCAGGTATCGGTTCTGTGCCGCAATCGAACGTGCCGCCGTCCGGACCCGGCGGCGTGCCGAGCGTGCCTTACGCGGTGAACGACGCCCGCGTCGGCGATGGCGTGTTCGCGCTCTGCTACAACGACAGCGCCGGGCATGTCTTCGAGGCACCGAGCTGCCCGCCCGGCAGCCGCTGGATCAACACCGAGGAAGCCGAGCTGCTGCAGCGCGCGCAGCTGGCCGAGGCCTCCTGGTGCTTCTTCCCCGGCCGCAGCGTGCTGTATCGCAGCCGCGCCTGCCGCCCCGGCGACCAGAAACTCAACGTCGCCGAAGCCGACCGCGTCTGGGACACCCTGCCGGCCGACCGCCGCACCCGCAACCGGCCATCCGCCACCGGCGGCGGCGCGGGCGCGCCCGTACCGGACATGAGCGCCGCGCCACGTAGCGGCGTCAACGCAACGCCGCTGCCGCCTGCACGCTAGGCAATCGCCGCTGCGTTCGGCACCACCAGCGCGAAACGGTCGTTCAGCGCTGCCATGGTGATGCGATGCATCTCGGCGGCGGGAATGGTGCCGCTGCCGGCCGGATCCGGCAGGTCGCGGTCGGCGCAGGCGGCATTCACCACCACGCCGCGATAGCCGTGGTCGATGGCGTTGCGCGCCGTGGCGCTGACGCACATATGCGTCTGGAAGCCGGCGATGATCAGCTCCTTGCGGCCCAGTTCCTTCAGCACGGCATCGAGATCCGTGCCGGCAAAGGCATTGGGCAGCGCCTTGGTGACCACACGCTCATTGCCCTGCGGACCGGTGCCGGCGATGAACGCCGCCTTGGGGCCATCGGGATTGAACAGCGCACCGCCCGGTTTGCCGTGATGGCGCACATGCACGATGGGCGCGCCGGCCTTGCGCGCGGCCGCCAGCAGTTTGCCGATCTCGGCCACCGCCGCATCGATGCCGGTCAGCGGCAGGCCGCCATCGGCGAGATATTCGTTCTGGTGGTCGATCAGCAGCAGGGTCGACTTCTCCCAGGCCACCGGGATCCCGGCAGCGCCGGCCATTTCCAGCAGGGTTTTCGGACGCGACATCACTCTCTCCATTCGTAACGATGTGTCTCTGACATAGCCGCTGGCGCCCTCTGTGCATATTCCATAAGATCGCGCGATGCCTGTTCACAAACGCACAGAGGCCCCGAACCCCGGCGATCTCGACTGGAACGACCTGCGCTACGTGCTGGCGCTGGCCCGCCAGGGCAGCCTGTCGGCCACTGCCCGGCTGCTGAAGGTGAATCACGCCACCGTGGCCCGCCGCATCGCGGCACTGGAAAGCAGCCTCGGCCTCACCCTGTTCGAGCGGCGCGCGCGCGGCTATCGCCCGACCGAACAGGCCCGTGCGGTGCTGGAGGCCGCAGAGCAGGTCGAAGCCCCGCTGCTGCGGCTGGGCCGACTGGCCGCCGCCGGCCGCAGCGACCGGATCACCGGCAACGTCCGCATCACCTGCACCGAGGGCATTGCGGGCGATGCCATCGGGCCGCTGCTGGCCGCCATGCGCCAACGCTGGCCCGAGCTGACGATCGAGATCGCGGTCGAGCATCGCTCGCTCAGTCTGGCGCGCCGGGAAGCCGATATCGCGATCCGCTGGGCACGGCCCGAAAGCGGCGAACTCTATGCCAGCCGATTGGGCAGTGTGCCCTACCGTCTCTATCGCCATAGTCAGGCACGCGACCTGACGGATATCGCTGCCTTCGATGACAGCGTGCCGGATATCCCGGAACTGCGCTGGCTGTCGCGTCAGAAGACCTTCAAACCGGTTCTCCGCAGCAACAGCATGATCCCGCTGATGACGGCGGCGCGCATGGGCGCCTGTGCGATCCTGGCGCCTGAATTCATCGCCCGGCGGTTTCCGGAACTGGTCGCCGAGCCAGGCAAACCGCCGGTGACGCGCGAACTCTGGCTGGTGCTGCATCGCGACCTGCGCAACACGCCGCGGGTGCGCGCCGTGGCGGATTATCTCGCGGCGGAGATCCGGCGGATGCTGCGCGGGTAAGGCGGCACGGACCGTGGGGTTGCTGTTTCCGGCAGTCTTTTTGGCTGGCCTCCTGAAAACCTCCCTTCGCAGGCCTCTTTTCGGGCGGTTATTCCGCTAACGCATTGTAATCCCGGACTTATAACTGCACTGATCGGGCTTACTGCCATCTTATTCGGTGCTTATTTGCGCTTATTTGAGTCTTATTTTTGCTTATTTGACCCTTATTTCGGCTTATCGGAGGCTTATGTCACACTCGTCGAGGCCCTAGTTCACGCTTGCTTTCAGCACGGCGGCATGATAGGAACATAATAGCAACATTTTTCACGCACTGCAAGCTGGGATTCGGCTGCGGACTTTGTATTGCGTCCATCATCCATGGACTCGACTTGGATGTACTTCGAATCTAGTGGCAGTCACCCGGGCTGCGTCGTGTCTCGAACTGTCATCCTCCGTGAGGATGTTGTATCCAGCCTACGATCAATTCTTTACATCGAGTCGTGATGTCACGTTCTCCGTTACGCCTCAAAGCTCCTTCCCTGCCAGGTTTCTGCCAAATTGCGGAAGCTACGGAGCGCTTGGCAACAGCAGGGATCGAAGAACGTGGCGCGGTGTTTACCAAACGCCCGGTCGTTGAGTTTATTCTCGACCTTGTTGGCTACACAACCGACCGCCCCCTTCATACCTATCGGTTACTTGAACCCGCATTCGGCCATGGGGATTTTTTGATCCCCGTCATCGAGCGCCTGCTGGAAGCTTTCGAGCGAGAAAATAACGGCTTCAGTGACCCTGTCGCTAACCTGCGAGATTCGATCAGAGCAGTCGAGATACATCGAGCAAGCGTTGCAAAGACGCGGGCGAAGGCACTGGAACTCTTACTTAAGAAAAACCTATCTGCTAGCCAAGCAAATCAGCTACTCGACGTTTGGATAGTCGAAGGCGATTTCTTGCTAGTCGATTTGCCTTTTGAATTTACACACACAGTGGGAAATCCCCCTTACATTCGGCAAGAGCTGATCGCCGATGTCCTGATGTCGGAATATCGTTCCAGATACAGTACAATTTATGATCGTGCAGATATTTACGTGCCATTTATCGAGCGCTCACTGTTCAGTTTAGAGCGAGGAGGCACTCTCGGATTTATATGCACTGATAGATGGATGAAGAACCGATACGGCGCCCCTCTTCGGGCTCTTGTCGCCAATCATTTCCATCTCGCCACGTACGTTGACATGGTCAATACGCCAGCATTTCATAATGAAGTCATGACATATCCTGCCATTACTGTAATTCGGCGGGTAAAGGGAAACGAAACACGCATTGCCCATCGACCAGAAATTAATTCAACCAAACTAGTCGCATTAGCCGCAGCTTTACGCGGCGATACTGCTCCCCGAAATAGCGAGATTCTCGAAGCCGTAAAGGTCGCCAATGGGTCCGAGCCCTGGATTCTAAATTCTTTCGATCAACTCGCGATTGTTCGCCGTCTAGAGGACCGCTTCCCCAGAATCGAGGACGCTGGGTGCAAAGTCGGTATTGGGGTTGCTACCGGCGCAGATCGGATATTTATCGGCCGATCCGAAGATCTGGATGTCGAAGATGATCGGAAGCTACCGATCGTCATGACGAAAGATATCAGAACTGGCCACGTTTCGTGGCAAGGACTATGGGTTATAAACCCGTTCAATGATGATGGTTCGCTTGCCGACTTGACTGAGTATCCGCGCTTCGGCGCATACATGTTGAAATACGGCGAAGCCATCCGGCGCCGAAATGTGGCGAAACGCAATGCCAATGGTTGGTATCGAACTATCGACCGAATTTACCCTCAGCTCGCACTGAAGCCAAAACTTCTAATCCCCGATATTAAGGGTGAGGCTCACATTGTGTATGAAAGCGGCAAGCTTTACCCCCATCACAATCTGTATTTCATTACATCTGATGAGTGGGATTTGAAGGCTCTGCAAGCAGTATTGATGTCCGGAATCGCGAAGCTTTTTGTTTCTACTTATTCCACTCAAATGCGAGGAGGATATCTGCGCTTCCAAGCGCAGTACCTCCGCCGAATTCGATTGCCAAAGTGGACTGATGTATCAGAGAAGATTCGCGATGCTTTGATTACCGCTGCGTACGCTGGCGATCTGGCAGCATGCAACAATGCTGTTTTCGAGCTTTATGGCATGTCTACAGCCGAGAGGGCAGCTCTCGGCGGAAGCGGAAATTGAAAGAGGCTGAATATGGGACTCGACCTTGCCGAATACGACAAGCGGGCGCGCGAAGCGGTTATGGCGTTTTGGGGCAATCGAGATGCTGCCCGTCAAAAACAGATCGAAAGCGGAAGAGTAGACCAGGGTGAACGCGCAGGTGTGACCAGCGGCAAGAATATGGATGGTTTTCTGGTGCTTGTGCAGGACATTGTCCGCCGCAATGGACTTGATCGCGCCTCAATACATGTCCAGCGGCGCCTTTTAACTCTGCCCGGCTTTTTCCGGCCTACTAAGTTGTGGGATCTTCTAGTCGTCAACGAAGGTCGTCTAGTAGCGGCGGTTGAACTCAAAAGCCAAGTAGGGCCCTCATTCGGAAATAATTTTAACAATCGGACTGAAGAGGCATTAGGAACAGCCATCGACCTCTGGACTGCTTATCGGGAAGGTGCTTTCGGACATGAAACTCCGCGCCCCTTTGTCGGCTGGATGATGCTGTTAGAGGATTGTGCCGAGTCCAGGACACCAGTACGAGACTCATCTCCAAACTTCCCGATTTTTCGCGAATTCAGCAGTGCCAGCTATGCAGATCGATACAACATACTCTGTCATAAGCTTGTACAAGAGCAGCTCTACACCACTGCGTGCTTTCTTCTATCTCCGCGAACAGCAATTGGAACTGGCGAATATAACGAATCGTCCGAGCTAACTAGCCTGAGGACATTCGTCTCAACACTGGCGGGGCATGTCGCAGCAGAAGCTGCACGTATACGGTAACTCAGCCTTGCACACTCCAGTTTCCATCAGCTGCCCCCCCCGCCGTCTAATTCAGCCCCGCCTTCTGCAGCGACCGCCTGAACCGCCGCAGCCCCCACCACACCGCCAGCGCCACCACCGGGATCGCCACGCCGATGGCGATCTCCTTGTTCACCGGCAGCCCGGCAGCGTGCAGCGCCTGCGCGGCATAGCCGACCAGGCCGACCACGTAATAGGTGATCGCCGCCACCGAGAGGCCCTCGACGGTTTCCTGCAGGCGCAGCTGCAGCCGCGAGCGCCGGTTCATCGCTTCCAGCAGTTCGACATTCTGCCGCTCCAGCGCGACATCGACGCGGGTGCGCAGCAGGTTGGCCATGCGCGTCGCGCGACGCGACAGGCCCTCGATGCGTTCGGCCATGGTGATGCAGGTCCGCATTGCCGGCGACAGCCGGCGCTCCATGAATTCGCCCAGCGTGGGCAGGCCGGGAATGCGTGTCTCGCGCAGCTCGGCGATGCGGCGCTCGACCAGCGCGTGATAGGCGCGCGCCGCCCCAAAACGATACGGCGTGTCGACCGCCAGCGTCTCGACCTCGGCCGCCAGGCCGGAGAGTTCGAGCAGCAAAGTCTGCTCGCTTTCATGCGCCATATCGACCATGCGGCCGGACAGTTTCGCCAGGCCCTGTTCGAGCGCGGTGATGCGCGGCGCCACCTGCTGCGCCAGCGGCAGCGCCAGCAGCGCCATCATGCGATAGGTCTCGATATCGAGCAGGCGCATGACCAGGCGCCCGCGCTGGGCATCGGTCAGGCCATGGTCGCGCACCAGAAACCGCACGCTGTCATCGACGCCGAGAAAGAAATCGGTCCAGACTGTCGCATGACCGTCGGCCACCCGGCTCGCCACCAGCATCGGTCCGTCGAAGAGCTGCGCCAGCTGCGCCTCGGTTGGCGCGGGTTCGTCGCTGCCGAGCAAGGTGATATCCGCCGTCACCATCAGCCGCCCCGGCAATGCCGCAAGCCAGCCGGCCGGCAGCGGCAGATCGCTGGCGCTGTCCAGCGCGGCACCGGTCTGGCGCGGCAGATACAAAGTGTAGGTCGTGAATTCGGTGCGGCGCTCCCAGATCAGATACGCATTGCCGGACAACTGCACGACGACATGTTTGGCATCCGTCGGCGGCGTATCGGCGTGGCATGTGCGGCACAAAGCCGCCAGATGATCGCGTTCGGCAGCAGCCTCTTCCGGCTGCAGCATCAGGCCGAGATGCAGCACGCGCGACGGGGCTGCAATCGGCAAGGGCGGGCGGGCATGGACTTCGGCGGCCAGTGCGGCGCGCAGCGGATGGGCGCGGCGCCGCAGGTCGTGTGGCAGAAGCGGCGCGGCCCCTACTCTTCCAGCCATGCGTCGGCGCTCTTGTCGAGCGTGAAGCCGAGGAACTCCCAGGTCGCGGCCATATGCGGCGGCAGCGGCGCGCGCACTTCCAGCTTGCCGCCATCGGGATGCGCCAGCTTGATGCCGCGCGCATGTAGATGCAGCTTGCGGCTGACGCCGCCGGTGAGGAACGCTTCGGCGCCGCCGTATTTGCCGTCGCCGACAATCGGCGTGCCCATGGCGGCGGCATGCACGCGCAGCTGATGCGTGCGTCCGGTCAGCGGCGCCATGCCGAGCCAGGCGGCGCGCTTGCCGGCCGTCTCGATGGTGCGGTAGAGCGAAACGGCATTCTTGCCCTCGTCCTCGTCATAGACCATGCGCTCGCCGGCGCCGCCCGCCAGCTTGGCCAGCGGCAGGTCGATCTTGCCCATGCGCTGTTCCGGCACGCCCATCACCAAAGCCCAGTAGAGCTTGTGCGCGTCGCGCTTGCGCAGCGCCTCGGCCAGTTTCGCTGCCGCCTTGGCACTGCGCGCCAGCAGCAGCACGCCAGATGTATCCTTGTCGAGGCGATGCACCAGACGCGGACGCTCGGCGGCGCCGAATTTGAGATAGCCGAGCAGGCCGTCGAGATGCTCGGTCAGGCCGGTGCCGCCCTGCGTCGCCAGCCCGGCCGGCTTGTTCAGCACGATGACGGCATCGTCCTTGTGCAGCACGGCGGCTTCCAGTTCGGCGATGCGTTCGGGGCTGGCTTTGGCCAGCTTCGGCGCGCGCGGCTTGTCATCGTCCTTAGGCGGATCGCCAAGCGGCGGGATGCGAATGGTCTGGCCGGTTTCGAGGCGTGCCGCCGCCTTGGCGCGGCCGCCATCGACGCGGACCTGGCCGGTGCGCAGCAGCTTTTCCAGCTTGGCGTGGCCGAGCCACGGATAATGACGCTTGAACCAGCGGTCGAGACGCAGGTCGGCTTCGTCGGCACTGACGGTACGGGTGGTGACTTGAGACATGGGGG
>JAEYSS010000165.1 GCA_023434425.1 Pseudomonadota bacterium | reverse complement strand
CCTTCCTTGCCGCGCGCACGGAAATGCTGGTCGACCGAGATACGCGTGCCGTCGCGCAGGAAGAAGCCCCAGATATCCAGCGCGCGGCCGTGGCCATGCTCGCTGATGCGGCTGCCGTTGCCGGTCATGCGCTTGCAGGTGAAACCGCCGGCGTGATTGATCTGGCCGAGCGGCTGGCCGAACAGGCGCTGCGCATCCGGCACCAGGATATCCTTCTCGAACTGCATCAGCCGGAGGGCCATCGGGCAGGTCAGTTCGACCGGACGTACCAGTTCGACCGAAGTTGCGATCAGCCGTACGCCGTTCTGCAGCGTGCAGCCGTCCTTGCCGGGTTCGGCCTGCGCGATCAGTTCGAATTTCGCGCCGGTCGCCTGCAGATCGCTGAGGCAGGCGGCCTGGATCACATCGCGGCCGATCCATTGCGAGCTGGCCTGCGGTTGAGTCGGCACCGGCGGCGGCTCCTGCCTCGGCTCGCGGCGTGGCGCGCAGGCAGCAGCCAGCAACAGGACGGCGATAACGGCTATTCGGACCGGCGTTATTCGGAGACTGGCAGCCACAGAACCTCCTCGATCCGCGATGCACCGGCCAGCAGCATGATCAGCCGATCCACCCCCAGCGCGATGCCGGCGCAATCGGGCAATCCGTGCCGCAACGCCGCCAGAAAATCTTCGTCGATGGGATAGTCGTAGCCGTAGAGCCGCTGCTTCAGCGCCATGTCCGCCGCGAACCTGCGGCGCTGTTCTTCTGCATCGGTCAGTTCGGAAAACGCGTTTGCCAGTTCGACGCCGCAGGCATAAAGCTCGAAACGTTCGGCCAGATGCGGCGCGTCTTTTTTCGGCCGGCTGAGCGCGGCCTGATGGATCGGGTAGTCGTAGAGGATGCAGGGCGCGCCGATGCCGAGATGTGGCTCGATCCTCTCCAATGCAACGCGAAAATAGAGATCGTCCCAGCTGTCGCCGGCGTCCACGCGAATACCGATCCCTGCGCAGGCCGTGCGCATGGCGGCAAGATCGGGCCGCAGCGGATCGGCGCCGATGCAGGCCGCAAGGTCGAGCTGCGCATGGCGCGCAAAGGCGTCGTGCACGGTGAGATATTGCCAGGGCTGCATCACGTCGGCCGTCTGCCCCTGCCAGCTGAGCACCGATTTTCCGGTGGCGACCGCCATGGCGCGCAGCAGGGTTTCGCAATCCTGCATGATGCCGCGGTAATCACTGCCGGCGCGGTACCATTCCAGCATCAGGAAGGCCGGATGGTGGGTGGCGGCGCGCTCGCCGTTGCGGAAAACCGGCGCGAGCTGGAACAGCCTTTCCTCACCCGCCGCCAGCAGCTTCTTCATGGCGAATTCCGGCGAGGTGTGCAGGTAGAGCGGCCGGGTGCTGCCGTCCGGGTTTTCCAGCTGGGTGGCAAAGGCCTTCAGATGCGGCTCCAGCCCCGGCGAGACCTGCAGCGCTGGGGTTTCGACCTCGACGAATCCGAGCCCGGCAAAGCCCGAACGCAGCGCCGCCAGCGCGGCCTGGCGCAGCAGCAGGTTGGGGCGGCGGCGGGCGTAAAGCGCGGGATGCCACCAAGGCGTGGGGCCGGAGGGTCCGGAAGCCGTCATTTGCGCCACTTTTCGCGCCGACTCGGGTTGAGAAGGCAATTCCAACCTGATAGTTTCCGCGCGGATTTTTCGCAAGCGGGTCCTTGCCGGACCCGCTCTTCGTTTCTGGAGATACGCTTCCATGCCCAAGGTAAACGCTAACCAGCTCCGCAAGGGCAACGTGGTTGAGATCAATGGCAAGCTGCTGGCCGTGATCACCGCACAGAACATCCAGCCCGGCAAGGGCACGCCGGTGATGCAGCTCGACCTGCGCGACCTGACCAGCGGTATCAAGACCACCGAGCGTTACCGCACCACCGAGTCGGTCGAGCGCGTCTTCATCGACACCCGGGAATTCAGCTACCTCTTTGCCGAAGGCGACATGTACACCTTCATGGACAAGGAGAATTACGAGCAGGTCGCCGTGCCGGCCGAAGTGGTGGGCGAACAAGCCGTGTGGCTGCAGGAAGGCATGGAAGTCGAGATCGCGCTGTATGACGGCAAGCCGGTGTCGGTCAGCCTGCCGCAGACCGTGATCATGGCCATCACCGAGACCGAACCGACCGTGAAGGGCCAGACCGCGTCATCCTCCTACAAGCCGGCCATTGTCGAGAACGGCCAGCGCGTGATGGTGCCGCCGCATGTGTCGTCGGGCGTGCGCATCGTGATCAACATCCAGGAAGGCGCCACCTATATGGAGCGCGCCAAGGATTAAGTTTTCGCGCGCTGTCTTTCCGCCTCTTGGGCGAAGATCAGACCCGCCGCAGCGATGCGGCGGGTTTTTTCATGCCTGCAGCATTTCCAGCGAGCCGAAAAAGCCGGTGATCCGGTGCAGCCGGCCGCCCTCGCCGAGTTGACAGAAATCGACTCCCTCGCGCATCACGCTGCCATCGGCGGCCAGGCGGAGAAAACCGAACCGCAATCCGCCATGATGGCTGTCGAGCGCAGTGACGCGGCGGATGGTGCTGCCGGGAAAGCGGTCGAGCAGCACGCCGATATGCGCGACCAGCGCGGCGCGGTCGAGATCCTGCACCATCGGGTCGCTGTAGCGGCAATCCGCCGTCCAGGCCACGCGCAGCAGGCGGTTGCGTTCCAACGCCTCCGCCGCATTCCAGGCTGCGCAATAGGTATCGACCATGTCGTCGAGCGCCATCATGGTGCGTCCTCCCGCTGACCGTTCCGGCTGTTACAGCCAGTCTAGAGCAAAGTGTGACCATCGGCACAGGTGCGTTTTCACGCCGCGACCGCTGTGACCGGGCGCACAGCCGCGCCTCGCTGGCGGGGCTAGAAAGCCCTCACCCCAGACGTTCTGCCCCCCAGACGTCCCGAAAAAACCAGTCCAGTCCCCACTTCGTCTCGCCAAATGGCCATGCCGCCGGCCTGCATATCCCTGCAGGCCGGCGACTTACAATGGGAGTGATGCGTCATGTCATGCCCGGAAGAATTGCGGTCGCTCGAAGCCTTCTGGCATCTGAAGCGCGGCGACCGCGCCCTGCCCAGCCGCTGCGATTTCCCGCCGCATGAGCTGCGACCCTGGCTCGGCAATGTCGGCATCGTGACGGTGGAGCGCGGCGACAAGGAGACACGCTTCCGTGTCGTGCTCTCGGGCACCGAGCTCGACAGCTATCGCGGCCATGGCATCACCGGACTGTATATCGACGAAGTGCCCCATACTGTCTGCGGGTCCGCGCAATATTTCAAAGCCTGCGTGGAGGAGCGCGCGCCGATGTATGCCCTGCACGACAATTCGCCGAACAGCGCGATCTATACCCAAATGGGCAAACTGCTGCTGCCGCTGAGCGAGGACGGCGCCACCGTCGACCGCATCCTGGTGGCGATCTATCCGCTGCGCGCCGACAACGATACGGCGTGGCGTATCGAAGCGGCCTGAGATTCTCGTTCAGTCTTCCCTTGCCGTCTTCGCCGCCTGCGCATCGTAGGCGGCGCGGGCGCCCGCCACGCGCGATTCATGGCGCATCGCCCATTCCCACAGACCGCAGAGCGCCTCGGCCAGTTCGATGCCGAGCGGCGTGAGTTCGTAATCCACCCGTGGCGGCACCTCGGCATAGACGCGGCGCGCCACCACGCCGTCGCGTTCCAGCAGGCGCAGCGTCTGCGTCAGCATCTTCTGGCTGACACCGGGCAGATGTTCGCGCAGGCGGGTAAAACGCAGCGGGCCGCGCTCGTAAAGTTCGTCCATCGCCCGCATGCTCCACTTGTCGCCGAAGCGCACCAGCGTTTCGCGCACGAGATCTTCGGCACCGGGACTGATCACGCAGGGCGCCGCGCAGGCCGCGGGCGCGCCATCGCGTTCCGCAGGCGCAACGGATGCAGGTGCGGGGATATCCATGGTTTCCGTCAGGTGCCTATCGGTCGACATAAGTGCCTTATTGCTGGTCAGGGCGGAGAGTTTATATGATCGCGCGGCGCAGACAGATAATCGCAGGATTGCCGGGAAGACCACAGCTTTCTGCCCGCGATCAAATCATTATCCGCCTGCCGTCACACATCGTCGACAAAGATTTCTCAGCGGTTCGTCCGCATGAGGTATACTGATTGCGCTGACCAGCAAGGGGCCGCCCGAATGCCCCGACGGTGTTTCTGAAATTTCCCGCAAACGCCCTCCGGCTTCGGAGGCGTGATTTGCTTTTTCTCTTCACAAGCCCCGGTGGAGGACCACGATGGCCATTAAATTCACATTGAACAACAAACCCGTCAGCCTGGATGTCGATCCTGACATGCCGCTGCTCTGGGCGGTGCGCGACGAGATCGGCCTGACCGGCAGCAAATTCGGCTGCGGCGCGGCCCAGTGCGGCGCCTGCACCATGCATGTGGACGGCGAGCCGGTGCGCGCCTGCTCGACGCCGCTTTCGGCCATCGAAGGCCAGAAGGTCACCACCATCGAAGGCCTCGGCGGCAAGGTGGCGCAGGCCGTGCAGGCCGCCTGGGTCAAGCATGAAGTGGCGCAATGCGGCTACTGTCAGTCCGGCCAGATCATGTCCGCCGTGGCGTTGCTGAACGACAACAAGAAACCGAGCGATGCCGAGATCGACGAGGCGATGCAGGGCAATATCTGCCGCTGCGCCACTTACGTGCGCATCCGCGCCGCCATCCATGATGCCGCCAAGAGCGTGAGGGCTTGATCATGACCGACCAGAGCAAGATTCAAATCGCCGCTTCGCGTCGCCGCTTTTTACAGGGCGCTGGCACAGCCTCCCTCGGCCTCGTCGTCGGCTTTCACTGGATGCCGCGCAACGCGATGGCGCAGAAGGCTGCGGCCGGTGCGCCGGCCGCAATGAACGCCTTCATCCGCATCGCGCCGGACAATACCGTCACCGTACTGTCCAAGCATCTGGAGATGGGCCAGGGCACCTATACCGGCCTCGCCACCATCGTGGCGGAGGAACTGGATGCCGACTGGAAGCAGATGCGCACCGAGGGCGCGCCCGCCGATGTGAAACTCTATGCCAATCTTGCCTTCGGCATGCAGGGCACCGGCGGCAGCACGGCGATGGCCAATTCCTGGGACCAGCTGCGCAAGGCCGGTGCCACGGCACGTGCCATGCTGGTGCAGGCGGCTGCCGAACAGTGGAAGGTGCCGGCCCGCGAGATCACGGTCTCCAAGGGCGTGGTGAGCCATGCCGGCAGCGGCAGGAAGGCGACTTTCGGCCAGCTGGCGGCAAAAGCCTCGACGCTGACTCCGCCAGCCGACGCGCCGCTGAAGGATCCGGCGAAGTTCACGCTGATCGGCAAGGATGTGCCGCGGCTGGATGCCCGCGCCAAGAGCAACGGCACCGCGCAGTATACCATCGACGTGAAACTGCCGGGCCAGCTCACCGCACTGCTGCAGCGCGCCCCGCTGTTCGGCGCCAAGGTGAAAAGCTTCGATGCCGGCAAGGCCAAAGCCGTGTCCGGCGTGATCGATGTCGTGCAGATTTCCAACGGCGTCGCAGTTGTGGCCAAAAACTTCTGGGCTGCGAAACTCGGTCGTGAAGCGCTCGACATCCAGTGGGACGACGCGGCGGCGGAAAAACGCAGCACGGATGAGATCATGGCCGAGTATAAGGATCTGGCGAAGAAGCCGGGCCTGCCGGCGCGCAAGGAAGGCGATGTCGAGGCCGCTTTTGCCAAAGCTGCAAAGGTGATCGAGGCGAGCTACGACTTCCCGTATCTCGCCCATGCCCCGATGGAGCCGCTCGATTGCGTGGTGAAGCTGGACGCCGACAAGGTGGAAATCTGGGCCGGCGACCAGTTTCAGACCGTCGATCAGGGCAATGCCGCCCATGTGCTGGGCTTCAGGCCGGAGCAGGTGAAGATCAACACGCTCTATGCCGGCGGCAGTTTCGGTCGCCGCGCCACGATGCAGTCGGATTACATCGTGGAGGGTGTCGAGATCGCCAAGGCGATGGGCGCAAAGGGAAACAGCGCGCCGGTGCGTCTGGTCTGGACGCGCGAGGACGATATCCAGGGCGGACGCTACCGCCCGATGTATCATCATGTGCTGAAAGCCGGCGTGGACGACAAGGGCGAGATCGTCGCCTGGCAGCATCGCATCGTCGGCCAGTCGATCATGGGCGGCACGGCCTTCGAGCAGTTCATGGTCAAGGACGGCATCGACGCCACCTCGGTGGAGGGTGCCGCCAACCTGCCCTATGCCATCCCCAACATGAGCGTGGAACTGCACACCACGAAAACCGGCGTGCCGGTATTGTGGTGGCGCTCGGTCGGCAGCACGCATACCGCCTTCGCCACCGAAGTCTTCCTCGACGAGATCGCCAATGCGACCAGCCAGGATCCGGTGGCGCTGCGCCGCAAGCTGCTGGCCAAGCATCCGCGCCATCTCGGCGTGCTGAACCTGGCCGCAGAGAAGGCCGGCTGGGGCAAGCCGCTGCCGGCAGGCCGCGTGCGCGGCATCGCCGTGCATGAAAGCTTCGCGTCCTTTGTGGCGGAAGTGGCCGAAGTGGTACTGCAGGCCGATGGGACCTGGAAAGTGGACCGGGTGGTGGCAGCCGTGGATTGCGGCATGCCGATCAACCCCAACATCATCCGGGCCCAGGTAGAAAGCGGCATCGGTTATGGCCTGTCGGCCACGATCAAGCCGGGCATCTCGCTGGCCAAGGGCGGCGCGGTCGAGCAGTCCAACTTCCACGACTATGAAGTGCTGCGCATCCACGAGATGCCGAAGGTGGAAGTGCATATCGTGCCGTCGAAGGAAAAGCCGACCGGCATCGGCGAACCCGGCACCCCGCCGGTGGCGCCGGCCGTCGCCAATGCGACCGGCCAGGATCCGGTGGCGCTGCGCCGCAAGCTGCTGGCCAAGCATCCGCGCCATCTCGGCGTGCTGAACCTCGCCGCAGAGAAGGCCGGCTGGGACAAGCCGCTGCCGGCCGGTCGGGTGCGCGGCATCGCCGTGCATGAAAGCTTCGCCTCTTTCGTGGCCGAAGTGGCCGAGGTGGCGCTGCAGTCCGATGGCAGCTGGAAAGTGGAAAAAATCGTCGCTGCCGTGGATTGCGGCACGCCGATCAACCCCAACATCATCCGGGCGCAGGTGGAAAGCGGCATCGGTTATGGCCTGTCGGCCACGATCAAGCCGGGCATGTCGCTGGCCAAGGGCGGGGGGGTCGAGCAGTCCAACTTCCACGACTATGAAGTGCTGCGCATCCACGAGATGCCGAAGGTGGAAGTGCATATCGTG
>JAEYSS010000154.1 GCA_023434425.1 Pseudomonadota bacterium | reverse complement strand
GATGGCCTGCGTCATCAGGAACGGGCCGGTCAGGTTCACCGCCATGACGCGCTGCCAGTCTTCCAGCGAAACTTCGAGGATCGGCTTGAACACGGCAATGCCGGCATTGTTGACCAGCGCATCGATGCGGCCGAACTGGTCTTTGGCCTTCTGCACCGCCTCCCGCACGGCGGCGGGATCGGACACATCGGCGCGGAGGGTCAGAATCCGCTCCGGGCTGCCGAGCGTACTGGCCGCCTCTTCCAGCACGTCGCCGAGGATGTCGAGCATGACGACGCGCCAGCCCTCGTCGAGGAACTTCGTCGCGGCGGCCAGGCCTAAGCCACGTGCCGCGCCGGTGACGAAAGCGACCTTGTTGGTGACGACGGCCATGCTGCATTCCCCCCATCTGTATGCTGCGCAACAGGCTATCGCGTTGCAGGGACCAGCCACCAGAGCCGGGAGGGTAAAAATGCGCCGTCACCCTTGGGCTGGCCGACTGGATTTACCCTGTTTGCGATCCTCTTACGCAACATACCAGATGGGAGAACAATGGCCTTTCGCCAGGATGACGAATGGTGCGTTACTTGTTGACGGTCTGGATCGGCCGCAACCTGTGCGACTTCAGGAACTCCGCAATCTGCGGAACCGCCTGGGGGTTGTCCGTCACATCATGACCGACACCATCCAGAAGGACCGCGTGACGGTTCGGCTTGCGCATTTCCGCGCGGGCCGCACAGTTCCGGTTCGACGTCGTATCCCGGCTGCCTGCCAGTACGAGGACCGCGACATTATCCGCTGCGGTAACTCCGGGCTGTAACCCGGCGGGATGGCAGTTGACGCCGACAGCGGCCACAGCCGGGAAGGACGCGTTCGCCAGCTTCGTCACTGCCACCCCACCGAGCCCCGAGCCGACCGCGAAAACGTTCTGCGGATCGACCCATGACAGACCCTGAACACGCTCACGCACGTAAAGAAGCTCCGACACCCGCAATCTGACTGCTTCTGCTGTCGCCTCATATGTTTTGGCATCGTCACAGAATGCCGCGCGCGGGCGATCCAGCGAGTTCGGCACGAAGACGGCGAAGCCCGCTTGAGCGAGGCCCGATACGGTCTTCAGCATCTCGTTCGATGCCATGTGCAGCGGCTCGCAGTCGTTGAGATAAATCACGACCGGAAGGTTCTGCGGCTGCAACTCTGCGACGGCACGATCCAGTCCTGATTCCGGCCGCGCGAAGAAATGCTTCGGTGCCTGCGGGAACACGACGCGCGTTCCCAGCCATACCCGCTCCAGCGCCTGCGGATCATCCACAAAACCGGTCATCACATCTTCCGCAGGCGCGGTGGCGCATGCAGCAAGCATGGTGAGTGATACGGCGAGAAAAGCATTCCGGATTGTACGCATCGTCATCCCCCGTTTCTGTTTCAGAGAAACGCCGCTGCCGTCTTGGCCCCGGCAGCGGCGTGCGACGGGCTTAACCGCCCATGCAGGTCTTGCCGATTTTCTGGCCCGCTTCGGCGCCCACCGCCTGCGGGTTGCCCTTGATCTTGCCCTGACCCGCGAGGGTGCGGACCTGCGTGCCGACGGCCGCCGAGATACCGGGCTGGCCGGACTGGCAGAGTTTCGCCTTGTCATTGGCAGCCATCGTGGCGGCCACGACGGCGTCGACTTCGGCCGGATTTTCAGCGGCCTGCGCCGCCGACATGGTCAGCGCGAGCGCCGCGGCACCAATCAGTAAGCTGAGTTTCATCTTTGTCTCCCCGTGGTGAAAGCGCCATTCATCCGTAGACGGCGCGTGATCTACACATACAAGCCTGCGATCATTTGAGTTCTCTCGCATCACCTGAACGAGGTATGCATTGAAAGTTCATATACCGGCAGTATGCGTGCCGTGCTTAGATGAATACGGCAGTGAAACCGCATCAGACGGTTGGAGGGCACATGGAGTTACGTCAGTTCTCTGTGCTGGTGGAGCGGCTGTATGACGCCGCGCTGAATCCGGAGGGATGGCGCGGGATGGCGACTGACCTCGCCCGCGCCTTTGGATCCCCCAGTTGCGCCATCCAATTGCGCGATCTGGGATCGGGCCAGACCCTGATCCTGTCCAACACCGGCAACTATGACGCCAAGGCGCTCGCCGATTACGAAACACATTACTATGCGACCGACCCGTATGTGGATGGCGCGATGAAGATCGGAGCCGGCGTTCCGGTTCTCGGCCACCAGGTGGTGGAAGATCACAAGCTGCTGGGTTCGGAATGCTACGTAGACTGGGCGAAGAATGTCGGAATCTTCCACCTCGCCGGCGGCATGATGGCTATCGATGGCGGCGCCGTCGCCGGAATCGGGATTCACCGCCCCTTCGGCGCGGAGGGGTATGACGTCTCCGACCGCGAAGCGATGGGCCTGCTGCTGCCGCATCTGACGCGCGCCTTGCAGATGTATCGCAAACTGCATGGACTGGAACGCCAGGGCGCCATCGGCCTTGCCGCGCTCGAAGCGCTCGCCGTTGGCGTGATGGTGGTGGATGCCGCCGGCAAGCTGCTGTTCTCGAATACCGTGGCGGAGCGCCTGCTGCAGAAAGGTCAGGGCATCACGGTCAGCCATGGCCATCTGCGCGCCCAGGCTGCCGACCGCAATCCGATGCTGCAGCACACGATCCGCGAGGCCGTCGCCGGCTTCACCGGCCGCTCGGCGCATGCCGGCATGATTGTGCTGCCGCGCCGCGATGCTCTGCCGTTATCGCTGCTGATCTGCCCTGCCCCCGGTCATCGCCTGGGCGCCGCCCTGCTACAGGCGACTGCCATCATTTTCGTGAACAACCCCGATGACCGCATAACCCCTACGGAGGCCGCGCTGGCAGCGCAGTTCCGACTGACACCGGCGGAAGCCCGCCTGACCGCCGCCCTGCTGGATGGCGAGCATATCGACGACTATGCGCTGCGCAGCGGGCTCAGCCCGCATACGGTGAAAACCCAGCTCAAAGCCGTCTTCGCCAAGACCGGGTGTGGCCGGCAAACCGATCTGATCCGCGTTGTGTTGTCCAATCCCATCCTGCGCATGTGCCGGGCGCAGGATGAGCATTCGTAAAGTGCCGGCCATGAACCTTACCCAGTATTCAGCTCTGGTCGGATCGATATACGAAGCTGCACTGAACTCCGGCAGCTGGAGCGTACTCGCGCCGTCGATTGCAGAGATGTTCAACGCAGGCAGTTGCAAGTTCCAATTCCAGGATACTCAGCGCACACAGGCATCGGTCATGTGCGCCACCAGCAACTATGATATGCGCTCCAATACAGACTATGAGTCGTATTATTTTGCCAAAGATCCATGCGTAACCGAGGCGAGGAAGATCGGCGTCGGAACTCCAGTTCTGTCACATGAAATGATTGCGCCCGAAATCTTTCTCAATTCTGAAGTTTACAACGATTACAGCCGACGAATTGGCGTCTTCCATCTGGTAGGTGCGATGTTGCCGGTTGGTGATGGTGCCGTTGCCGGGATCGGTATCCATCGCCCTTATCCTGCCGGAACATTTAACACGCAGGACAAGCAAATGATGGGCTTGCTGGTCCCGCACCTGACCCGCGCGCTGCAGATGCATCGCAAGCTAAATGGGCTGGAACGACATGGTGCGGTCGGTCTCGCCGCGCTCGAAGCTCTCGCCGTCGGCGTCATGGTGGTGGATGCCGCCGGCAGGCTGCTGTTCTCGAATACGGTGGCCGAGCGCCTGCTGCAGAAGGGCCAGGGCATCACGGTCAGCCATGGCCATCTGCGCGCGCAGACATTGGACCGCAACCAGGTACTGCAGCACGCGATCCGCTAGGCTGTCGCCGGCTTCACCGGCCGCTCGGCGCATGCCGGCATGATTGTGCTGCCGCGCCGCGATGCTCTGCCGTTATCGCTGCTGGTCTGCCCTGCCCCCGGTCATCGCCTGGGCGCCGACCTGCTACAGGCGACTGCCATCATTTTCGTGAACAACCCCGACGACCGCATCACCCCTACGGAGGCCGCGCTGGCGGCGCAGTTCCGACTGACGCCGGCCGAAGCACGGCTGACCGCCGCGCTGCTGGATGGCGAACATGTCGACGACTATGCGCAACGCACCGGCCTGAGCCCGCATACGGTGAAAACCCAGCTCAAAGCCGTCTTCGCCAAGACCGATTGCGGCCGGCAAACCGATCTGATCCGCGTTGTGTTGTCCAATCCCATCCTGCGCATGTGTCGTCAGGGCTGACAGAATCATCCGTTTGCGGTATCCTGCTGCGAAACATACCGGATGTTGGGTCGGCAGCCGGATGTTCTCGACCGGGGGTAGTGAAACAACTGCATGGGCCTGATGCTGGAAGGCGCGCCGCAACTGACGCTCGAGACGCTCCGGGCCCTTTATAACTATTGGGCCGGCAAGCGCGACGGCCGCGCCCTGCCCGACCGCGCCGATATCGACCCCATCGAAATGAAGCCCTGGCTCGGCAACCTCATGCTGGTTGAGCGCCTCGACGGCGGCGACTATCTCTACCGCCTCTACGGCTCGACCTTCGTGAACCAGTTCAAGGTCGACATGACCGGCAAACGGGTGAACGAATTGCCGGAAAAGCAGGCCGAACTGCTGCGCAGCGAATACGACGCCGTGGTGCACAGCGGCATCCCGATGTCGCGCCGCTATACCGCCACCTTCGACTACACCTCGCGCGACAAGCGGTCGACCTGGCAGGTCGAACGCAGCTGGGAGCGTCTCGCCCTGCCGCTGACCGCCGGCGGCCCGGACGTCAAGATGCTGCTGGTGGCGGCCTTCCCGCTGGAGCCGGCGCCGGAAGACCGGCTGTCCTAGAAATCAATACATTTCAATATCTTAGAATGCCAACCCGACGGTCGGGTTTGACAAGGCGGATTCCATCGCCCATGTTCCGCCTGCCGCGCCGGTCGGGACTCCGCCCAGACCTGGTAAGTGTATTGGTGTAATTTTTGTTGGAAAACTGCACATTATGAAAGTCGTTGTCGTCGAGAGCCCGGCGAAGGCAAAGACCATCGAGAAATATCTCGGCCCCGGTCATACGGTTCTGGCCTCGTTCGGCCATGTCCGCGATCTGCCCGCCAAGGACGGCTCGGTCGAGCCCGACAAAGACTTCGAGATGCATTACGAGATGTCCGGCCGCGGCGCAGACTCGATCCGCGCCATCGCGGGGGCGCTGAAGGATGCCGACACCCTGATTCTGGCAACTGACCCGGATCGCGAGGGTGAGGCGATTTCCTGGCATGTGCTGGAAGCTCTGAACAACCGCAAGGTCGTGAAGAGCAAGACCGTGCGCCGGGTGGTGTTCAACGAGATCACCAAGTCGGCCGTGCTGGATGCCATGGCCAATCCGCGCGACATCGACATGGATCTGGTGAATGCCCAGCAGGCACGCCGCGCGCTGGATTATCTGGTCGGCTTCACCCTGTCGCCGGTGCTGTGGCGCAAGCTGCCCTCGGCCAAGTCGGCCGGCCGCGTGCAGTCGGTCGCGTTGCGCCTGATCTGCGAGCGCGAGACCGAGATCGAGGCCTTCAAGGCCCGCGAATACTGGACCATCGGCGCCGATTTCCGCACGCCGCAGAGCCAGGTCGTGACCGCGCGCCTGGTCGAACTGGCCGGCAAGAAGCTCGACAAGTTCGACATCGCCAACGAAGCACAGGCGAAGGATGCAGTGACCAGGCTGACCGGGCAGAGCTATGCCGTCAGCGATGTGCAGATCAAGCCGGCGAAGCGCCACCCCTCGCCCCCCTTCACCACCTCGACCCTGCAGCAGGAAGCGGCGCGCAAGCTCGGCTTCTCGGCGCAGATGACCATGCAGATCGCCCAGCGCCTGTATGAAGGCGTCACCATCGGCGGCGAGACCACCGGCCTCATCTCTTATATGCGTACCGACGGCGTGAGCATGGCGAACGAAGCCATCCGCACCGCGCGCGACGTGATCGCCGAAGATTTCGGCCGCGATGCCGTGCCGGAAAACTGGCGCGTCTACAAGACCAAGCAGAAGAATGCGCAGGAAGCCCACGAGGCGATCCGCCCGACCGATTTCCGCCGCCGCCCGAAATCTGTCGCCCGCTATCTCGATGAGGTTCAGCTCAAGCTCTACGAACTGATCTGGGTGCGCGCACTCGCCAGCCAGATGGAATCGGCCGAGCTGGAACGCACCACGGTCGATATCTCCGCCGCCAACAAGGCCGGCGCCTTCCGCATCACCGGAACGGTCGTCCTGTCGCCAGGCTTCCTCAAACTCTACGAAGAAGGCGTCGACGACAAGTCGAGCGACGACGAGGAAGGCGCCCGCCTGCCGAAGATGAGTGTCGGCGAGGCGATGAAGGAAGAAGGCGTCAAGCCGGAACAGCATTTCACCGAACCGCCGCCGCGCTATTCGGAAGCCAGCCTGGTGCGCAAGCTGGAAGAACTCGGCATCGGCCGGCCTTCCACCTACGCCGCCATCCTGGAAGTCCTGAAGGCGCGCAGCTACGTCAAGCTGGAGAACAAGCGTTTCCAGCCGGAAGATGCCGGCTGGCTCGCCTATGCCTTCCTGGTCTGCTTCTTCGAACAGTATTTCGCCTACAGCTTCACGGCTGGCCTGGAAGAGAAGCTCGACGAGATCGCCGAGCATAATCTCGACTGGAAGAAGGTGCTGACCGACTTCTGGGCGGATTTCAGCCAGCATGATCCGAAGGAGCCGAACTTCTCCTCCGTGAAAGATGCTGTCACCCGCATCGACGAGAAGATGGGCCGTCGCGGCGAAGTGCTCGATGCCATCAATGCACTGCTGGAACACCACTTCTTCCCGCCGCGCGAAGACGGCAAGCCCGCCCGCCTCTGCCCGGCCTGTAATAAAGGCTCGCTTGGCATCAAGGCCGGCCGCACCGGCGCCTTCATCGGCTGTTCGGACTATCCGGACTGCAGCTACACCCGGCCGCTCAGCGCCGGCGGTGGCGCGCATGGCGATATCGCCATTTCCGGTCCGCAGGAAGTTGGCGCCGATCCGGCGACCGGCCAGATGATTACGCTGCGCCAGGGCCCGTTTGGGCCGTACGTTCAGCTCGGCGAGGTTGAAGGCGAAGGCAAGGCCAAGACCAAGCCGAAACGCGCCTCGCTGCCCAAGGGCGTGACACTGGAAGACGTGACGCTGGAAATGGCGCTGAAGCTGCTGGCACTGCCGCGCACCATCGGCCTGCATCCGACCAGCGGCAAGGAGATCGTCGCCGGTCTCGGCCGTTTCGGACCCTACCTGCTGCATGACGGCGCCTATACCAAGCTGAAAGACGCCATGGAGGCGCTCGAGATCGGCATCAACCATGCGGTCGAAAAGATCGCCGAAGCCGATGCGCGCCGCAAAGGCCCGCGCCAACGCGCCGAGCTGAAAGTGCTGCGCGACGTCGGCAAGCATCCGGAAGATGACGAGCCGATCCAGGTGATCGATGGCCGCTACGGCCCCTATATCAAGCACGGCTCGACAAATGCGCCGATCCCGCGCGGCACCGAGGTCGATGCGCTGAGCATGGAGCAGGCGATCGAAGCGATTGCCACCCGCGCCAAGAAGGGCGGCAAGGGCAAGAAGAAGGCGGCTGCTCCCAAGACGAAAAAAGCGACCGCTCCGAAGGCTGAGAAAGCTGAAGCCAGGCCGAAGGCAGCCAAGAAGGCGGCAGCCAAGAAAGCAGCCCCGAAGAAGAAGGCTGCGGCCAAGAAAGCCGCAGCAGCGTAAAGCGCGTGGGCAAGAAGAAAGCCGCTGCCGGCCTTCCGTCCAAACAGGACATCCTGCAGTATATTGCCGACAATCCAGGCAAGGTCGGCAAGCGCGAAATCGCCAAGGCTTTCGGCCTCGGTCCGGCTGAGCGCATCGCGCTCAAGGGCATGTTGCGCGAACTGAAGACCGAAGGCGATATCAGTCAGGGCCACGGCAAGCGCATGGCGCCGAAGGGCGAACTGCCCGAGGTCACTCTCGTCGATATCGTCAAGCTCGACCGCGATGGCGACATGATGGGCCGTCCGGTCGAATGGACTGGCGAAGGCGATCCGCCGCGCATCGTCTTTGAGGTCGGCGGCAAGGCGCGTCGACGCGAGATGGCCGATGTCGGCGTCGGCGACCGCGTGCTGGCCCGCCTCACCCGCGCCGGCCGCAATCGCTACGCAGCCCGCGTCATCAAGCGTCTGGAAAAAGACGAGCAGCCGGTGCTGGGCGTCTTTACGCTCACCGAAGACGGCGAAGGCCGCCTGCAGCCGACCGACAAGAAGGTGCGGCATGAATATGTGATCGCACCCGAGCATCGCAACAATGCCAAGCCCGGCGAGATCGTGGTGGCGCAGCCGCAGCAGGGCCGCCGCTTCGGGCTGAAGACGGCGAAAGTCACTGAGGTGATCGGCAGCAGCCTGGATCCCAAAGCACTCAGCCTGATCCCGATCTTCATCCTCGGCATCCCGACCAAATTCTCCGAAGCCGCGATCCGCGACGCCGAAAAGGCCAAGCCGGTGACGCTCGGCCAGCGCGAAGACCTGCGCGACATTCCGCTGATCACCATCGACCCGGAAGACGCGCGCGACCATGACGATGCCGTCTTTGCCGAGCCGGACAACGATCCGAACAATCCGGGCGGCTGGCACGCCATCGTCGCCATCGCCGACGTGGCCCATTACGTGCGACCGGGCAGCGCGCTGGACCACGATGCGCGCCAGCGCGGCAACTCCACCTATTTCCCCGACCGCGTCGTGCCGATGCTGCCCGAGGCGCTGTCGGCCGACCTGTGCTCGCTGGTCGAACACAAGGATCGCGCCTGCATGGCGGTGCATCTGTGGTTCGATGCCAACGGCAACAAGAAGCGGCACAAATTCGTTCGCGGCCTGATGCGCTGCGCCGCCGGGCTGAACTATCGCCAGGTGCAGACTGCCATCGACGGCATGCCCGACGAAATGGCGCAGCCCTTCCTCGAGCCGGTCCTGAAGCCGCTCTATGCCTGCCATGCCGCCGTCAACAAGGCGCGTGAGGCGCGTCAGCCGCTGGCGATCACCGCACCCGAACGCCGGGTGGTGATGGGCAAGGACGGTCATATCGCTGCCATCAAGCCGCGCGATCATATGCTGAGCCATCAGGTGATCGAGGATTTCATGATCGCGGCAAATGTGGCGGCAGCGGAAGAACTGGAAAAGCGCCGGCAGCCCTGCATGTATCGCGTGCACGAGGAGCCGTCAGACGAGAAGATCGACAGCCTGCGCAAATTCCTCAACACGCTGGATTACAAGCTGGCCAAGGGCCAGGGCCTGCGCCCGATGCATTTCAACGCCATCCTGAAGGCCGCCGTCGGCAGCGAGCATGAACAACTCATCAACACGGTGGTGCTGCGGAGCCAGATGCAGGCGACGTATTCACCTGACAATCGCGGCCATTTCGGCCTGAATTTACAGAAATACGCGCATTTCACCTCACCGATCCGCCGTTATGCCGACGTGCTGGTGCATCGCGCCCTGATCCGCGGTCTGGGTCTGGGCGATGATGGCCTGCCGCCCGAGGACGATGTCGATTTCGAGAATATCGCCGAGCATATCTCGCTGACCGAGCGCCGCTCGATGCAGGCCGAGCGCGATGCGATGGATCGCTTCGTGGCCGCCTTCATGTCGGAGCATGTCGGCGCACAGTTCGACGGTCGGATCACAGGCGTCACCCGCTTCGGGCTATTCGTCGAACTGGACGAAACCGGCGCCGACGGTTTCGTGCCGATCTCCACCTTGGGCGACGATTTCTACGAACATGACGAAGCCGCGCGTGCGCTGGTCGGCAAACGCAGCAGGAAGCGCTTCCGGCTCGGCGACGGCGTCACCGTGCGGCTGGCCGAAGCCACGCCGGTCACCGGGGGCCTGCGGTTCGAAATCATGGGCAGCGGCGGACAGAGTACGAATACACGTCGCGCCAAATCAAATCAGGCCGGTGCCGGCAAACCCAGCATCAGGAAGCCGACCAACCGCGCACCATGGTCTAAGCACCGGAGCAAGAAACGGAAATGAAAAAGGCAGCCCTTTGTCTCGCAACTTTGCTGATCACTACGCCAGCATTCAGTTTCGACCTGCAGGGCCATCGCGGCGCGCGCGGCCTGGCGCCGGAGAACACCATCCCCGCTTTCGCCACCGCCCTTTCGCTCGGCGTCACCACGCTGGAATTCGATGTCAACCTGACCAGGGACGGCAAGCTGATCGTCGGGCATGACCCGGTCCTGCTGCCGCATCTCGCCCGGCTCGATAGTAAATGGATCGCCGCGCCCGGCCCGGTGATCTGGCAGAGCACGGCCGAAGATATCCGGCGCTATGATGTCGGTCGCCTCGATCCCGCGTCCCGTTACGGCCAGACCTATCCCGAGCAGAAGCCAGTGGATGGCACGCGCATGCCGCTGCTGGAACAGGTCTTCGCACTGGTTGCCAAGAGCGCCAACACGACCGTGCGTTTCAACATCGAGACCAAGATCAATCCCTCGAAGCCCGACGAGAGCGCGCCGCCGGAGCAGCTCGCTGCGGCGCTGGTGCAGGCGATCCGCGATGCCGGCATGGCGCAGCGTGCCAGCATCCAGTCGTTCGACTGGCGTACCCTGAAGGCCGTAGCTGCGCTGGCGCCGGAAATTCCGCGCGTGCATCTCACCATTGAGGGCGGAAACAACGACAATGTGCAGCGTGGCCAGGCTGGCGCGAGCGCCTGGCTCGGCGGCCTGGATGCAGACGACTATCCGTCCACGCCCGCGCTGGTCAAAGGTGCTGGCGGCCAGGTCTGGTCGCCCTTCTGGCGCAATGTCACGCCGCAGCTGGTCGGCGAAGCGCATGGGCTGGGTCTGAAGGTGGTCCCCTGGACGGTGAACGATCCGGCCGAGATGGAGCGTCAGATCGGCATGAAGGTGGATGGCTTGATCTCGGACTACCCCGACCGCCTGCGCAAGGTGATGCAGGCCCGCGGCATGGCCCTGCCCAATCCCAGCCCTGTATTGCCATAAAAGTGCCGTAACCGCGCCGCAGGGTGGGCCCTGACGTTAAATCGCCGCAGGCTTGTTTTCGGGGCTTCCCAGGCCCGGCTTACGGGGCTACAAGGGCGCCGCGCTGCACCGCCGGGTCAGCGCCGGAACACCAGGGACGGCCAGCATGATCACTGCCTACCTGCCGCAAGGCGGCCAGCTGCAACGTATCGAGCTTACCCCAACCTCGACGCTTCCCGAAGGCGTCGTGTGGATCGATCTGCTCGAACCGAGCCACGTCGAAGAAAAGGCGATCGAAACCCTGCTGGGCATGGAATTGCCGACGCGCGAGGAGATGCAGGAGATCGAAATCTCCAGCCGTCTGTATCGCGAGGGCGATGCCAGTTTCATGACGGCAAATATTCTCTATCAGTCGGAAACGCCGCAGCCGCAGACCACCGCGGTCACCTTCATGCGCACGCCCCGTGCCACGGTGACGCTGCGCTATGCAGATCCACAAAGTTTTCGGCAGTTCGTCGCCCGGGCGCAGCGGCAGCCTGCCCTGCTCGCCTCACCCGATGCCGCGCTCTGCGGCATTCTCGACGCGATCATCGATCGTGCCGCCGACGTGCTGGAAAACGGCAGCCGTGATCTCGATGCCATCTCGAAAGATATTTTCCGGTATGACCGCAAGCCAGGCGAAGAGCCTGACGATGAATCCGACCTCGAGGAAGTCGTGCGCAAGCTCGGCCACATTGAGGATCTGAACTCGCGTATCCGGGACAGCCTGCTGTCGCTGACCCGCCTGATCGCCTTCCTCACCCTGACCATGGCCGAGCAGCGCGGCACCAAGGAAAGCCGCACCTGGCTGAAGACGCTGGCGCGGGACGTCCAGTCGCTCAACGAGCAGGCCGCTTTCCTGGCGCATAAGGGCAACTTCCTGCTCGATGCCACGCTGGGCCTGATCAACATCCAGCAGACCAAGATCATCAAGATCTTCTCTGTGGCCGCGACCGTCTTCCTGCCGCCGACCCTGATTGCCAGCATCTACGGCATGAACTTCCACCACATGCCCGAACTGAGCTGGAGCTTCGGCTATCCCATGGCCATCCTGATGATGATCGCCTCGGCGATCCTGCCTTACTGGTGGTTCCGCAGGAAAGGTTGGCTGTGAACCGGTCGTCACTCGACGATTTCATCGAACGTCCGACAGGCGAGGCCATGTGGCGCGGCTGGAAACAGCGCTGCCCGCGTTGCGGGCAGGGACGCATGTATGGCCGCTATCTTAAGGTCCAGGAGACCTGCACGAATTGCGGGCTGGCGATGGACGGCCACCGTGCTGACGACGCCCCGCCCTATTTCACCATCCTGATCGTGGCGCATATCGTCGTGCCGCTCATGCTGATGTTCGAACAGCGCCTGCAGCCGCCGGAATGGCAACATATGGTGCTGTGGCCGCCGCTGACGGTGCTGCTCTGCCTGTGGCTGCTGCCCCGCATCAAGGGTGTGCTCATCGGCCTGCAATGGGCGCGTCGCATGCACGGCTTCGGCAGCGAGCCGCATTAGCCGCTATACTCCGCCAATGGGAAACGCCGACTCGGGCAAGCCGTCACCGCAGCCTGTTCGCGATGCCGCGACACTGATCCTGTGGCGCCGGCGCGCTGGCAAACTCGAAGTGCTGATGGGCGAGCGGCATGGCGCCAGCGCCTTCATGCCGAACCGCTATGTCTTTCCCGGTGGCCGCCTCGATCTGACCGATTACCGTATCCGCCCGGCCTCGCCGCTCAATCCGGTCAGCGCCACGCGGCTGCTGCGCTGCCGCGGCACCGGCCCCCGCAAAGGCCTCGCGCTGGCGCTGGCGGCGATCCGCGAGACGTTCGAGGAAAGCGGCCTGCGCATCGCCGGCAGGGCTCAGGCGACCAAACCGCCCCCGTCGAACTGGTCGGATTTCTGCAGCGGCAGCCAGGCTCCGGACCCCTCGGCACTCCTTTATATTTGCCGGGCCATCACGCCGCCCGGCCGGCCTCGCCGATTCGATGCGCGGTTCTTTGCCGCCCCAGCCGAACTGGCGATCGGCGAACTGACGCCCTCGGCCGAACTCGACAAGCTGAGCTGGGTCACCCAGGCCGATACCGAGGGCCTGCCGCTGCCCGGGATCACCCAGTATGTAATCGCCAATCTGGAACACTGGCTGAGCCGGCAATCGGCCTCCGACCCGGCCCAGCGGGTACCCTTCCACCACATGCTGCACGGCCAGCGCCTGCTGGACTGGGAATGACCCGGCCGGCAGTTCCCCACGATGCCGGCAGCCTGGTGCTGGTCCGGCAAGGCCCCGGCGGCCCCGAAGTTCTGCTTGGCCGCCGCGCGGGGAGGCACCGTTTTCTACCGAACGTCTATGCGTTTCCGGGCGGTCGCGTCGATTTATCCGACAGATTAGAATTACCATATAAACCATTAGAATATATAAATTCATCGCTTAAGCCCATGGCTGTTGCTGCGGTCCGGGAAACCTGGGAGGAGACCGGCATCCCGCTGGGCATCTTTACGGCCGGCCGGCTCAGGCCGGACCTCGCCGGTCTGCGCTATCTCTGTCGGGCAATCACGCCGGTCGAGAGCCCGATCCGCTTCCATGCCCGCTTCTTCCTGCGCGACGTGACCGGGATGCCGCTTGCTCTGGGTGGATCTGGCGAACTGCTCGACCTCGCCTTCCGTCCCTTGGAAACCGCCCTGCGACTGCCGTTGGCCGACATCACGGAATTCATCCTGGGCATGGTCGGCGGGCTGGGGCCCGATTTGATGCCAGAGCGGGCCGCTTTTTGGCGTTACCGCCAAGGTAAACCCATGATCCGCTGGGATAATCCTTAGGCGTTGACATCGGGGCGCGAATCCCTATGCTGCGCCGCCAATCCTAGCCGCACCGCATTTTTGGAACCGAGTCATGGCCAAGCCGACTACCCTCAAGATCAAGCTGCTGAGCACCGCCGACACCGGCTTCTTCTACGTGACCAAGAAGAACCCGCGTACGAAGACCGAGAAGATGTCGCTGAAGAAGTACGACCCGATCGCTCGCAAGCACGTCGAATTCAAGGAAACCAAAATCAAGTAAGGTTCTTCGCGCCAGCGGCGCCCAGCGCCGCTTCAGGCTGCCGGACTCAAAAGCCCCGCCACTGGCGGGGCTTTTCGCTTTCTGCGGCGCCGGTCGTCAGGCCTGGCGATAGACGATGCGGTTCCGGCCGCCGTTTTTCGCCTCGTAGAGCGCATCGTCGGCCCGCTTGAGCAGGCTGTCGGCGGTATCGCTCTCCAGCGACGAGGTGCAGCCGATCGAGCAGGTCACTGTCAGTTCCCCGGCGCTGCGCGTGGTGATCGTCTTGCCCCCGATCGCCTGCAGCAGGCGGTTCGCCACCACCTCAGAGGAGTCCAGATCGGTATCGGGCATCAGCACGACGAATTCTTCGCCGCCGTAGCGGCAGGCCATGTCGATGCCACGGATGTTGCGCACGATCCGGTTGCCGACCTCTCGCAGCACGTCGTCACCCGCCGGATGGCCATGCGTATCGTTCACCAGTTTGAAATGATCGAGATCGAGAATCGCCACGGCCGTACCATGCTGGCTTGCGCTCTGCGCCAGCAGGGTGGCCAGATGCGAGGCCATGTAGCGGCGATTATACAGGCCGGTCAGCGGATCGGTGACCGCCATTTCCATGCTCTGCTGGTAATGCAGGCGCAGACGGTCCTGATATCGCTTGCGCCGCACCTGGGCACGCAGGCGGGCGATGAATTCATTGCGGTCAATCGGTCGCACCACGTAGTCGGTGACGCCGATCTCCAGGCCTTTCACCAGCTGCTTCTGATCGTCCGGCCCCACCAGCAGCAGGATCGGGACGTTGCGGGTTTCCTCGGTGGTGCGGAACTGCGAGCAAAGCCGCAAACCATCTGGGTTCTGCAGGCTGAGGCTGACCACCACAGAATCGTATTCGACCTGACGGGCACGGTTCAGTGCATCTACGCCGTCCGCCGTCATTTCGGTGCGGAACTGGCCCTCGATCATGCGCTGCAGACGCACCTGATCGCGCGGGTTGTCTTCCACCAGCAGAATCTGCGCGGCGGCATAATCTTCATTCAGGCTTGGCACCGGCGGCGAAATCACACCCAGCGAGGCGGACGTACGCTCGCGCATCCGCAACTCGTCCAGCATCAGCTTGACGCGCAGCAGCGAGCGCACACGTGCGAACATCGCCGTGTCGTCGACCGGTTTGGTGAGGAAATCGTCGGCGCCGGCGCTCAGTCCCTGCACGCGGTCTTCCGGATCGCCAAGCGCGGTCACCATGATGACAGGGACATGCGCGGTTTCGGGATTAGCCTTCAGCCGGCGACAGACTTCAAAGCCGTCCATGCCCGGCATCATCACGTCGAGCAGAATCAGGTCGGGTTTCTGGCTGACGGCGGACTCGAGCGCCTCCGGGCCGTTACTGGCCGCGATCACCTCGTAATATTCGCTGGTCAGTTTGGCTTCCAGCACCTTGATGTTGGTGCGGATGTCATCGACGACCAGAATGCGTGCGGTCATCGGATCACTCGGGCGCTAAATTTCAGGCCTTCGGATCGAGGAACTGCTTCACAGTCTCGATGAATTTGCCGACGGAGATGGGCTTGGCGATATAGGCGTCGCAACCACCCTCGCGCATCTTTTCCTCGTCGCCTTTCATGGCGAACGCGGTCACAGCCACCACCGGGATGCTGCGCAGGTTGTCGTCTTCCTTGATCCACTTGATCACTTCCAGGCCGGATACTTCGGGCAGCTGGATGTCCATCAGGATCAGGTCGGGCCGGTGCTTGCGCACCATGGCCAGGGCCTCCATACCATCCTTGGTCTGCAGGGTCTGGTAGCCATGGGCGTCCAGCAGGTCGTGGAACAACTTCATATTGAGCTCGTTGTCCTCGACGATCAGTACAGTCTTGCTCATCAGCCCCGGTCCCCGGATAGTATCGGCGGTCGTACGCGCCGTTTTCCCTGCGTATCCAGTATTTTGTAGCATTCCCCACCGGCCGGGCCAAGCCGTTTACCATGACATTCCAGCAGCCGATGAGCACAAAATCCCCTGATCCGACACAGCTTCCCGCCCCGGTAGCCGAGCAACTCGCCAGCCTCGCCCTGACGCGTGGTAAGCCGCTGCTGATTGTGGATGCCGACGAAGTCCTCTTCTATTTCATGCGCGGACTGGAGCGCTTCCTGGAAAGCCGCGACCTGTATTTCGACTGGGCGTCCTACGCTCTGCACGGCAATATCCGCCAGCGGCGGGATAATGCCCCTGTCGCTGCGGAAATCCTCCATCCGCTGCTGCAGCGGTTCTTCGCCGACGCCACCGAGGATCTGGACCCGGTGGACGGTGCCCCGCAGGCCCTGGCTGAACTCAGTCGGTCGGCGCAGATTGTCGTCCTCAGCAATGTGCCGATGCCGGCGCGCGCGGCACGTATCCGCGCCCTGGCCCGCCACGGCATGGCTTTTCCGCTGATCGCCAATACCGGCCCCAAAGGCCCGGCGGTGGTCGCCTTGCTGAAGCAGACGGCGGGCCCGGCGGTATTCATCGACGATATTCCGCACAATCACAAATCCGTGGCCGACATGGCACCGGCCGTACATCGGTTGCACTACATCGCCGATACGCGCCTGGCAGCCCTGCTCGGACCGGCGCCCGACTGTCACCATCGCGCCGAGACCTGGCCGGACATGCTGACGCATATCCACACCCTGCTCACGCCATCGTCGCCGACCGCAAGATGACGGGAATTCGAATCGGCATCGACCTTGGCGGCACCAAGATTGAGGCTATCGCACTTGAGGGCGACGGCACGATCCGGGTGCGCCGGCGTGTCCCTGCGCCCCGTGGCGACTATCGCGCAACCGTCGCGGCCCTGCGCGATCTTACGCAGGCGGTGGAAAGGGAAGCCGGAACGACCGGCCCTGTCGGAGTCGGCATTCCCGGCACGATCTCGCCCGCAACCGGCCTGATCAAAAATGCCAACTCGGTCTGGCTGATCGGCCACCCGCTGGATCGTGATCTTGCCGAGGCCACCGGAAGGCCCGTGCGACTGGCCAATGACGCAAACTGCTTCGCACTCTCAGAGGCCAGCGACGGCGCAGGTGCAGGACATGGCGTTGTCTTCGGCGTCATTCTTGGCACCGGCTGCGGGTCCGGCATCGTGGTGGATGGCCGCATCGTGAGCGGCCCCAATTCGATTGCCGGAGAATGGGGCCACAATCCGTTGCCCTGGCCTCTGCCAGACGAGTCGCCAGGCCCGAAATGCTACTGTGGTAAATTTGGTTGTCAGGAAACATACATGGCCGGTACCGGGCTGGAGCGCGATTTCCGCGAGCAGACCGGCCGCGATCTCAAGGGCGCCGATATCGTAGCGGCCGCCGAAGCCGGCGATGTGCAGGCCGAAGCAGCTGTACAGCGCTACGAACATCGGTTGGCGCGCGGTCTGGCGGCGATCGTCAATGTCCTCGATCCCGATATCGTCGTGCTGGGCGGCGGCATGTCGAACCAGGACAGGCTCTACCGCAATGTGCCGAAACTCTGGGGCGCCTTTGTCTTTTCCGACACGGTCGCCACACCGCTGGTAAAGAACCGTCATGGTGACAGTTCCGGGGTGCGTGGCGCGGCCTGGCTCTGGCCGGCGGAATAGTTCAGCAGCCGTCGCGCGGCTTGAGTTCGAGCAGTTTCAGCGTGGCCCGGATCGCATAATCGCCGTAATCGAACACGATATCGTCGGCGACGCCATTTTCGTACAGGCGGTAGGCAATTTCATAGTCCGGCGTGTCCTGCGCCTTGTCCGAGGTGAAGTAGGCCAGGCGGATGCGCCACGAACGCTGGCCTTTCAGCGACGCCACAACCGGATTGCTGCCACTTTCCACCGGCAACTCAGCACCGATGAATCCACCAACTTCGCTGTAGGCATCGGCCGAAGCTCCGTCATAGATGCCGGCCTGCAGCCAGTTGCCGCCGCTGCGCGCCAGCGCCAGCAGACGCACGGTATGTTCGGTGGGGAACATGGTCATCGGCGGCAGGTCCAGATCCGTATCCTCCGGCAGCGTGAAGTGCACGCCACCGCCCCTGCTGCTGAGCTTGCCTTCGCCTTTCAGTTCCTGCTCGACATCGCCATTCACTTCGTCGCGCATCTTGAAGCGAAAGCTTTTACCGTCCAGCGACTCCCAGGAATTCAGCACCATGTTGTTGAGGATGGTGCCATCGTCCGTCGTGGTTTCGATCACAAAGCGCTGATTCAGCACATAACCATCGCAGGCATGCACGAATTCCAGACTGAGCCCGCCGGCAATGCCATGGCGATAGTTGCGCGGATCCAGCCGTGCGACCGAGAGCGTGTAGAGAGCGCGGTGGCTCGCCAGATTGCGCGCCACTGCCTGCAGGTCGCCGTCGACGGCATGGGTTGTCGTCACAGGCAGGAAGATCACCGCGAGCAGCAGAACGGCGGGCAGCAGTGTCCGGCGCAGCAGGGCGCCGATGCGCGCATCCGATCCGGTTCGGGCCATCATTCTGCGGCCATGCCTGTCTGTAGCTGATAGCGACATATGTGATTAAGAATAGCGCCGGCCCGGTTGAAATGAAACCGACCGGCCCCGACGAGATGGAATCGGGCCAGACAAGACCCGGATTGGAGGTTGCATGAGCCGCCCCACTGTTTTCGTAACCCGTATGTTGCCGCCCGCCGTCGAAGCCCGGCTGACACGGGACTACGACGCCCGCCTCAATCCGGTCGACCGGCTCTATACGCCCGACGAACTGGCTGCCCGTGCGGCCGATGCCGATGCGATGCTGATCTGCACCTCGGAGAAGATCACGGCGGCTCTGGTCGGGCGTCTGCCGTCACGACTGAAGGTGATTTCGACATTCTCTGTCGGCTACGAGCATATCGATGTCGCCGCCTGTCGCGCGCGGGGCATTGTGGCGGCGAACACGCCGGGCGCCATGACCGAAGCAACGGCCAATATCGCTATGCTGCTGATGCTGGGCGCTGCCCGGCGGAGTTACGAAGCGCAGCAGATGGTACGGCAGGGGGAATGGCGGGGCTGGACCTCGACCATGCTGCTGGGGGTCGATTTCAGCGGCAAACAGCTGGGAATCTTCGGTATGGGCCGCATCGGCCAGGCCGTGGCGGATCGGGCCCGCGCCTTCGGTCTGCAAATCCACTATCACAACCGTCGCCGCCTGCCGGTGGCTGAGGAACGGGGCGCGGTCTTCCACGAGACGCTCGATGACCTGCTGGCGGTCAGCGACATCCTGTCGATCAACGCTCCCTCCACGCCTGAAACCCGCCATATCCTGAATGCCGGGACGATTGCCCGCCTGCCGGCTGGCGCCATCGTGGTGAACACCGCCCGCGGCGACATGGTGGACGATGCCGCGCTGATCGCCGCCCTGAAATCCGGCCGGCTGCGCGCAGCCGGGCTGGATGTCTTTGCCGGTGAACCGCAGTTGCATCCCGCCTATCTCGCCCTGCCCAACGCCTATCTGCTGCCACATCTCGGCAGCGCGACGATCGAAACCCGGGACCGGATGGGATTCATGGCGCTCGACAACATCGATGCCGTGCTGCAGGGCCGGCCAGCGCCCTATCCGCTCTAGCCGCCAGTGCCCGATTTCCGCCATCCAGTTAACGGTAAGCCCTTGCGAAGGCGGCAAAATCTGCCTCGACACAAAACAAGATAAACCCTGTTTTCCGGGATTTTTCCTCTGGCATATGCCTTGCTTTGTAAGGCCTGAGGAACCAGTGCCATGATGCCCGCAAACGACACACGACTTTCCGAATGGCCCCTGACCGCCCTGGCTGGTCAGGCTGCAACAGCGCCGCTGTCCACCGGCTTTGCCAGCCTGGTGTTGCGCCTGCGCCTGGCGCTGCGCCGCGACCCGGATCCGATAAAACGCGGCCTGGTGGAGCAGATCCTGACGGCCGCCGCCGAGAGCGAGCAGCGTCTGATCGACCAGGCGGCGCGCATTGCCGAACTGGAAGCCCTCTCCACCACGGACGAACTGACCGGCCTGCCCAATCGCCGCGCCTTCGAAAGCTTCATGGCGGGCGACCTGGCCCGGGCCGGCCGCGACGGTCACGGCGGCACGCTCGCCTTCCTCGATCTCGACCGTTTCAAAGCCATCAACGACCGTCACGGGCATGCCGCCGGCGACGCCGTATTGTGCCAGATCGCCCTGCGCCTGCGCCCCGCCGCCCGCGCCACCGACTGCCTCGCCCGCCTGCATGGCGACGAATTCGTGCTGGCCATGCCCGGCGCCACGCGGGAGCAGGCCGAGGCCCGCCTCTCCGAACTGGCCGCCCGCGTGGAAAAACAGCCGCTGCGCTTTGGCGATGCTCTGATTCCGGTCGGGATCAGCTACGGCCTGTCCGGCTATGAGGGCGGCGCCGACCTGCCGACCCTGCTGCGCGACTGCGATCGCGCCATGTACACTCGAAAACAGGGCCGCCGCGAGCACTGACCGTCGGGGCTGATGCGTTGCCAGCGCCGCGCCATCCGGGCTAGACAGTATCCCTACTGTCAAAACTCAGGATCGCACCAATGAGCCACGACGCCCGTCTCGCCACCCTCAAGATCGAACTGCCGAACCCGGCCGCACCGGCCGCCAACTACGTGCCGACCGTGATCGCAGGAAACCTGCTGTTCGTGGCCGGCCAGATCACAATATTCAACGGCGAGCTTCGCTATCTGGGCAAGCTGGGCGCCGACATCGACGTGGAGACTGGCAAGCAGGCGGCCCGCCTCTGCGGGCTGAACATCATCTCGCAGGCCCGCGCCGCCCTTGGCGGCAGCCTGGACCGCGTGAAGCGCTGCGTGAAAGTCGGCGGATTCGTCAACTGCATGCCGGATTTCATCGAACATCCGCAAGTGGTCAACGGTGCATCCGATCTGATGGTCGAAGTGTTCGGCGATGCCGGCAAGCATGCGCGTTTCGCGGTTGGCGCCGTGTCGCTGCCGCGCGGCGTATCCGTCGAGGTCGATGCGATCTTTGAGATCGCCTGATCCGATGAGAGGTCAGGTCGCCATCCGATTGCAGGCCAAGGGGCTGGTGCTTCCACCGGCCCCCGTGCCGGTGGCCACCTATGTCGGGTTCGTAACAGTGGGCAAACTGGTGCATGTCGCTGGCGTCGGCCCGACCTGGGGTAAGGACGTCCGGCATACCGGAAAAGTTGGTGGCGATCTCAGCGTTGAGCAGGGGTACGCCGCAGCTCAGTTGACCGCCCTCAACCTGCTGGCACATATGAACACGGCCTGCGATGGCGATCTCGACCGCATCGCGCGCTGCGTCAAGGTTCTGGGACTGGTAAATGCCGGACCGGACTTCAGTGAGGCGCATACCGTCGCCAACGGCGTGACCGACCTCTTCGCCGATCTTTTCGGCGTCGATAACCTGCCTGCCCGGGCCGTCACGACGGCGCCATCGCTTCCGCTCAACATCGCCTTCGAGGCCGATGCTGTATTCCTGCTGCATTGAGAGTCTGACATGCCGCGCCTCGACATTCCGAAATGGCTGACCAGGACTCCGGTGGCACATCGTGGCCTGCACGACATCGCCAAGGGTGTCCCTGAGAATTCGCTGCTGGCCTTCCGCAAGGCGATGGAAGCGGGCTATGCCATCGAAACCGATGTCCGCATCACCGGCGACAAGCAGGTGGTGGTGTTCCATGATCCAGACCTGACGCGGCTCTGTGGCCGGGACGGCGTCGTGTGCCAGATGCCGCTGGCCGACCTCAAACCGCTCAAGCTGCTTGGCACCGAGGAAACCGTGCCGAGCTTCCGCGACCTGCTCGACCTTGTGCAGGGCACCGTGCCGCTGGTGGTGGAAATCAAGAAGGACAAGGGCGAGCCGGTCGGACCGCTGGAAAGCAGCGTGGCGCGGATGCTGCAGCACTATCCCGGCCCCTTCGTGATCCAGTCGTTCAATCCTCGCACCGTGAAGTGGTTCGAGAAAAACGCCCCACAGATCGTGCGCGGGCAGATCTCGACCGATCTTGCAAATATGACCAAAGGCCTTAGCTGGTTCACCAGGCTGCAATTGAAACGAGCCCTGATGACCGGTTACGGCAATCCCGATTTCCTCGCCTACGACGTACGTGATCTGCCCTCCGAGATCACCGCGGCGGCACGGCGGCGCGGCCTGCCGCTCCTGAGCTGGACCGTCCGCACACCGGGAGAGCGTGCCCGCGCCGCGGCACATGCCGATAATGTGATCTTCGAGGATCTGTCGACGACAGCATGACGGGTCGCGCAACCGGGTCAGCAAGCAAAATCACCGTTCGGGCGCTGACGCAGGTTGCCGATCTGCCGGCAGCGGACTGGGACCGTTGCGCAGGTGGCGACAACCCGTTTGTCGCCCATGCCTTCCTCGATGCGCTTGAGCAGTCGCGTTGCGTCTCACCCCGTACCGGCTGGCAGCCAGCGCATCTGGTCGCCGAAGGCAGCGATGGCGCCGTGATCGGTCTGCTCCCGCTCTACATCAAGGGGCATAGCCAGGGCGAGTATATATTCGACCACGGCTGGGCCGAGGCCTATGCGCGCGCCGGCGGTCAATATTATCCCAAGCTGCTGTCGGCCGTGCCCTTCTCGCCCGTGACCGGCCCGCGCTTTCTGGTCGCACCGGGTTCCGACTTCGAAAGGGTCGCAACCGCTTTGTTACAGGGCGCGCGAGACACCACCCTCAGGTACGGGCTGTCGTCATTCCATGTAAACTTTCTGGGTGAAACGGAAGCCGCCTGGGCCGAGGGCCGCGGCATGCTGCTGCGCATTGGCGAGCAGTTTCACTGGCAGAACGATGATTATGCCGATTTCGAGGCATTTCTGACGCAGCTCACCGCGCGCAAGCGCAAGGCAATCCGCAAAGAGCGCCGGGAGGCTGTCGACCGCGGCATCGAGCTTCACGCCCTGCAGGGCGACGCGCTCACGCATGAGCACTGGGATGCCTTTTTCGAGTTCTACACGGATACCGGCAGCCGCAAATGGGGCCGTCCCTATCTGAACCGCGACTTCTTCCGCCGCCTGCATGAAACGATGGCAGATCGCGTGGTGCTGGTCATGGCGCGGCGCGAAGGCCGCTGGATCGCCGGCGCCTGGAATATGCTGGGCCGCGACACGCTGTACGGCCGCAACTGGGGCTGCATTGAGCAGCATCCGTTCCTGCATTTCGAATGCTGCTACTACCAGGCCATTGACTACGCCATCCGCCATGGCCTGAACCGGGTCGAAGCTGGCGCGCAGGGCGAGCACAAGCTGGCGCGCGGCTACCTGCCCGTGCCGATCTACTCGGTCCACTGGCTGGCCGAGCCCGCCTTCCAGCAGGCCGTTGCGCGCTTTCTGACGGAAGAGCGCGCCTATATGACCGGCATGATCGCCGCACTCGACCAGCACTCACCCTTTCGTCAGGTGACGCCGGCAGAGGAAAGCGAATAGTCTATCTTCTGCACCCGGGGTAACATCGGGCAAGCTTGGGAGGGTACTGACATGGCGGGACTACCGCAGGACGGCGGCTGCATCTTCTGTAAAATCGTCAAGGGCGAAGCGCCGAGCTTCAGGCTCTACGAGGATGACCTGACCTTTGCCATCATGGATATCAACCCGTTCAACCACGGCCATGCGCTGGTGCTGAGCAAAGGGCACTACGCCAATCTGCACGAGGCAAGTGACGACAGCGTTGCTGCCGTGGCCCGTACCGCGAAGAAAATCGCCGCCGCTGTCGTCGATGCAGTGCCGAATGACGGTGTCAATATCGTGCAGGCCAACGGGCCGGGCGCCGCACAATCGGTCCAGCACTATCACCTGCATGTGCTCCCGCGCCGGCTGGGCGACAATGCCAAACTGAACTGGAGCCTGTCGCCGGGCGATCACGAGGTCATTGCCAAACAGGCCGCCGATATCCGGGCCAGGCTGTAGCCGTGCGCACAGGAATGACAGCGGCCCGGCTTCTGCCGCTGCTCCTGTTGCCGGTCCTGTTTGCCAGTTCGGGTGCCAGCGCGCAGGATTACGCTGCGACCTGTCGCGACGAAGCGCAGCGCGGACTCACCAAGGCCTGTCAGAAGGCCATAGCAGCCGATCCGCATAACCCGGAACTGCATGCCCTGCTCGGCCATGCCTATTTTGCCAGTGGGTTTTATACCGAGGGTCTGCAATCGCTCCGCGAGGCCATCGCTGTATCGAAAGGCGCGCCGGCCTATCGCTACCGCTATGCCGGTTTCGCCGCCCTGATCAACGAGTACCCCAAGGCGGCGCAGGAGCTGGAACTTGCCGTGGCCGACGAGCCCGGCAACCTGAAGGCCTGGACGCTGCTGGCCGACTGCTATCGCTACATGAAGGACAAGACGCAGGCCCTGCGCGCAGGTCGCAAGGCAGCAGAACTCGGCGACCCGGCCGAGGCCTATATCCTCGCGACGCGCTATAACAGCGGCGATGGTGTCGGCATCGATCCGAAGGAAGAGCTGCGCTGGCTCGAACGCTCGGCGAAAGCCGGGTATGCCGCCGCGATCCAGGATCTGGTCCGCTTCTACACCGATGGCCGCCCCGGCATGTCACCCGATGC
>JAEYSS010000098.1 GCA_023434425.1 Pseudomonadota bacterium | reverse complement strand
TGCTCCCCGATACAGATTTAAGTTCTGCACAAACAGTCGCGGAAGACCTGCGGGCGCGGATCGCTGCCGCCGCCATGCCCGATGCAGCATCCGTGACGGTCAGCATCGGGCTGGCCCCGCTCGGCAATGGCCAGCAGATCGACGACTGGATGCAGCAGGCCGATGCCGCGCTCTACCGCGCCAAGCAGCAGGGCCGCAACCGGGTGGTGCGTGCGGCGGTTGAAGCAGAGACGCAGAGCGCTAGCTTGTCGCCAGCGAAGGAGGAACGGCCATGACCGACACCAAATCCCTCTCCCCCGAAGCCGAGCGCGTGCTGCGGGGTCACGGCACCGAACGGCCGGGCTCCAGCGAGCTGAACCGGGAAAAACGCAAAGGTCAGTATTACTGCGCCGGCTGCGGCACCGAGGTGTTTTCCTCCGACACCAAATACGATAGCGGCAGCGGCTGGCCGAGCTTCTATGCCCCGGTGGCCGACAATGTCGCCGCCAGCGTCGATACCAGCCACGGCATGCGCCGCGTCGAGGTCCACTGCGCCAAATGCCAGGGCCATCTTGGCCATGTCTTCGAGGACGGTCCGGCACCGACCGGCCTGCGCTACTGCATCAACGGCGTGGCGCTCGATTTTAAGCCCCAGGACTGAGTCCGAGCCGGGCGGCAGCCCTGCCCGCGCAGAATCCGGCCTAAAAAAGCACCAGACAGCGCACTTTCGCCTAAAGTTTCATCACGGCTCCTGCTGAGTGTCGCCGGAACGGCCAAGCTGTTGGGCTGATTCCCCGATTCCGACCTCAATACTGCACTGCAACCAGCTGGCACGGTTCTTGTAACTCCGTGGTCAGAGGTATGCGCCAGGGGTGGGCCTTGTCCGGGATTCTCAATGGGGGGAACCGGGTCTGGTCTGCCGGCAGCCGGGAGACATCCCAAGTTGGGACTCATCCTGGCCCGGACCGGAAACTGGCGCGGCCTTCCCTGACAGGAGGATTAAAACGTCATGCAACTCTCCACCGTCTCGACGGCCAAGATGGCCCAACAGCAGCGACAGCCCGGCTGGCTCAGCTATGTGCTGTTCGGCCTGGTGCTGGCCGCGCTGTTCGCCATGATTCCCTCGCTCGGCTTCGCCCAGGCTGCGGCCGAAGCGCCGAAGCTCGATACCGGCGACACCGCCTGGATGCTGACCTCGACCGCACTGGTCCTGCTCATGACCATCCCGGGCCTCGCCCTCTTCTACGGCGGCATGGTGCGCAAGCAGAATGTGCTCACCATCATGATGCAGAGCTTCGCCATCACCTGCCTGGTCTCGATCCTCTGGATGGTGGTCGGTTACAGCCTGGTCTTCTCGGAAGGCAACGCGATCATCGGCGGCTTCGGCAACCTGTTCCTCTCGGGCGTCGCCATCGACAGCGTCAACGATCTGGCCAAGACCATTCCGGAAACCGTCTTCGTGACCTTCCAGATGACCTTCGCCATCATCACCCCGGCGCTGATCACCGGCGCCTTCGCCGACCGCATGAAATTCTCGGCCCTGCTGTGGTTCATGGGTCTGTGGCTGATCTTCGTCTACGCGCCGGTCGCCCATATGGTCTGGGGCGGCGGTCTGATGGGCGAGATGGGCGTGCTCGACTTCGCCGGCGGCACCGTGGTGCATATCAATGCCGGCGTGGCCGGCCTGGTCGCCTGCCTCGTGCTCGGCAAGCGCCATGGCTACGGCAAGGTGGCCCATGCGCCGCATAACCTGACGCTGTCGATCATCGGCGCCTCGCTGCTGTGGGTCGGCTGGTTCGGCTTCAATGCCGGCTCCGCGGCCGGCGCCACCGCCAATGCCGGCATGGCCATGCTGGTCACCCAGATCGCCACGGCCGGTGCTGCGCTGGCCTGGATGTTCTCGGAGTGGCTGGCCCGCGGCAAGCCCAGCGTGCTCGGCGTCGTCTCCGGTGCGGTCGGCGGCCTCGTCGCCATCACCCCGGCGGCCGGTTTCGTCGACCCGATGGGCGCGCTGATCATCGGCATCGTTGCCGGCATCATCTGCTTCGTGGCCTCCACCACGGTGAAGAATGCGCTCGGCTACGACGACAGCCTCGATGTCTGGGGCGTGCATGGCGTCGGCGGCATCGTCGGCGCGGTGCTGACCGGCGTGTTCGCCAAGGCGGCAATTGCCGGCAAGGACGCGCCGCTCGGCCTGATCGACGGCAATGCCGGCCAGGTTCTGACCCAGATCTACGGTGTGGTCATCACCATCGTCTTCACGGCGATCGTGTCGATGATCATCCTGAAGATCATCGACTGGACCATCGGTCTGCGCGTCGATGAGGCCACCGAGCGCGATGGTCTCGACCTGAACCTGCACGGCGAGACGGTGCAGTAACAGGGGTACGCGAAGGCATCCGGGCCGGCATTCCCACCCGCCGGCCCGGGTTGCTTCTTCTCCCGACCTTGTGCGAAGGGCCCGTCCGGTCCACGCAATCCGCTTTTCTCTCCGCCCTTTTTCCGATTAAATCGAACGGAACCCGCCCTCGCACGTTCTCGTCGCGGAGACTCTGACCTTGACCGCATTCGACGAGATGGATTTAGGCCCCGCCAGCCAGACGCAGACCCAGGGTCCGTCCGGCCAGTCGCAAAGCCAAGGTGTCCGCGCGCCCTACCGCGACTACAAGCGCTGGCTCGACGCGGCACCCTCCGACATGCTGGCCCGCCGCCGCCAGGAAGCCGACCTGCTGTTCCGCCGGCTCGGTATTACGTTTGCCGTCTATGGCGAGGGCGGCGATACCGAACGCCTGATCCCCTTCGATATCGTGCCGCGGATTATCGCGGCGAAGGAATGGAAGCGGCTGCGGCGCGGCCTGAAGCAGCGCGTCAAGGCGCTCAACGCATTTCTGGATGACATCTACCACAAGCGCGAAATCCTGCGCGCCGGCACCATCCCGGAAGACCTGATCCTCAAAAACGCCGCTTACGTGAACCATATGCGCGACGTCACCATCGCGCGCCAGACCTATACGCATATCGCCGGCATCGATCTGGTGCGCACGGCGGAAAACGAATTCTACGTGCTGGAAGACAACTGCCGCACGCCGTCGGGCGTCTCCTACATGCTGGAGAACCGCGAGGCGATGATGCGCCTGTTCCCGGATCTGTTCGCGCAGGTGCGCGTGGCGCCGGTCGGCCATTATCCCGATGCGCTGCTGCAGACCCTGCGCGACAGTGCGCCGCCGAACTGCGAAGACGAGCCCACCGTGGCGCTGCTCACACCCGGCGTCTACAACTCGGCCTATTTCGAACATGTCTTCCTCGCCGAGCAGATGGGTATCGAGCTGGTCGAGGGCGGCGATCTCGTGGTGAAGGACGACATCGTCTACATGCGCACGGTCGGCGGACTGAAGCGCGTCGATGTGCTGTATCGCCGGCTGGACGACGACTTCCTCGATCCGAAAGTCTTCCGCAAGGATTCGATGATCGGCGTGCCCGGCATTTTCGGCGCCTACAAGGCCGGCAATATCACGCTGTCGAATGCCGTCGGCACCGGCGTCGCCGACGACAAGTCGATTTATCCTTACGTGCCCGACATGGTGCGCTTCTATCTCGGCGAGGAGCCGATCCTGGCCAATGTGCCCACGTATGTTCTGCGCCGGCCGGACGACCTGAAATACACGCTGGAACACCTGCCGGAGCTGGTGGTGAAGGAAGTGCACGGCTCGGGCGGCTACGGCATGCTGGTCGGGCCGAAATCCTCTGCGGCCGAGATCGAGACCTTCCGCGCCAAGATCGTGGCGAAACCGGAAGCCTATATCGCGCAGCCCACCCTGGCGCTCAGCACCTGTCCGACCTTTGTCGAAAGCGGCATCGCGCCGCGCCATGTCGACCTGCGGCCCTTCGTGCTGTCGGGCGAGACCATGCGCGTCGTTCCCGGTGGTCTGACCCGCGTGGCCTTGCGCGAAGGCTCGCTGGTGGTGAATTCCAGCCAGGGCGGCGGCACCAAGGATACCTGGGTGCTGGAGGACGACGAGCCCGATGACATCAAGGCCGGCGAGGACGACTGATGCTCAGCCGCACCGCCACTAAAGGAGTTCCGTCACCCTCGGGCTTGACCCGAGGGCCCCATTTTTTTGCCGCCGTTTTGAAATGGGATGCGCGGATCAAGTCCGCGCATGACAAAAGAAGCGGGGCGCAGTCATGCTGAGCCGCGCCGCCGACAATCTCTACTGGCTCAACCGCTATGTCGAACGCGCGGAGGCCATGGCGCGCATTCTCGGCGTGGCGCATCGCATGAGCATGCAGTCGACGCACGGGTCGGTCGGCCGCAACGACGAATGGGAAGCCGCGCTGATCATCGCCGGCTGCGACAAGTCGTTCGCGCTGCATGGCGGGCCGGCGACGCGCAGAGCTGTGATCGATTTCCTGGCGTTTGCGCCCGACAACCCCTCCTCGATCCATGCCTGCCTCAAGGCCGGCCGCGAGAATGCGCGCGCCATGCGGGCGCAGATCACTTCGGAAGCCTGGGAAAGCATCAATGCCGCCTGGCTGGAGATGCGCACCTTCTCGATGGCCAAGGTGGAGGCCGACGGTTTCTCGGCCTTCTTCGACTGGGTGCGCGAACGCAGCCAGCTGTTCCGTGGCGTCGCCGAAGGCACCATGCAGCGCGACGACGCCTACCGCTTCATGCGGCTTGGCACGCTGCTGGAACGCGCGGATTCGACGGCGCGCATCCTCGACGTGAAATACCACGTGCTGCTGCCGTCCGCGGCCGATATCGGCGGTGCGGTGGATTACTACCAGTGGGGCGCGTTGCTGCGCTCGGTCTCGGCCTTCCGCATCTACCGCCAGATCTACCGCGACAGCATCCGGCCGCTGAAAGTCGCCGAGCTGCTGGTGCTGCGCGAGGATTTCCCGCGCAGCCTGCATGCCTGCTTCGCCGAGATCGTGCAGATCCTGCAGTATCTGCGCGAAAGCTACCGCCGTGACTACCCCTCGGTGCGGCTGGCCGAGAGCATGCTGCTGAAGCTGCGCTACGACCAGATCGACACGATCTTCACCGATGGCCTGCACGAATACCTGACCAATATCATCGACAGCAATATCGAGCTGGGCGCGGCCATCGCCCGCGATTTCATGCAGCCGAACTAAGCCTGATCTGGGACGTTAGGCATGGCAGGAGACTGCCATGTTCGATTTCCTCAGGCGTTTCGCCATTGCCGCCACACTCGTCATCGGCCTCAGCTTCGCCGGCTGGGTGACGCATCTTTACGTGTGCTTCACGCAGAATGAATGGGGCTTTCTGATCGCCGGCGCGATCTTCTTCCCCATCGGCGTGATCCACGGCTGGGGCAGCTGGTTCGGGATCTGGTAAGTATCAACCCTTTCGTCATCCCCGCGAAAGCGGGGATCCAGAACGACGGCCGGACTGGGTTCCCGCTTTCGCAGGAACGACGACAATTTCCTAAATGCCTTGACCGTATTGTCGCCCCCGCGCTTTGATGCCGGCAGTTTCACTCTGTCGGGGCGGCGTCCATGACCTACTGTGTCGGCCTTCTGCTGAATGACGGCATCGTCATGCTGTCCGACAGCCGCACCAATGCCGGCGTCGATTCGATCTCCACCTTCGGCAAGATGCATAGCTGGCAGAGGGACGGCGACCGTGCCCTGGTGCTGACCACGGCCGGCAATCTGTCGCTCAGCCAGTCGGTCGTCACCCTGCTGAAGGAGGGCTTCACCGACGCCGACGGCGAGGCCTGCGACCTGATGCAGGCAACCAGCATGTTCGAGGCCGCCGGCATGGTCGGCGCCGCCATCCGCGAGGTGGCGCGGCGCGATGGCGAAGGGCTCAAGGAACAGGGGGTCGAACCCAGCCTCTCGATGCTGCTCGGCGGCCAGATCGGTGCTAAGCCGCATGAACTCTACCTGCTGTATTACGCCGGCAATTTCATCAAGGCGACCGAAGACACGCCGTTTCTGCAGATCGGCGAAATCAAATACGGCAAGCCGATTCTCGACCGCGTGATCACGCCGGCGACGCCGCTGGTGCAGGCGGCGAAATGCGCCCTGGTTTCGATGGATTCCACGCTGCGCTCGAATATCTCGGTCGGCCTGCCGCTGGATCTGGCGATCCTGCCGAAGGACGCCCTGAAGTTTGCGCTGAAAAAACGCATCACCGACCAGGAACCCTACTTCGCCAGCATCCGCGGCCTGTGGGGCGAAGGCCTGCGCAAGGTGTTTCTGACGATCCCCGATCCGGATTGGGGGGTTTAAGCGGCCGCCACACCCTCACCCTCCCACCGCTGCGCGGCGGGGCCCTCCCTCTCCCGCTTGCGGGAGAGGGTTGGGGTGAGGGTCTAACTTT
>JAEYSS010000089.1 GCA_023434425.1 Pseudomonadota bacterium | reverse complement strand
ACGAAGCGGCGCTGCTGGCGCTGCTGCGGTATAACCTTGAGAAGGAAAACTACACCGTCGACGAGGCGATGGACGGCGAGCAGGCCCTGCTGAAGGTGGCCGAGCATATGCCGGACCTGATCCTGCTGGACTGGATGCTGCCGCGCCTCTCCGGCCTGGAAGTCTGCCGCCAGCTGCGCCGCGATCCCAATGCCCGTAACGTGCCGATCATCATGCTGACGGCGCGTGGCGAAGAGGCCGACCGGGTGCGCGGTCTGGATGCTGGTGCGGACGATTATATCGCCAAGCCGTTTTCGCCCAGCGAGCTGCTGGCGCGTATCCGCGCGGTGCTACGCCGCATCCGCCCGGCACTGGCGGAAGAGGTGCTCACTTATGGCGGTCTGGTGATGGATGTCGCCACCCATAAGGTGACGCGCAACGGCCGCGACGTGCATCTCGGTCCGACGGAATTCCGCCTGCTGCGCTATTTCCTGGAGCATCCCGGCCGCGTGCTGTCGCGCGATCAGTTGCTGGATGCCGTCTGGGGCCGCGACATCTATGTCGAGCAGCGCACTGTCGATGTGCATATCCGTCGCCTGCGCAAAGCCCTGAACGGCAATGGCGAGGCGGATGTGATCCGCACCGTGCGCTCGGCCGGCTACGCGCTGGAACTCACTGCCACGCCGGCCCTGACCGCGTAAGCAGGGCTCAAATTAAAAAAAGCCAGCCGTTTTGCGACGGCTGGCTTTTTTGTGTCGGTGGGGGTGCGGCTCAGCGGCGGCCGGCGATCTGCTTCTTCATGGCGGCGAACAGGGCATCGATCTTGCCGCCATTGTTCTGGATCACCGACTCGAACTGCTGGCGCTGCGTGAAGGCCATCGACACGCCTTCCACGATCACGTCGGTCACCAGCGGCTTGCTGTCTTTCTGGTGCGTCTTCCACTCGACGCGGATCGGCGGACCGTTCGTCCGATTGATCTGCGAGTCCACGATGGTCTCGCTGCCGGCAGCCCTGGCGCCGTCGCGCACGTCCAGCGTCTCGCCGTTATATTGCGACAGCAGCTGGGCGTAGACTTTCACCATATAGTCCTCGAACAGCTTGTCGTATTCCGTCTTCTGCTCCGGCGTCATGCCGCGGCTGTAGCGACCCAGGCAGAAGCGGCCCACGGCATCCATGTCGAGATGGTTGGTCAGCAGGGTGCGGACCAGGCCTTCGCGCTTTTCCGTCGTCAGCGAGCGGTCGCCGAGCGCCTTCAGGGTCTCGGTGCCGACTTCGCGGATGAACTGGTCGGCCGTCGTGGCCTGGGCCGGGCTTGCAGCGGCAAGCGCGAGGCCGCCTAGGGCGGCAAACAGGACGCGGCGGGAAAAGGCGAGGGGAGAGGGCATGGGGCAACCAGCTAAGCTATGGAGATTCATGATGTTTTGCCTTCTGAATAAGGCTTTAGCGAGGCGAATTCATAGCCCGGCTGCATTATGAAGGCCATGATTCTTTTTGCGACATGATTTAGGCCTACACAAATACATAAAGATATGTTTATGTATAGCCCATGAACGCCGAGCCGAGCTTTACCCTGGACGTCCTGATGGCTGCATTGCGGGCTGCCGCGGAGCCGACGCGGCTGCGTCTGCTGGCGCTGTGCGCCGACAGCCAGCTCACGGTGTCGGAACTGACGCAGATCCTCGGGCAGAGCCAGCCGCGCGTCTCGCGGCATCTGAAGCTGCTCTGCGAGGCCGGGCTGCTGGAGCGCGTGCCGGAAGGCACCTGGGCATTCTATCGGGTCGGCGACCGGCTGGCGGGTGCGCCGCTGGTCCGCGCCCTGGCCACGCTGCTGCCGGCTGGCGATCCGACCCTGGCGCGCGACGCTGAACGGCTGATCGCCGTCAAGCGAGCCCGCAGTGAGGCTGCCGAACGCTATTTCCGCGACAATGCCGCGCAGTGGTCGGCGATCCGCTCGCTGCATATCGACGAGGCCCTGGTCGAGGCCGCCGTGCTGAAGATGCTGGATAACGGCCAGCCCATCGGCGACCTGCTCGATATCGGCACCGGCACCGGTCGGCTGCTGGAAATCCTCAGTCCGAAGGTGACGCGCGGCCTGGGCGTCGATACCAGCCGCGACATGCTGAGCATTGCGCGCAGTAATCTGGAACGTGCCGGTATCAAACATTGCCAGGTGCGCCAGGCCGATATGTATGCCCTGCCGCTCGATGGCAACAGCGTCGATGCCGCGGTGATTCACCAGGTGCTGCATTTCGCCGACGAACCGCAGAAGGCGATCCAGGAAGCCGTCCGCGTGCTGAAGCCCGGCGCCCGTCTGGTCATTGTCGATTTCGCGCCGCATGACCTGGAAGACCTGCGTGCGCGGCATGCCCATCGCCGTCTGGGCTTTGCCGATGCCGAGCTGCGGCCCTGGTGCGCCGCGGCGGGGCTCGATCTGGATCCGGTCACCGCCTTGCCGGGTCATCCGCTCACCGTCCATATCTGGCGCGCCACCAAGCGCAGCGCGCCGGTCGCCGCCTTGTCACAGAAGAGTGCCGCCGCATGACCACGCTGCCCGAACCCAATGCCCATGCAGCGCGGCGCTCCGGCCCGCTGAAGGTCTCATTCGAATTCTTTCCGCCCAAATCCGCGGAAATGGAAGAGAGCCTGTGGCGCAGCGTCACGCGCCTGGCGCCGCTCAGCCCGCGCTTCGTCTCGGTCACCTATGGCGCGGGCGGGTCCACGCGCGAACGCACGCATAACACCGTCGTCCGCATTCTCAACGAGACCGGCCTGAAGCCGGCCGCGCATCTCACCTGCGTCGGTGCTGCCAGGGGCGAGGTCGACGAGGTCGCGCAGCATTACTGGCAGGCCGGCATCCGCCATATCGTGGCTTTGCGCGGCGATGCGCCGGAAGGCAGCGGCAGTTTCCAGCCGCACCCGGAAGGCTATGCCAATTCCACCGACCTGATCGCCGGCCTGAAAAAGATCGCCGATTTCGAGGTCAGCGTCGGCTGCTACCCCGAAGGCCACCCCGATACGGCCTCGCCGCGCATCGAACTGGAGCATCTGAAGCGCAAGGTTGATGCCGGCGCGACGCGCTGCATCACCCAGTATTTCTTCGATACCGACGTCTATTTCCGTTTCCTCGATCGCGCGCGGTCTGCCGGCATCACCGTGCCGATCGTGCCCGGCATCCTGCCGGTGACGAATTTCCGCCAGGTGGTGAAATTCTCGGCTGCCTGCGGCGCCAGCGTGCCGGCCTGGATGGCCGACCAGTTCGATGGCCTGGATGATGACGCGGAAACCCGGCGCATGGTGGCCGCGCATCTCGCCGCCGAACAGTGCCGCCGCCTTCTGGCCGCTGGCATCGACGAATTCCATTTCTACACGCTGAACCGCGCCGACCTGACCTACGCGATTTGCCATGTGCTGGGCGTGCGGCCGAAACCGGCGATTGCCGGGGAGGCGGCAGCGTGATGTTCGATACACCGGAACAGCGCAAGGAACGCCGCGCCGCGCTGAAGGCCGCCGCGAAAAACCGCATCCTGGTGCTGGACGGCGCCATGGGCACCATGCTGCAGCGGCGCAAGCTGAACGAGGCGGATTATCGTGGCGAGCGTTTCAAGGGCGCCAACAGCGACCTGAAGGGCAACCACGACATCCTGAATATCACGCGCCCGGACGTGATCGGTGAGGTTCATCGCGAATATCTCGATGCCGGCGCCGATATCATCGAGACCAATACTTTCAGCGGCACCTGGATCAGCCAGGCGGATTACCATCTGGAAGCTGCGGTCGACGACATCAACCGCGAAGGCGCCAGGCTGGCTCGCCTCGCTGCCGATGAATATACCGCGCAGAACCCGTCGAAGCCGCGTTTCGTCGCCGGCGCGATGGGACCGACGAATCGCACGGCCTCGCTGTCGCCCGATGTGAACCGGCCGGACTTCCGCAACATTACCTTCGACGAGTTGAAGGATGCCTACAAGCAGCAGGCGCGTGGCCTGGTCGAAGGTGGTGCCGATCTGCTGCTGATCGAGACCGTTTTCGACACGCTGAATGCCAAGGCCGCCGCCTTCGGCGTCTATGAGCTGTTCGATGACCTGGGCGAAGAATGGCCGATCATGATCTCGGGCACCATCACCGACCTGTCCGGCCGCACGCTGTCGGGTCAGACCACGGAAGCCTTCTGGAACTCCCTGCGCCACACCAAGCCCTTCTCGGTCGGCCTGAACTGCGCCTTCGGCGCCGACCAGATGCGTGCCTATATCGCCGAACTCAGTCGTGTCGCCGATGTGCCGGTCAGCGCCTATCCCAATGCCGGGCTGCCGAACCAGTTCGGCGAATATGACGAGCCGCCACACACCACGGCCGGCCATCTTCGCGAGTGGGCCGAGCATGGCCTGGTGAATATCGTCGGCGGCTGCTGTGGCACCACGCCTGACCATATCAGGGCCATCGCCGACAGCGTGAAGGGCGTGAAGCCGCGCCGCATTCCAACCATTCCGCCGCAGCTTCGGCTCAGCGGCCTTGAACCTTTTGCAGTGCCGGCAGCATGACCGATATCGACGAGTCCTTTTCGCCCGAGTCCGAAAACCGCGGCTTTAACGGCCCGGTTTTCATTAATATCGGCGAACGCACCAACGTCACCGGTTCGGCGAAATTCCGCAAGCTGATCCTGAACGACGATTATGAAGCTGCGCTGGTGGTGGCGCGTCAGCAGGTGGAGAACGGTGCCCAGATCATCGACGTCAACATGGACGAGGGCATGCTCGATTCCAAGGCGGCGATGGTGAAGTACCTCAACCTCATCGCCTCCGAGCCAGACATTTCGCGCGTGCCGATCATGATCGACAGCTCGAAATGGGAGGTGATCGAGGCCGGCCTGAAATGCGTGCAGGGCAAGGCCATCGTCAATTCGATCAGCATGAAGGAAGGCGAAGAGGCCTTCCTGGAGCATGCCCGCAAGGTGCGCCGCTATGGCGCTGCCGTGGTGGTGATGGCCTTCGACGAGCAGGGGCAGGCCGATACCGCCGACCGCAAATACGAAATCTGTGCCCGCGCCTACAAGCTGCTGACCGAGAAGATCGGCTTCCCGCCGGAAGACATCATCTTCGATCCGAATATCTTCGCGGTCGCCACCGGCATCGAGGAGCATAACAATTACGCGGTGGAGTTCTTCGAGGGCGCCAGGCGCATCCGCGAGAACCTGCCGCACTGCCATATCTCGGGCGGCGTTTCCAACGTGTCCTTCTCCTTCCGCGGCAACGAACAGGTCCGCGAAGCAATGCACGCCGTGTTCCTGTATTACGGCATGCAGAACGGCATGAACATGGGCATCGTCAATGCCGGCCAGCTGCCGGTCTATGAGGATATCCCGACGGAACTGCGCGAGCGCGTGGAAGACGTGCTGCTCAATCGCCGGCCGGATGCCACCGAGCGCATGCTGGAAATCGCCGAGCGTTTCAAGGGTGGTGCCAGGGCGCAGGACGTCGACATGTCCTGGCGCCAGAAGGAAGTGCGCGAGCGACTGACCCATGCGCTGGTGCATGGCATTGCCGATTTTATCGATGAGGATACCGAAGAGGCCCGCCATATCGTTGCCAAGCCGCTCGAGGTCATCGAAGGCCCGCTGATGGACGGCATGAATGTGGTCGGCGACCTGTTCGGCGCCGGCAAGATGTTCCTGCCCCAGGTGGTGAAATCCGCCCGCGTGATGAAGAAAGCCGTCGCCTATCTGCTGCCGTTCATCGAAGCCGAGAAAAACCAGGGGCCGGCCAGGACCAACGGCAAGGTATTGATGGCCACCGTGAAGGGCGACGTGCACGATATCGGCAAGAACATCGTCGGCGTCGTGCTTCAGTGCAACAACTACGAGGTGATCGACCTCGGCGTCATGGTGTCCTGTGCCCGCATCCTGGATGAGGCGAAGCGGCACAATGTCGATATCATCGGCCTTAGCGGCCTGATCACGCCAAGCCTGGACGAGATGTGCTATGTCGCCAGCGAAATGCAGCGCGAAGGCTTCCAGCTGCCGCTGCTGATCGGCGGCGCCACCACATCCAAGGTGCATACCGCGGTGAAGATCGCACCGAATTACAAAGGCCCGGTGGTCTACGTCACTGACGCTTCGCGTGCCGTCGGCGTGGCCGGCCGGCTGGTCTCGGCGAACGATCGCCCGGTCTATGCCGGCGAGGTGGCGAATGAGTATGCCAAGATCCGCGAGATCCATTCGCGCGAGCGCAATACCGGCCCGCGCCAGAGCATTGCCGATGTGCGCAAGAACAAGGTGAAGATCGACTGGGCGGGCTACCAGCCGCCAAAGCCGACTTTCACCGGCGTAAAAGTATTCAAGGACTATCCGATCGACCGCCTGATTGAGCGGATCGACTGGTCGCCGTTCTTTGCCTCGTGGGAACTGCGCGGCAAATATCCGGCGATCCTGCAGGATGACGTGGTGGGCGAGGCGGCGCGCAACCTGTTCAAGGATGCGCGCGCCATGCTGGATCGCATCGTCAAGGAAAAGCCGATCCAGGCTGCTGCCGTGATCGGATTCTGGCCTGCCAACCAGGTGAATGACGACGATATCGCGCTGTTCGACGAGGCCGGGAAGGGCGCCGAGGTCGCGCGCCTGCATATGCTGCGCCAGCAGATGAAACGTGACCGCGACCGCGCCAATCACTGTCTGGCCGATTTCGTCGCGCCGCAGGAGACCGGCATCACCGATTATGTAGGCGCCTTTGCCGTCACGGCCGGCATCGGGCTGGACGAATGGATCAAGACGGAGTTTACCGCGAAGCAGGACGACTATTCCGGCATTCTGGCGCAGGCGCTGGCGGATCGCCTGGCCGAGGCCTTCGCCGAGCATATGCACGAGCGCGTGCGCAAGGAATTCTGGGGCTATGCGGACGATGAAGCGCTGGATAACGACGCGCTGATCGCTGAAGCCTATCGCGGTATCCGCCCGGCGCCGGGTTATCCGGCCTGCCCGGACCATACCGAGAAGGCGACGCTGTTCCAGTTGCTGAAGCCGACCGAGAATGCCGGCATCCAGCTGACCGAGAGCTTCGCCATGTGGCCCTCGGCGGCGGTCAGCGGCTGGTATTTCAGCCACCCGCAGTCAGATTACTTTGGCATCGGCCGCATCGAGCGCGACCAGGTGGCTGACTATGCCAGGCGCAAGGGCATGGACCTTGCCACGATGGAACGCTGGCTGGCGCCGAACCTGGCTTACGACCCGTCGCGTTTCGGCGCCGAGGCGGCAGAGTGAATTTCCGTCTCGCGACCGACGCCGACCTGCCAGAGATCGTGCGCCTGCTGGCCGACGATCATCTGGGCGGCAGCCGCGAGCGTTACACCGACCCGCTGCCGCCGGACTACGGCATCGCCTTCGCCGGACTGCAGAGGATCGGCGCCGAGGTGATCCTGGCCGAGGATGACGGCGGCAAGGTCATCGGCTGCCTGCAGTTGCTGGTACTGCCCGGCCTCGGCAGCCTGGGCAAGCAGCGCGCCCAGATCGAAGCCGTGCGGATCGAGTCCGGCTTACGCGGCAAGGGGCTGGGGTCCGAGTTGATCCGTCATGCCGTTGCGCGGGCGAAGGAGAAGGGCTGCAAGCTGGTGCAGCTTACCTCCGATAACAGCCGGCGGGGCGCGCACCGGCTTTACGAGCGGCTGGGATTCAAGGCCAGCCATGTCGGCATGAAGCTGTATCTGGATTGAAGGAGCGCCTGGATGACCTACAGCCGCGCCAACCCCAGCTCGCGCTATAACGAGTTGGTCGGTTTTTATAAGCAGATGCATGCGGAAGGTACGCAGGCGTCGAGTCAGCCGGTCGCGGCCAAAGATACGTTTACCGGCGTCAGTCTGTTGCCGCATGTCGACATGATCAAGTCGCTCATCGACACATTTGCGATCAAGTCCGTGCTCGATTACGGCGCAGGCAAGGCCAAATTCTACACTGCACCGTTGTTTCCCTCGCGCGATGGCAGTCAGAAAGTGGATCTCCGGAATTTCTGGGGCGTAAACGAAATCCGGCTGTACGATCCGGGCTATGAGCCGCTGTCCAAACTGCCGCTGGGCGAGACTTTCGACGCCGTGATCTGCACCGACGTCATGGAGCATATCCCCGAAGAGGATATGGACTGGGTCATCGACGAGTTGTATGGCTTCGCCAACAGGATGGTCTATGCCTGCATCGCGACCTATCCGGCCGGCAAGACCTTTTCCAACGGCGAAAATGTCCATGTGACTCTGAAAGACCCGCAGTGGTGGGCACAAAAATTCGAGAGCCGTCGTGCCGCTCTGGGTGTCGCGGCGGATTACTTCCTGGTGGTTTTTGCCCGGAGTAACGACCCCAATCCCAAGGTGATTACGTCCTGCAAGTGAGGGTCAGCGTCCGCCGGCGACGTCGATCAGCGACGCCGTGAGATAGTCACTCTCGTTTTCGATCAGCCAGACCGCCGCTTCGGCCACTTCCTCGGCTGTGCCGGCGCGGCCCATCGGCGTGGTGGCGCCCAGCCGCGCCGCGCGGTCGGGCTGGCCGCCGCTGGCATGAATCTCCGTATCGATCAGGCCGGGACGGATCGCATTGACGCGGATGCCCTCTGTTGCAAGTTCGCGCGCCAGGCCCAGCGTCATCGTGTCGACGGCGCCTTTCGAGCCGGCATAGTCGACATATTCGCCGCCGGCGCCGAGCCGCGACGCGATGGACGAGATGTTGACGATGCTGCCGCCCCTGCCGCCGCGAGACTTTGCCATGCGGCGCGTCGCTTCACGTGCAACCAGATAGGCGCCCAGTACATTGATGTCGAAGATGCGCTTCATGCGCTCGAAGGAATAATCGGCAAAGGCCTGTTTCGGTCCGACGATGCCGGCATTGTTGATCACGGCATCCAGCTTGCCGAAGGCTTTCTCGCTCGCCTCGAACATGCCCACCACGTCGGCTTCGACTGCAACGTCGCCCTGGATGGCGATGCCGCGGCCGCCGGCTTTCTGCACCGCCTGCACGGTTTCGAGTGCGGCCGTTTCGTTGCCGGCGTAGTTCACGCCGACCGACCAGCCCCGCTGGGCCGCCATGATGGCGATGGCGCGGCCGATGCCGCGGCTGCCCCCGGTGATGAGGATATGTTTCGCGCCTGTCCGACTCACCATGGAATTTCTCCGCCGTCGTAGTTGTAGAATTTGCCGGTATCCCTGAGCGTGAGTCCGTCGATCACCGTCTTCAGCCCTGCCGCGCTGGTGGCGACGTCGATATCCGCGCCGGCACCACCCATGTCGGTCTTCACCCAGCCGGGATGCAGGGTGATGCAACTGATACCGCTCGATTTCAGGTCGAGTGCGAGATTGTGCATGCCGGCATTGATCGCAGCCTTCGACGCGCGATAGGCATAGGAACCGCCGCCGCCCAGCGAGATCGAGCCCATGCGGCTGGAGATCGTGGCGATCTTGGCGCCGCCTTTCGTGGCCTTCAGATGCGGCAGAAAGGCGAGCGCCAGCTTCATCGGCGCGACGCTGTTCACGTGTAGCACCTGCAGATAGGTGTCGAAGTCGCTGACCTTCAGCGCGCCGTCGCGGTTGCCGTAGATCCCGGCATTGTTCAGCAGCAGGTCGATGGCCGTGCCATCATAGGTCTGTGCCAGTTTATCCACCGCCGCATAGTCGGTGACATCCAGCGCCTCAACCGAGATCCCGCGGATGGCTTTCAGTTCCGTCGCCGATTGCGGCTCGCGACAGGCGGCAATGA
>JAEYSS010000038.1 GCA_023434425.1 Pseudomonadota bacterium | reverse complement strand
GTGCGGTTGCGGCCATGCAGGTCGGCGGCCCAGGCGGGAAAATCGCCGCCGGCCAGATCGCCGTCGCGTGTGGCGCCGGCCCAGCGCGCGATCAGGCTGAGCGGCACCATATCCTGCGGCCGCGCCGCGCCGCCCTGCGTGGCGTCTTCCAGGTTCAGCAGGCAGAGATAATTCTCGCGGCCTTTCCTGATGACGACGCGGCCCTGCTTCTCGGCCGGATCAGGAAACAGGCGGTCGAGTTCGTGATCGAGCTGGCGCTGCAGGTTCTTGGTATAGGTCGAGAGCCAGACCGTGCCGCCATTCTTCTCGGCCCAGACGCTGGCCGGTGCGATATAGCCCAGCGTCTTGCCGATGCCGGTGCCGGCTTCCGCCAGCACCATCTCGGGCATGCCGATCACTTCGCGCGGCGCAAAGGCCTGCGCCACGGTGGCGGCATAATCGGCCTGCGTCTCGCGCAATTCTGCTGTGGTGCCGAGCAGCTGCGCCAGACGCTCGCGCGCTTCCGTCGGCGAGACGGACTGCGTATCGGGCGGCGGCGGCGGTGCATAGTCGACCCATTCCGGCAGTTCCTGCCAGATGTCCAGCCCGCCGAAACCGCCGCTCGGTGCCTGCGTGGCTTCAGGGCCGAGGCCGAGCAGCAGATAGGGCGCCCAGGGCCAGCCGGATCGGTTCAGCAGCTGTGCCAGCCGCATCGAACGGCGCAGGGCGCGCGGCTGCTGGCGCGGCAGATCCTCCAGCAGCATCTGTGCGGCATGATGCAGATACTGCACGGCCTCCTGGTCATCGGCGGCGTCGAGAGCCAGGCGTTCGAGCAATCCGTGCGGCGTCGGCAGGCAGAAGCGCGCCGGCCGCACGAAGGCGAAAAGATCCAGCAGATCGAAGGCCATGAAGGGCTCGACGCCGAGTTTCGCCGCCGTGGCCTTGAAATGCACCAGCAAAGGCGGCGTGGCGCGGGCGCGGCGCGCGGCGGCATCGGGCGTGAGTTTTTCGAGATGACCATTCTCGAACCACCAGGCAACACCGCCGCCGGCCACCAGCGCCGGCAGTCGACCGAGCGCAGAGGAAAGATTACTGCCGATACTTTCGTTGCTTTGCATCTGCCATCGAGTCAGTTATCTGCCCCAATATATTTGTCATGCGCGGACTTGATCCGCGCATCCCATTTTTTCGTCGCCCAGGAATAATGGGATCCCCGGGTCAAGCCCGGGGATGACAATTCATAATGACACGCATCCCTACTGCGCGGCCCAGACGATGCGGGCGATCCAGGCGATGTCCTGCACGTCGAAGCCGCGTTCAGGATAGGCGGGATTGAAAGACGCGAGTTCGATGCGGGTGAGCGTGCGGCGCGACAGCAGCTTGCACATCACCTCGCCCTGCGTGGTCTTGGCGATCACGCGGTCGCCGCGACGCACGCTGGCGGCCGGCGAGACGATCACCACATCGCCGTCGCGATAGACCGGCAGCATGCTGTCGCCGCTGATCTCCAGCGCATAGGCCTGGCTGTCGCCGATCTCGGGGAAAGGCACCTTCTCCCAGCCTTCGCCGGTCGGGAAACCGGCATCGTCGAAAAAGCCGTCCTTGCCGGCCTGGGCCAGGCCGATCAGCGGGATACGCTGCGTGCTGCGCGGCACGCCGCCGCTTTCCACCAGCAGGTCCATGAATTCCGGCACGCTGGCGCCGGTCGCCTCAATCACCTTGGAGATCGATTCCGTGGACGGCCAGCGCTGCTTGCCGTCACGCGAAATGCGTTTCGACCGATTGAAGGTCGTGGGATCGAGACCGGCTTTGCGGGCGAGGCCCGAGGCAGTCAGGTCGTAGCGTTCGGCAAGGCCGTCGATGGCAGCCCAGATCGCGCGATGTGTCAGCATGGGAACATTGTCTTGCAAAACGGGGAATTTGCATACAGGAATATTATCTCCATTAAGGCTTGACATAAGAACATAATGGGAATTATAACCAGTCCATAGGCGCGAAAGTGCCGTGTGTTCTGCTCGCATCAGGTCTGGATGTGAAACAGATGAGCGAAAATCCAGCTAAATCCGGACTTCATTCGCCCGCTCCGGCTGTCGGCAAAGGCGCCTCCGGCCCGGCACGACCGGACCGGGCCGTGGTGGTCTTTGCCGAGGATACCAGACTGCCGAAGCTGCGCCGGCTCAAGCCCGGCTTTCGCCACTGCTACGCCTATCTGGCGCTGCCAGGCGGCTGGGTCGGCATCGATCCGCTCTCTCATATGATTGAAATCAAAGGATTTTATGACTGGCCTGCGGAGGCCGATCTGGCCGCCCATCTGCGCCGGCTGGGGCTCTGCGCCGTGACCGTGCCGGTGCTGACGGCGCCTCGCCGGCTGGCGCCGCCGCTGCCGTTTTCCTGCGTCGAGGTGGTCAAGCGCCTGATCGGGCTGCAAAGCTGGCGTATCAGAACACCATGGGAACTATTTCTGCATTTACGGAAAATATCCCTTGATTATGGATTTGTTTTGTTCTATATCTCCTTCTTATAGGAACAAACAGCTAACACGTCCGGTCGATCAGCAGGAAGGATTTGCCGCCATGGGTGGGATTTTCAGCTCTCCGTCACCGCCGCCGCCACCGGCCCCGCCGCCTCCGCCGCCGGAACCGGTCGAGAGCGCCGCCGAACTGGCCGAGAAGGCCGCGCGCGAACGTCGCCGCCGGGCCCAGGGCGAAACCATCGCCACGTCGTGGCGCGGCGTGGGGGATACCGAAACCGAAACGCTGGGTGGCGGCGGTTCAGCCGCCAGCCGCGGCGGCAAACGCCTGCTCGGCGAATGAGGACGGCAGCGATGGCC
>JAEYSS010000028.1 GCA_023434425.1 Pseudomonadota bacterium | reverse complement strand
CACAGTGTAAAAGCCCCCGGACTTACGGAGATTTCGGACCATGATGACCTTCCTTCTGGTGGTGCATATCCTGCTGGCGCTGACGCTGATCGGCGTCATCCTGGTGCAGCGTTCGGAAGGCGGCGCGCTCGGCATGGGCGGCGGCGGGGGCGGCGGTTTCATGACCGCGCGCGGCTCGGCCAACCTGCTGACCCGCACCACGGCGGTGCTGGCCACCCTGTTCATCATCTCCAGCATCACCCTGGCGATTCTCGCCGGCGGTCACTCGCGGCCGACCTCGATTCTCGATTCGGCTCCGGCCACGACTCCGGGCGCACCGGCCGAACCGGCCAAGCCTGCCGTTCCGCTGTCGCAGTAAATCTGCCGTAATCGACTGATTTAAAACCGAAGTTTTCGAGTTTTTGAATTCGCGCGGTTCAGCGCGGGCGAACCCTTTTGTGTGTCGGATGGATCGGTTAAACAGGGCTCCCATGACGCGGTACATTTTCATCACCGGCGGCGTGGTCTCCTCGCTTGGAAAAGGTCTGGCTTCGGCGGCGCTCGGCGCGCTGCTGCAGGCGCGCGGCCACACGGTCCGCCTGCGCAAGCTCGACCCCTATATCAACGTCGATCCGGGCACCATGAGCCCGTATCAGCATGGCGAGGTCTTCGTCACCGACGATGGCGCCGAGACCGATCTCGATCTGGGCCATTACGAGCGCTTCACCGGCGTGCCGGGCCGCAAGACCGACAACATCACGACGGGCCGCATCTACCAGACCGTGATCGCCAAGGAGCGCCGCGGCGACTATCTCGGCGGCACCGTGCAGGTGATTCCGCATATCACCGACGCCATCAAGGACTTCATCGCCGACGACCGCGACGGCGTCGATTTCATGCTGGTCGAAGTCGGCGGCACGGTGGGTGATATCGAAAGCCTGCCGTTTCTCGAAGCCATCCGCCAGTTCGGGCTTGAAGCCGGCCGCGGCCAGGCGATCTACATCCATTGCACGCTGGTGCCCTTCATCGCCGCCTCGGGCGAGCTGAAGACCAAGCCGACGCAGCATTCGGTGAAGGAGCTGCGCTCCATCGGTATTCAGCCCGACATCCTGCTCTGCCGCGCCGACCGCGAAATCCCGCAGGGCGACCGCCGCAAGATGGCGCTGTTCTGCAACGTGCGCGAAGACGCGGTCATTCCGGCGCTCGACGTCAATACGATCTATGCCGCGCCGCTGGCCTATCACGAGGCCGGGCTGGATGTGCAGGTGCTCAAGGCCTTCGGGCTGGATGCCAGCACGGAACCGGACCTGTCGCGCTGGAAGAATGTCGTGCAGCGTGTCGTGGCGCCGGAGAACCGCGTCAAAATCGCCATCGTCGGCAAGTATACCGGCCTGAAGGATGCGTATAAGTCGCTGGCCGAGGCGCTGGCCCATGGCGGCATCGCGAATAATGCACGCGTCGATATCGAATGGATCGAGTCCGAGATCTTCGAGAAGGACGAGACCGCGCTGGCCGCGCTGGATGGCGTGCATGCCATCCTGGTGCCGGGCGGTTTCGGCGAGCGCGGTTCGGAAGGCAAGATCCGCGCCGTCACCTTCGCGCGCGAACGCAACGTGCCGTATTTCGGGATCTGCTTCGGCATGCAGATGGCGGTGATCGAATATGCCCGCGCCAAGGGCGGTTTCCCCAAGGCGAGCAGCACCGAATTCGGCCCCACCAATGAGCCTGTCGTCGGCATGATGACTGAATGGATGCGCGGCAACGAGCTGGAGCAGCGCTCGGCCGCCGGCGATCTCGGCGGCACCATGCGTCTGGGCGCCTACGATGCCGCGCTCAAACCCGGCAGCCATGTCGCCGAGGTCTACGGCAGCACCAAGATTTCCGAACGCCACCGCCATCGCTACGAGGTCAACACCAAGTATCGCGAGAAGCTGGAAAGCTGCGGCCTGGTGTTTTCGGGCATGTCGCCGGACGGGTTGCTGCCCGAGATCGTGGAACTGCCGAACCATCCGTGGTTCATCGGCGTGCAGTATCACCCCGAACTGAAATCGAAGCCGTTTGAGCCGCACCCGCTGTTCGCCAGCTTCATCGAGGCCGCGCTGAAGCAGTCCAGACTCGTCTAGGTGCGGCGGCTGGTCCAGGCGGCCGGACTCGCGGCACCGTAACGTCTCCACCCTACAAATTGTCATGCCCGGCCTTGAGCCGGGCATCCACGTCTTTTCTGCACGGACCGATGAAGGCGTGGATGGCCGGGTCAAGCCCGGCCATGACGTTTTGGGGTGAGGGCGTGCGCAGTCCACACAGATCGTCACCCTCGGGCCCAGGAGAGTCTCTTGGCCGAGGGTCTTTCGCCGCTCTGCAGGAGATGGTCGGGTCAAGCCCGGCCATGACGTTTTTGGGGATGGGCTCATTCACACAGTCGGTCACCCTCGGCCTTGTGCCGAGGGTCCATCCACCGGTTCTGCCCGGTCATGACCAAGCCGCAATGGAGATGGATGCTCGGGGCCTGCCCGAGCATGACGGGTGAGGGAACGTGCGCCCGTTTACACAGATCGTCACCCCGGGCTTGACCCGGGATCCCATTAAAAATGGGGTGCCGGCTCAGGGCCGGCATGCCGAAGGGGGCGCGATGCTTACTCCGCCGCGTCGGCCTTCTTCAGCGCATCCTGCACGACGTCCGGTTTGTAGCCGATCACGGTGAGCAGCACGCGGGCGGCGCGTTCGGGGCGGCGGCGGCCGGCTTCCCAGTCACGCAGGGCGTCGTAACCGAAGCCGAACTGGCTGGCGAATTGCTGCTGCGTCATGCCGAGCTTTTTCCGCACGGCCTTGACGTTGATCGTTTCCGGCACATGCACGACGAAGCCTTCGGCCTTTTCGCCACGCGCATAGGCGCGGGCGTTCTTTGCGCTGCGCAGCAGCCGTTCTCCAGCCTTGCTCATAGTCTGCTCCTTCTGGATCGTCGTTTGGTGCCCACCCGGTAGTCGGCCGCGAGGCCTGCCAGTTCCTTTTTCAGTTCGTTGCGCTCTGCCTGGCTCAGATTGACCTTGTCGCCTTTGGCGAAAACGGCGAGGAGAAACACCGGAATGTCGCCGCCTCCGTAATAGGTAATGACGCGATAGCCACCGCTCTTGCCCTTGCCGCGCCCCGCCATCCGCAGTTTGCGCGCGCCACCGGTGCCTTCGATCTGATCGCCGGCAGTGGGGTTGTCGGCCACCAGGTCGACGATAGTGCGGCGCTCGGCTTCGCTCAGGCCTGCGGCCTTGGCATCGGCCAGATAATCGGGCGTTTCGATCACGGCCTGCATGACTCCAATATATGCGGCAATGCCGCAGTTATCAAGCCGCCTTTTGCCCC
>JAEYSS010000096.1 GCA_023434425.1 Pseudomonadota bacterium | reverse complement strand
ACACTGCAACCGCATAAAATCAAATCGGCCGGGGAAACCCGGCCGTTTTTTTATTTCGCAATTTGCGAAGTGTTTATTTCACGTCGAGCAGTTCGACGTCGAAGATCAGCGTGGCATTCGGCGGAATCACGCCGCCGCCGGCACCCTGGCTGCCGTAACCGAGCTGCGGCGGAATGATCAGGGTGCGCTGGCCGCCCACCTTCATGCCGGCCACGCCTTCATCCCAGCCCTTGATCACGCGACCGCCACCCAGCGGGAAGGAAAACGGCTGGCCGCGCGTGCGCGAGGAGTCGAACTGGCGGCCCTTCTCGCCGGCGATGTAAAGCCAGCCGGTGTAATGCACCACGGCGGTCTGGCCCGGCTGCGCGGTCGCGCCGTTTCCGACCTTGGTATCGGTATAGCGCAGACCCGAAGCGGTGGTCTTTTCCTGCGCTGCAGCAGGGAGCGCGATCAGAAGGGCGGCAACAGCGGCGAGGCTGGCAAAAGCACGGCGGGGCAACAGCATCGAGAACGGCTCCTGTGAGGAAGATGATGGGTCTGCGTTGATAGTGGCGGTGGCACGATGTTGTTGCATTGAGGCAGCAGCGTGGCGCTGTGCCGTCGAGCCGGTCAAACCGGCTACGAATCATCCGTCAGCGGACGTTGACCAGTTCGATTTCGAAGAACAGCGTGGCGTTGGGCGGGATGATGCGGCCGTTGCCGCGCGCGCCATAGGCCAGGTAAGACGGGATCAGCAAGGCGCGCTTGCCGCCGACCTTCATGTAGAGAACGCCCTCGTCCCAGCCCTTGATGACCTTGCCCTGGCCCAGGGCGAATTCAAAAGGCTGCCCGCGCTTGTAGGAACTATCGAACATGCGGCCGGGCTTGTTGTTTTCCCAAATCCACCCGGCGTAATGGACGGACACCATCTTCCCGTTCTCGGCCTTGGCGCCCGAGCCCACGACAATATCCCCGACACGCATCCCCGATGCGGTCTGGCGCATATTGACGGCTTCCTGTTTACCGCCGAGGCCGATCGCCCCCAGTAGAGAATCAAGCACTCCCATGCTCCGAGAATAACAAGCAAATTCCTTCCTGCCCAGCTTTGTTAAGGGGTTATGCGAGGGTGAGATCGCTGCGTTTCGACGCATTTTTCATGCTCAGCCTGCTGCGCTGACCAATACGCTCCGCCATGACGCAGGCGCCGCGCCCGCCGACCGGACATTCTGCTGGCTTTGAGATCATTATATGCTATTATTCCCATTTATGGGAACATCTGTTCGCATAATTGCGCTATGCTTTGAATGAGCCCCCGAGCCAGAAACACCGCCGCTGTTGGACATCGTGGATCAGAAAATCAATGCCTTGGCACGGAGTGCCAAGGACTTACACGGGATATAACGGGACGGACCGGGACGAAACCGGACGGAACAGGATTGAACGGGATGAAACAGGCCTCGAACGGGACGTAACAGGCTCCCAAACAGGCTGTAACTGGCTGGCGCGGGCGCCGCTCCCGACGCCGTCGCGCGAGCGGGCGCGCTATTCAGCAGACACCGGAGCCGGCTGCGGCGCGGCAGCCGGAAAATAGTCGGCCTCAGACTCTCCGGCGGGCAGGAAGCGGCCGAGGTTTTCCCGCAGCGCCGCCCAGTGCAGAATTTCGAGCCGGCCGTCGAAATGCTCGACCAGCGCCGTGCAGCTTTCCACCCAGTCGCCGTCGTTGCAGTAGAGAATGCCGTCGATGTCGCGGATCTCGGCATGATGGATATGGCCGCAGACCACGCCGTCGACATGCCGGCGGCGTGCTTCCTCCGCAATTGCCTGTTCGTATTCCGAAATGAAGGCCACGGCGTTCTTGACCTTGTGTTTCAGGTAGGCCGACAGCGACCAGTAGGGCAGCCCCATGCGGCGGCGCAGGTGGTTGAACCAGGTATTCAGGCCGAGCGCGAAGCCATAGGCGGCATCGCCCAGAAGGGCGAGCCATTTCGCGCAGCTGACGATGCCGTCGAAGTGATCGCCATGGGTGACGAGAAAACGCCGGCCGTCAGGGGTGTCGTGGATCGCCTCCATCTGCACAGTGATGCCGCCGAAAGCCAGGCCGGCACCCTCGATGAAGTCGCGCAGTGCCTCGTCGTGGTTGCCCGGCACATAGATCACATCCGTGCCCTTGCGCGCCTTGCGCAGCAGCTTCTGCACCACATCGTTGTGGCTCTGGTTCCAGTACCAGGAGCGCTTGAGCCGCCAGCCATCGACGATGTCGCCGACCAGATACAGCGTATCGGACTCGGTGTATTTCAGGAATTCGAGCAGCAGATCGGCCTTGCAGCCACGGGTTCCGAGATGGATGTCGGAAATCCAGATGGTGCGGTAGCGGGCCGGCATTAGGGCCATGTTCATCGCTCACCTGCTCGACGAATCGCGTGAAAAAGCAAATCGTTGGCCGGGAAGATGAATCGCCCACGAGGCAGTGTCCCGTGAATTTTCCATGACCTGCGTGACGGTTCGGTTACGCGTCCGGCAGGGCCCCTCAGACAAAAAAAGGGCCCGCCGCGAGGCAGGCCCTTCGATCTTTCACCCTTGCGGGAGAGATCAGATCGCTTCCTTCAGCACCTTGGAGGCGCGGAAGGCAACCTTCTTCGAAGCCTTGATCTTGATCGGCTCGCCGGTCTGCGGGTTGCGGCCCATGCGGGCAGCGCGCTTGCGGACTTGCAGGATGCCGATATCGCCCATGCGGACGCGCTCGCCCTTCTTCAGCGACTTGGTGATCGCGGCGAAGAAATCGTCGAACAGGGCAACAGTGGACTTCTTCTGCAGCTCATGCTTCTCGGCCAGCGCCTGGGCGATCTGCTTCGCTGTCACGGTAACCGTCTTAGCGGCGGCGGCTGCTTTAGCCATGGTCTCTCTCCTCAGAGTGCATCAGATGTTGGTTTTTAAACGAATCGGGACTTGGTTCCCGAATCCTCCATAGCACCGCCTCCGGGTTTTGCCCATCGGCGAATGTGTAAAAAACCGCTAGCCATGCGGATTTTCGCACCCCGGGGCGATTCGGAGCCGCCAACCATGCGGGTTTATCGCATCCGCCGTGTGACAGGCGGTCGACTCAGGGGCGGCTGATGCGGAATTTAGCGGCCAGCACGAAGACCAGCAGCGAAAGAATGCCGCAGCCCAGCATCGTCCAGATCATCGGATACTGGCTCGGATCGTGGTCCTGCCCGCTGCCGACCAGCATCGCGGCAACGGCACCGGTCGCCATCTGCAGTGCGCCGGACAGGCCGGCAGCGGCGCCGGCCATCCGCGGATTGACCGAGATGGCGCCGGCGATCCCGTTGGGCAGCACGAGGCCGTTCGACAGCGCAACGACCGTCATCGGCAGAAAGATGCCGGGCAGGCTGAGCGGGCCGAGCCAGCTCGTCAACGCCAGCGCACCGGTGCCGAAGACCTGCACAACGGCACCGCAGGCCAGCATGCGGTCGACGCCCAGACGTACCGCGAAACGCCCGGTGAAGAAGTTGCCGGTCAGATAGCCGAACGACACGACAATGAACCACAGGCCGTAATCGGACGCCGGCTGTCCCATCACGGTAACGACCACGAAAGGAGCGCCGGCAATGAAGGCGAAAAACACCCCGGAGGTGAAGGCGGTCTGCAGCACGTAGCCGCAGAAGACCGGTGAGCGCAACAGCACGCCATAGCCGCGCAGCAGCGCCCCGGCACCCTCGCCAAGTCCGCGCTGCGCAAGGGTTTCCGGCAATGTGAGGCTGACCCAGACGAAGATGGAGATTCCGGCCAGGCTGCAGAAAGCGAAACTGGTGCGCCAGCCAAACAGCGTATCGAGATAGCCGCCCAGCACCGGCGACAGCATCGGCGCCAGCGACATCGCCATAGTCACGTAGCCGATCATGGCGGCGGCACGATCGCGTTCGTAGAGGTCGCGGACGATGGCGCGGCCCAGCACCAGCCCGGCGCAGCCGCCGATGGCCTGCAGGATACGCCCCAGCATCAGCCAGAAAATCGAAGGCGCCAGAACACAGACGAGACTGCCGATGCAGTAAATGCCGAGGCCCCAAAGCAGTACGGGTCGGCGGCCCCAGCGGTCGCTGATCGGACCGTAGACGAGTTGCGCGACGCCGAGGCCGACCAGGAAGAACGTCAGCGTGAGCTGGACGGTGCCGTAGTCGACCGCGAGTTCCTTCGCCAGCCCCGGCATGGAGGGCAGGAAGATGTTGAGCGCGATCGGCCCGAGTGCCGACATGGCGACGAGAATGAAAACGGATGGCTGGGTGCGAACCGGAGGGGCTGACATGGGTGGGGGCTCGGGGGACGGGCTGCTCCGTATACCGCCAATCAGGCCGGCAACCAAGCCCGGCCGGCCACCCAATGGTCACTTCAGATGCGGATTGTGACAGGCCAGACTGGGCTTTCCGATCAACCGAGCAGTTTTGCCCATGATGCTTCGTCCCCTGAAAACCTGGATCCGCAACACCTCGCGCGCCCTTGGCTACGACATCGTCCCGTTGCGCGACATGAAGGATCGCGATTTCGCGATTCATCTGGCACAGTTGTTCCGCTTCCTGCAGATCGACTGCGTTTTCGATGTCGGCGCCAATGTCGGTCAGTATCGCGACTTCCTGCGCGACAAGGTCGGCTTTACCGGAACGATCGTGTCGTTCGAGCCGGTCAGCCGGAATGTGGCGATCCTGCAGCAGCGCAGCGCCGAGGATCCACGCTGGGAAATCGTCGGACATGCCCTGGGCAGCAGCCGCAGCAGCCTGCCGATCCATGTGATGAAATCCGACCAGTTCAGTTCGTTTCTCACCCCTGACAATACCGGCGTGCCGGATTTCGATGGGCTGAACGAGCCCGAGCATATTGAGACGGTGGCCGTCTACCCGCTGGACGAGGTGTTTCCGGTCCTGCAGCAGCGCCTGGGTTTTCGGCGCCCCTACCTCAAGCTCGATACGCAGGGCTTCGATCTTGAGGTGATGCAGGGCGGCGGCGCCACGCTGCGCAAAGTCGTGGCCATGCAGACCGAGGCCTCGATCATCAATATCTATGAAGGCATGCCCGGCTATATGGACACGATCCGCTTCCTGAACGAACGCGGCTTCGATATTTCCGGCCTCTATCCCATCAGCCGCGATCCCGGCATGCGCCTGATCGAATTCGACTGCGTGATGGTCAACCGCGCGATCGCCGAGGCAACCGCATCCCCGAGGCACTAACCCGGTCTCGCCCGGTTCAGGCGCCCTGGGGCGCCCCGGCATGATCGATATCCGGGCAGTCGATCAGATCGATCAGCGCACTGGTATCCGCCCCACCGACGAAATCGCTTTCCGGCAGCGTCAACAGACGCCGGCGTGTCTCGTCATATTCCGCGTCGGTCAAGGTCAGGAAGAACCGGGTCAACTCTTCCTCGTAAGGTTCGCTGACATTCCAGCCGATCTGTCGTTCACTTACCATACGACCCACCTCAAAGCCGCCGGCGGTCAGGCAGGGCACGCCGAAATAGCCGGCTTCGTAGAAGCGGCAGGGCAGTAACCAGCGTGAATTATGAGCGCGGTTCTCCAGATCGATCGCCCAGGCGAAGTCGAGATCGCTGTAGATGCTTTCCAGGTCGCGTGGATTCACGTAATCGCCTTCATAAACCACATTGCTGAGCCGGGTTGTGGCGTCAACGAAGGCCTGGCGGTCGACAGTCGTGAAAACTCCATAAAACTTGAACAGCACCAGCCCCTGCAAACGCTCCGCCAGGCGAAGAATCAGATCCAGGGTTTCCTGACCGCGGATCAGGCCGCAATACCCCACAACCCAGCGATAGCCATGCGCCCTAGCCCGCGTGCCGCCGCTGTCCCGCCGGGCACCGGTGATCGCGGCGAAATTCGCCGGCAATTTGTTTTCCAGCAGAAACCATGGCTTGCGGTAGTCCTGCAGCGGCTGGAAATAGTGCCGCAGAAAGCCGGGCGAGGACACCACCAGCAGATCGACATGCCGCAACGCAAGGCGCTCGACATGACGGAGCAGCCGCGACCGCCAGCCCACGCCCACGAAAGCCGGCTGCACGTCCAGCACCTCGTAGATCACCCGGGCGCGCTGGCGCCCGATCACTCTTGCCAGCAGGGCAAGCAGTAACTGGTCGATGTTACGGGCATAATAGAAGGCGGCCTTGCGCAGTGCCCGATGCTTGGCGACAACGCGCGGAATCGCTCCGAGCAGCGCCGCGATGCGACGACCGTACTGGCGATCCTGGGTGCGACCCAGCGGGGTATATGGCCAGGAGGGCTCAAAATCCCGGTTGTAATTGCCGCGCCGGAAGCCGAAGACCAGCAACTGATAGCCATGCGCGATGAAAGCCTCTGCGCGCTTCACTGTGCTGACGTCGCTGATATCCGGGGCAAAAAAAACCGCCATCCGTTTCCGTTTAACCAGATTGTGCATACGGGTCCGCGCGATAAAGCATAGCGAAATGTTGGCCGTCTTCGGCAGGGAGAAGCGAGGCGATGCTAGGGCCCGAAATGCGCTGCGGGGTGTGATCAATCTGTGCCGGCCTGGTGCAGCAACACATCAAGTAACTACCTGAAAAATTCGGGCTTTTGCGCTTTTCCGCAGTGCAGCGGGCGATCACAGGTTGATCACTGGAGATTGGCCGACGCGTCCGCTTCGATACGGGTGTTCGATCCCGTTGACGACTCAGGATTCCCCGTGACAGCGATTGCCGCCCAGGCCGCGCCGCATGCGCAGCCGCCTTCCGCCCCGTCCTTTTCCCATTCGCATGCCTATGCGACGGCGCCGGCGCGTCGTTTCGAGCGCGTGGCTGTCAGCAGCATTTTCGGCGACCCGATGGACCGCCGGACCTGGTCGGCGGCGCCCTACAATGTCGCATCCTGCCTGCAGAAACTGGGTATCGCCGTTGAAGGTATCCATTCCGGTGGCACACGCGGCGAACGCGGTCTGCTCGCCCTGCACTACATGATGACCGGCTATGGCAGGCCGCATAGCAGCGAGGCCGTGTTAAGGCTGGCTTCAGCGCGCCGGAAGGCAGCCGAGCGTCTGGCCGAGACAGCCCGCCGTCGGCGGATTCGCCATATCCTGCATACCGGCACGCTGGATCTGCCGCCTGTCGATCGCGAAGACGGCGTGAAGCATTACCTCTATTGCGATCAGACCTGGGCTCTGTCGCTCGCGCACAGAACCGATCTTTCTGACTACAGCCGGCGGGCTGTCGAAAGCTTCGAGGCAAGCGAGCGCGCCGCTCTGGACAGTGTGGAGCATATCTTCACGTTCGGTCATTACGTACGGGATCACATGATCGCCCATTACGGGCTGTCGCCGGAAAAGGTGACTGCTGTGGGCTCCGGCATGGGACAGATCGAGCCCTACGATCAGCCCAAGGATTACAGCCGGCCCCACCTGCTCTTCGTGGCCAAGCATCTGTTTGTGGCCAAGGGCGGCAACCTGCTGGTCGACGCCTTCCGCATCGCCCAACAGCAGTGCCCCGATCTGCTGCTCAATATCGTCGGCGACCCGGCCAGCGCCGGCCAGGTGGCGACGCATCCCGGCATTCATTTCCATCCGCATCTGCCCTGGCGCGAGCTGCAGCGGCTCTATCGCGTGTCGAGCCTGCTGGTGCAGCCGATGCTGAATGACCCCTGGGGCCAGGTTTACCTTGAGGCGCTGCTGTCGCGCACGCCCGTGATCGGCCTGCGCCGCAACGGCCTGCCCGAGATCGTCGAGAATGGCCAGCATGGCTTCCTGGTCGACGCCGCCGATCCTCAGGCGCTGGCCTGGACAATCCTCGATGCCCTTTCGGACCCCCAGCGTCTGACCGAGATGGGCTGGAGCGGGCAGCAGCATGTGCTGCAGTCCTATTCCTGGGATGCGGTCGCCAACCGCATCGCTTTTGGCTGAACGTCACGACTTCCCCGACTGAACAAAAGGAACCCCAAAATGTCGAACAAGACAGCCCTGATCACCGGAGCGACTGGCCAGGACGGCGCCTATCTGTCTGAGCTGCTGCTCAGCAAGGGCTACACCGTTCACGGCATCAAGCGCCGCTCATCGTCGATCAACACCCGCCGCGTCGATCACCTCTACAAGGATCGCCACGAGGAAGACGTGCGCTTCTTCCTGCATTACGGCGACATGACCGACTCGTCGAACCTGATCCGCCTGATTCAGGAGACGCAGCCGGACGAGATCTACAATCTCGCCGCGCAGAGCCATGTGCAGGTCAGCTTTGAGACGCCTGAATACACCGCCAATACCGACGCCATGGGCACCCTGCGTCTGCTGGAAGCCATCCGTATCCTGAAGCTGGAGGAGAAGGTCCGGTTCTATCAGGCCTCGACTTCGGAACTGTATGGCAAGGTCCAGGAGATACCGCAGCGCGAAACCACACCGTTCTATCCGCGCAGCCCTTACGCGGTCGCCAAGCTCTATGCCTACTGGATCACGGTGAACTACCGTGAAGCCTACAAAATGCATGCCTCGAACGGCATCCTTTTCAACCATGAGAGCCCGATCCGCGGCGAAACCTTTGTCACCCGCAAGATCGCCCGCGCCGTCGCCGCCATCGAACATGGGCTGCAGAAGCGCCTCTATCTGGGCAACATCGATGCCCAGCGCGACTGGGGCCATGCCCGCGACTATGTCGAAGGCATGTGGATGATCCTGCAGCAGGACAGGCCGGACGATTACGTTCTGGCCACCGGTGAAGTGCATAGTGTGCGCGAATTCACCGAGCTGGCCTTCAGGCGCATCGGCCGTCAGATCCAGTGGGACGGTAAGGGCGTCGATGAGAAGGGTTATTGCGGCAAGACCGGCGACATCCTGGTTGCCGTCGATCCGGAATACTATCGCCCGACCGAAGTCGACTATCTGCATGGCAGTCCGGAAAAGGCCTGGCGCCAGATGGGCTGGCAGCACAAGACCAGCTTCGAGCAGCTGGTAACCGAAATGGTCGATGCCGATCTGGCCGCGCTGAAACAGAACCACTTCGATATCGGAGCCATGGCCTATGCCTGAGACCAAACCGCTCTATCCGCTCGCCGGCAAGCGCGTCTGGGTCGCGGGTCACCGCGGCCTGGTCGGCTCAGCCGTGGTCCGGCGGCTGCAATACGAGGATTGCGCGATCCTCACCGCGCCGCGCCAGCAGGTCGATCTGCGCCGGCCGGACCAGGTGGGTCAGTGGATGCGTGACGCCCGCCCGCAAGCCGTCGTCGTGGCGGCCGCGCGGGTGGGCGGTATCCACGCCAATGACAGCCGGCCCGCCGAGTTCCTCTACGACAACCTGATGATCGAGGCGAATATCATAGAGTCGTCTCGTCAGCAGAAGGTCGAGAAGCTGATCTTCCTCGGCTCGTCCTGCATCTACCCGCGCATGGCGCCGCAACCGATCCCGGAAGCAGCGCTGCTGACCGGGCCGCTGGAACCGACCAACGAATGGTATGCCATCGCAAAGATCGCCGGCATCAAGCTCTGCCAGGCCTATCGTCGTCAGTATGATTGCGACTACATCTCGGCGATGCCGACCAATCTGTACGGTCCAGGCGACAATTTCGACGTTATGCAGGGACACGTGATCCCGGCTTTGATGTCGAAGATCCATCGCGCGAAGGAAACCGGCGCGGATACTGTCGAGGTGTGGGGCAGCGGCCGTGCCCTGCGCGAGTTCCTCTATGTCGACGATGCCGCCGACGGGATCGTGCATATACTGAAGCACTATTCCGGCGCCGAGCATGTCAATCTCGGTACCGGTGACGAGATCACCATTCGCGAACTTGCCGAACTGATGGCACAGGTGATCGGCTTCCGTGGCGAGCTTGCCTTCGACACCAGCCGGCCGGATGGAACACCGCGCAAGGTGATGGATGTCGCGCGGCTGCGGGCTATGGGTTGGCAGGCAAAGACGGCGCTGCAGACCGGAATGGAACAGACCTATCGCTGGTATGTGAACCATCACCTGGCCGAGCAGCGGGCGATCGCTTGAGCGGCAAGCCCTTTGATCCGCTGTCGACCGAACATCTGCAGCAGGATCTGACACGCCGTAGCCTGCGCGGCGGCCTGATTGCCTTCGGCAGTCAGGCCGTCCGTTTTTCGGCCCAGTTCGGCGGCACAATCCTGTTGGCCCGAATGTTGACGCCGCATGCTTTCGGCCTGGTGGCCATGATTGCTGCGCTGGCCGTTTTGCTCGACATGGTCAAGGAACTCGGTCTTTCCGCGGCTACGATCCAGCGGCCAGTCATCACCCAGCAGCAGGTGTCTACCCTGTTCTGGATCAATGCGGGTTTTGCCTGCTTCCTGGCTCTGGGCCTTGTGCTGGCCGCTCCGGCGATTGCCGGATTTTACGGAGAGCCCGACCTGATCGGCATCACCCGCTGGCTCGCGCTCGGCTTTGTCGTCAGCGGTCTGACCGTTCAGCATTGGGCCCTTCTCCGCCGCCAGATGCGCTTCACCGCAATCGCCATCATCGAAACCGGCGCCGAGTTCGCGGCACTGGCACTGGCCGTGATCTGCGCCATGAAAGGTGCCGGCTATTGGGCACTGGTGGTTCAGCGTGTATCCGGTCCCGTTATCACCATGGTCGCAACCTGGGCTCTTTGTCCCTGGCGACCGGGTCTGCCGGCGCGCGACCGGGAGATCCGCAACATGCTGAGTTTTGGCGGTTCAGTTGTCAGCTTCAACGTTTTGGCTGGCGCCGCGCGCAGCCTGGACCAGGTGCTGATCGGCTGGCTCTGGGGCCCGATCGTGCTCGGCTTCTACGAGCGTGCCTCCCGACTGGTTCTGGTGCCGCTGAACAATCTGAATGCACCGCTCTATGCGGTGGCCATGCCGGCGCTCAGCCGTCTTGAGGGACAGCCCGAGCGATACCGCCATGCCTTCCTGCTGGTCTTTGAGAAATTCGCCATGGTCACCATGCCGCCCGCGGCGCTGGCCGTGGTCACTTCCGACTGGGTGGTCGGTCTGCTATTCGGTCCGAAATGGAGCGAGGCCACACCCTTCGTAGCAAGTTTTTGCGCGGCAGCGGTCACCATGCCCGCCATGCTGTCAATCGCCCTGCTCTATCTCAGCCAGAATCGCGGCGGTGACATGCTGCGTGCCGGACTGGCCGACACCGCCGCTGTGGCGGCAGCAATTTTTGCCGGCCTTCCCTTCGGCGCCGTTGGTATTGCCGTTGCCTATGCCATTGCGGGTTTGGTGTTACGCCTGCCACTGGCGATCTGGCTTGGCGGCAAACGGGGTCCGGTGAACCGTCGTGATTTGGCGGTCGCACTCGTTCCCTCACTTGCTGCTGCCGGTGCCGTGGCCGCCGCTGTCACCGCACTCCGAGAGGGTGGCTGGCTGGTCGCTGTCGAGCCGCTGGCCGGTCTGGCCCTCAGCCTGACTTTCGCCCTGCCCGTGGCGGTGGTCGTCTTCGTGGCGATCCCGCGCAGCCGGCGCATCCTCGGCAATCTGCGTCGCCTGCCGCAGCTTCTGCGCCACGGCACAGCGCCGTCTTCGCTCGGCACTGCCGGAGAGTAACTGCCGCGAAAGAGTGCGCGTTACGCAAGGCCGACCGGGCTGCCGTCGGTGTCGCTGTCCGGCTTGCCGCGCTTGATGCGCAGGCGGCCCTGACGATCGACCCACAGGCGATGATCGCCCAGCTGCATCAGGTTGCGGCTCTGCCAGTCGCCACCGACACGCAGGCCGATACCATCGGTACCATTGCCGATCTCGAGCACCTCGAACCCGCCGTCGCTGCGCACGGCGCCGCTGCAGCCTATCACCGTGGCACTGCTGCGCGGATCGCCCCGGAGCTGGGCCAGACCGGCCTCCGCCGCCTTGGCGTCGCCGCTGCCAGAACACCCCATCATCACCAGTCGTCCCGTTAGCATGGCCTTAATCAGATTGCGCTGCTTGAACATGGAATAGGCAGTGCAGCCAACCAGCGTGCCGAAGCCCTGAAGCCAGATGCCGGCATCGCCGCGGGCGAAGCCGTCGGCGCCCTCGTGATTGTTTTCAAAGCCGCAGCTCGACAGCAGCGTGCAGCCCATCTCAGCCACCAGGCCGAAGCGCTTGTTGAGCAGGAAATATGTACCGTGGAAGCTGACATCGTAGCAGCCATCCAGCATGGCGGCACCATGGATGCCATTCTCGCCGAACACGCCGCCGATCACCCGTACGGCGGACAGAATCCCCTTGCCGCCGACCTCATGGTGGAAACTGGCCCCGTGGCCGCGGTTGTTGCGGAAGTAGCAGTTGGCGATCTGACCTTCGAAGACATTGCCGGTCAGCTGCGCGCCATTCTTGCCGCAGCGGTGTATCACCAGGTCGCGCAGACAGAAATTATAGAGATAATTCCTGTTGCCGGCACAGGCGAGCCGAATGCCATGGCCGTCCTCGCCGCTACCAAGGATGTCGAGCCCCTGAATCAGCAGATAGCGGAAGGTGGATCGGCTGTCGATATCGATGATGTTGCTGCCGTCGCGGATTTCGGAGACGATACGCGCCCCCATGCCGAAGATACCGGACTGATGCACGATGTTGTGCTCCGGCGATATGCGCAGCGTACGGGTGACGCGGTAGGTGCCCGGCGGCACCACCAGCACGCCCCCGGTGCCGGCGAAGGCGGCGTTCAGGCCTGCCTGCAGTGCGGCAGTGTCGTCGGCCTTGCCGTCGCCGATCGCTCCGAAATCGGATGCCTGAACCTGGCGACCCGCCGGCGCCGGCGGTGCGGCCTGGACCGTCGCCAGAGCTGAGCCGCCCAGCACGGCGCCGCCAAGGGCAAGCAGATCGCGTCGCTGCATGACTTATACCTGTGGCACGTAGCCGAACCGACGCCGCAACCGTGGCAGCCGCCCGAGCGGCATCTCCGGCCGGGGCGCGACCGGAACCGCCACGCGCTGGTGAAGGATCGACAAGGCTGCCGCAAGCAGCAGCACGACCCAGGTTTTCGGCGCGACATAGGCACCGGACGCCTGGCCGAGGAGGATCCACACGATCCAGCAGAACAGCAGATTCGGCGTGCCGATCGTTCGCAGCCAGGCAGTCAGTCCTGCGAACGCGATACAGCCCCAGACCAGGCCGAGATAAATCCAGTGCAGCCAGAAGTAATTGGTCAGCACATCGGCGATCTTGGTAATGCGCCAGCCGGCCGAGAAATGCGACGACTGCACGAATACATTCATCACCAGGTCGCCGATAAAGGCTTCGCCGGTGAGTCCTGCGCCCGCCCAGGGATATTCCTTCATCACTTCGAAGGCGACGAGGGCCGGCCCGATCACGCGGTAAAAGAAGCTGGGATCGTTGCCGTTCAGGATCTGCCCGAGGCGTTCGGAATAGACGGTTGCACCCAGCGCCGCGAAAACAAGCAGGAGGATACTGCCGAAGACGAGAATCGCCAGCCGGTAGCCCGTGCCGAACCGGGTCAAGGGCGTGTCGGGCAGAATGAAGAAGTAATACGGCGGCAGCAGCAGAATACCCAGCAGCAATGTGGGGCCCGGCATGGCGATCATGCCTGCCGCCAGGAGCAGGAGGAACTGCACCAGTTTCCTGCGGGTCTGCGTGACCATGAACCAGGCGAAAGTAAACAGCGTATAGCCGAAGGTGACGGCCGACGGTTCCGAGGTGAACAGCTTCGGCCGCACCTTGCCGTAGAGGATCTGGTCGCGCAGATCGGCATCGTAGATGCCGGAATCGTAGAGTTTCGCACGAACGGCATCGCTGATGCGGTTCAGACCGGCGTAGCTCTCCAGCAGACTTCCAACCAGGATGAACAGACTCAACCCGAGAAACAGCCGACTCAATTGCTGGCGGCTCGCCTGCAGCAGCGTCAGGAACATGGCATAGCCGATCACGAAGGAATATGTCAGCTGGACCAGGCCAGTGAAACGCTTCGACAGACCGGTCAGATCTCCGGTCGAAAAACTCGCCGCAAGATAGATCAGGACGATCCCGAACAGCGCCCCCAGATGTGCGGGAACGATATCATCGCGCCGCCGCCATAGGAGCAGCAGCCCGGCGACGCCAGCTGGCGCAGCAGGAAACGGGATTCGCGACGTGATCTGGACGGTAACACCCAGATATATGCCCAGGAAGAAGATCAGCAGCAGCAGCATGTCGATCCTGCTGAGACGTGGCTCCGCGATCACTCTGAGATTCATAGCGTAGCCACCGCGGACAACAACCGCTCGCCACGGCTGGTCCAGTCGAACTGGTCATGACAGGCGGCATAGGCGCGATCCTGCAGCTGATTCAGCCGTTCGCAATCGTCAATCACCTGAAGCACGCCCCGCGCCAAAGACTCGTAATCCTCGTAGAGCAGGATGCTGTCCTCATGCCGCAGCGGCACGCCGGCCACGGAACCGGACAAGGCCAGGATCGGCATGCGATTGAAAATATAGTCCAGCACCTTCAGTTTGAAGCCGCCGCCATGACGCTCCGCCACCAGCGCGATCCGCGCGTCGCGCATGAAGTCCAGCACGCCGTCGACCGGCCCGGTGAACTGCGTGGCCGAGGCGCTGCGCCGCATGCGATTGAGGAAACCTTCCTCGGCACTGCCGATTACCTGCAGTTCGGCACCATGAGCCGCAAACAACGGGTCGGCGACGGCGACGAATTGCTCCAGATTCATCCGCTTGGCGACCCAGTCGAAGCTGCCCACGATCACCGCCCGCCTCGGGGTGGCGGTGGTGATGCGCCGGCCGACACCATGACTTCCGGCATAACCCGGCGTCAGCACTTCCACGCGGCGATCGGGCCGGCGCGCGAAATACTGCCTGGCATCATCGTCGGTGATCGCGGTGACCAGATCGGCAGCATCGACCAGACGGTGCTCCAGTCGCGCGGCTTTCAGCGCGTCGTATCGCAGCACCTGACGTTTGAGGAAATCCTCATGATGATTCGCCACCTCGCGCCGCAGACTGGCCTCATGGTTATGCGAGACATAAACCAGTTTGGGCCGCCGGCTGCGATTCGGGAAGCGACGTATCACCTGATCCAGCGCCCAGCCGGCCGAGATCCCGTCGAAAACGATCGTATCCCAGGTCTCGTCCCTGAGACGCGCATCGAGCACCCGGCGGAGATCCGGGGTCCAGCTGCGGTCGGCGATATGCGGCAGGGCCGATACGAGGCTCTGCAGACCGGAACGTGGGCGATGGTCGGACAGCCACCAATGGATTCCGCCATCGACCCTCGCACCGGTCTTGCGGTGCGAGGATTCGGGGCGCGCCAGGCCGAGCACATGCATCTGCGCCCCGCCCTGCTTCATCGCATCGATCAGGCCGCCGGAGTAGATATATTGCCCGTTATGGCGTGGCTCGGGGTCAGCCAGTGTCAGCCAGAGACATCGCATTTTTTGCTTTCACCATCGTCAGAAGGCATTCCGGCCGGTAAAGCCGCCGAAGATCGTTTTGAAGATGATCTTCACGTCCAGCAGCAGAGACCAGTTTTCGATATAGTAGATGTCATGTTCGACGCGCTTGCGGATCTGATCGACCGTTTCAGTCTCGCCGCGCCAGCCGTTGACCTGAGCCCAACCGGTGATGCCGGGCTTGATCCGGTGGCGCCAGTCGTAGTTCTCCACGGCATCCTGGTACAGCACACCGCCAGCCTTGCAGAGCAAGGCATGGGGGCGCGGCCCCACCACCGACATCTCGCCGCGTATCACATTGAAGAACTGCGGCAGTTCGTCGAGGCTGGTCCGGCGCAGAAAAGCTCCCACCCTGGTCACGCGCGGGTCGTTACGTGTGGTCAACTGCGTGCCGTTGGGATCGCGGGCATGGTGATACATGCTGCGGAATTTTAGCACCCCGATCAGCTTGTTGTTGCGTCCATAGCGCTTCTGCTTGAACAGCACCGGCCCAGGACTGTCGAGCTTGATCGCCAGCGCAATCCCCACCAGCAACGGCGAAATCAGCAGGACGATCAGAGAGGCGAAGACGCGATCCTCGACCTCCTTTATCACTCCATTCCAGTCGCGCAGCGGCCGGCGATCGATGAACATCAGCGGCACCTGGCCGATGGTTTCCACGCCGCTCCGCGCCTTCGCGGCATAGTCATCGTCCGGGCAGAAGCAGATATCCACTGCGACGCAGCGCAGCTGCGCCAGCATCTGGTCCATGCATGGATTGCCCGGCGCCGAGGCGATCACCACAACGTCGATCCGGCCGCGCCGGATGTCCTCAAGCAGATCGTTGCAGTTTCCGCGGACCGCATGGCCGCGCCAGCCCGAGGCCAGCGGCCCGGTGCGGTCATCATAAAGACCGACAATCGCCACATCGTCTTCACTGCGCGCACCGACAAAACGGCGCAGCAACATCTGGCCACCGGGCCCGGCGCCCAAAATGGCCAGGCGGCGGCGCAGGCGACCGGCCTTGCGCCAGTAGTCCATGCGGATGGCCAGCGCGCCGCGCGCCAGCAATGGCAGAAACAGACCGAGGGTGAACCACAGGGCAAGCCAGGTCCAGTTCTCTTCCAGCGAGGCACCGCTGGCCAGAACCGCGGCGGCCGTCACAGCCGCGGCGGCGGTCCAGGCGATGACCGGCCGCGCCCAGCCAATGTTGCTCAGTCGCAGCTTTTCGACACGATAGGCTCCAGCGATATGCAGGCTGTTGCCCGCCACGAGGGCGCCGAACAACGAAAGCGCGATGTAATACGAACTGGTCATCGGCAGGTCCGGGGCGGCCAGCATCAGCGCGACCAACCCGGCTGCGAGGATTGCCGCTGCATCCCAGGCTCGCAGCAGGCCGCTTACGATCGGGAGCGAGACGGGCTCCCGGGTCATGGCTTCGATGCGGCGCGCGAGACGCGTAACCCTGGCACTGTCCTTGCCGCGCAGGGCTGCAGGATGCGGAAGCACACGCAACTGCGGCTTCGCAGGCGCGCGCGACCTTGGCTGCTCGATGCGAGGCTGCTCGCTGCGCGCCTGCTCGAGGCGGGCGGCGGAACTACGAGCCGATAACGTGGGAATGTCGAACGACATGCGCTACTCCAGTCCGGCATTGCAGTCGACGCAATGGGTCGTCGCGTCTCCCGTCCGATTTGCCATAGGGCTCATGCAAGGTCTTGTGACCAAGCCGGGGCCGTTCCGTTGCGCCGCAACAGAACGGTCACCGTGCCTCAGGCGCCGCGCAGACTTGTGTAAATATGCGAGGCAAACATTTCCGGCGTGCGTTGCGACACGAAGGCAGCCGCGGCCTTGGTATCAACGAGGGTCTGTGGATTCTGCGTGATCATGCCCGTGATCGCCGCGGCGATGTCTGCGGGATTTCCGGTATCCACTGCCACACCCAGCCCGTGGTCGCGCACCAGCCGCCCGAGCAGGCCGTAATCCTGCGTCAACAGCGGTTTCCCCGCATGCGCGGCCCACAGCAGAACGCCGCTCGAACCGACGAAGCGCTGATACGGCGCCAGCACAATATCGCTGCGCTGCACGAGCGTCGCGATTTCGGCGCTGCTCAGCCATCGATCCTCGACTTTCAGCCACAGCGCCGTCTTTTCACGCCGTACGGCCGCCACCTTCTCTGCGAACCGCGCGCTGAGATCCTGCGCCACCCGCCCCGCAATGATCACCGCAATCTTGCCCTCCATGGCAGGTGACAGCAGGCGCAGAGCCTCCAGCAGGTGCAATACACCCTTGCGCTCGGTCAGGGCGCCGAACAGCAGCAGGATGTGACGGTCCTGTGGAAAAGCAGAAGGGATCCGGTCGTCGTTTGCCGGGATCGTGGCGGCCGGGAAGGCAGGGTCGGGCACGACACCGACCTTCTTCCCGCCGGGATAATGCTCGATCGCAAAGTCGGCAAAAAAGGGATCGAGCGTCAGAACCGTGTCGACGGCACGGTTACGCAACATACCGCGATACAGCACGGCCTTGCGCCAGTCCCGCAGCTTCTCGGTCAGGCTTGGCCTGTACTCTCCGATCTCGTGGTAATGTACGGAGGGGCGAAACAGAATGCCGCCCAGCCGTCGCCCGCCGGCGCCAAGACCGAGTCCAAGCGGCAGCGACAAGTGATCCAGCGACAGGAAATACCCGATTTCCGCACCCGTGCGGATCAGATAACGCCGCATCACCCACCAGCGTGCCATCCCGCTGATGACCAGGCGCCGGTGCGTGCAATAGTTCAGCTCCATGGGCGTCAGTGCCAACAGGCCTATACGATGCCGCAGATGCGCCGGCAGCTGACCTGCCAACCGGTCACGCAGTGCGGATGGAATCGCCAGCCAGATGCGTTCGATCTGGCTCTGGCGCCCCAGATGGACGAGCAGATGCCGCAGCCATTCCTCGGCATGGCCATCGCTGTCAGGCTCGAGCACCAGCAGGTCGCGCCGATGTCCTGGCAGGCCACCTTCCCGGCAGAGTGAGATCAGCCAGTCGTCGATTCTTGCAATCAGCATGTCGCGGGCATGGTGCTGTTCGACATAGGCCCGGCCCAGGTCGGCCATGGCACGGCAGCGCACAGGATCGTCCAGCAGATCGACCACAGCCTGCGTCAGCGCTGTCGTATCCTGCGGAGGTACGCAGACGAAAGCCCCGGTCTGGGCCTGGAGATTCCACAGGGCGCTGCCCGGCAGCGCGGTGGTGACGAAGCAGCGGCCCGCCGCCATAATATTATATATCTTCGACGGCACCGCGAAATCGGCCCCATCCGGCTTTTGCGGCACCAGGTGCAGCATGCCCACCGCCAGCGCCTCGCCCAGTCGATCGCGCGGCACGAGATTTTCAAATTCGACATTGGTGAGATCGCGACTGGCAACTTCCGCCATAACCGCAGCCCGTTCACCGCCCGAGCCACGCAGCAGCAGCCGCACGTCAGGGCGCCGGGCGGCCAGTTCCGCAGCCAGGGCAATCAGCTGATCCAGGCCCTGTTTGCGACCGAAATTTCCGCTGTACAGAACCGTCGCCGGCCGATCGACCGGCACCGGCCGGGGATGAATGGCTGCGGCATCGACCCAGATCGGCAGGATTTCGATTGGCTGCGTCACGCCCAGTCTGCGCAACGTCGCGGCCATCTCGGTCGACAGCACCATGATCAGATCGACGCGATTGAGAATGAAGCGCTCGGCCAGTCGCATCAGCCGCACGAGCAGGCCAAAGCGAACGATACCGAGACTTTGCGCCAGACCCGACTGCACATCGTGCACCATCGCGACATGACGCCCGCCACGTGCCGTCGCCAGCATGCCGAGCAGTACGGTAAAGACTGAAGGGCAGAGTGAAATCACAACTTCATGTCGCCGGACCCGACCGCGCAGCAACGCAAGCAGGCCGGTCAGCATGAATGCAAGTTCGCCAGCCACCCGGAACAGGGCCGAGCGCCGTTTCGGCAGCCAGCTATGCAGACGTTCGACCGCCACCCCGGCAAGACTCTGTCGGCGCGGCGGATCGGTCGCGAACTGCTCGAATTCCGCCGGGTCCGGGTAGTGTGGCAGACCGGCCAGGACCGTGACTTTCCGGCCCCGCCGCACCAGCCCTTCAGCCAGATCGGCGCAGTATGGCGCCGATCCGATCACTTCCGGGGTATAATGCTGCGTCACGAGCAGGACGGGCTCGCGCGCGTCCTGAAGTTGACGGGCCATGCCTTAACTCCAGTTGACCGGCTTGGCCAGCATCGGCCTTTCGTATTCGTAATTCAGTTCGCTGTAGGAATAGGCGCGGTAGCCCTTGGGATCGACACGCGTCATCGCCACACCGGCAATATCGGCATTCACCTCGATCAGATCCTTCATGGCCTCCATGACGGCGTCGCGCTTGGTGTTACCCCACCGCACCATGAAGGCGACTTTGTCGACCATCCGGGAGAGGGTCAGAACCTCGGCGCCGACCAGCACCGGTGCGCTGTCGATCAGGATCATGTCGTAGCGCGGCGCCAGCGCATGCAGGATCATTTTCATGCGATCAGTCGTCAGATAGCGCATCGCCTGCGGCGTGAACACGCCCGAGGGAATGAGATCCGCGCCCGACAGGGTGTCGGTGAAAATGCAGTCCTCGATCCGTTCCGGCTG
>JAEYSS010000059.1 GCA_023434425.1 Pseudomonadota bacterium | reverse complement strand
GAAGCCGACATTGTGGCGCTGGCGCCGATGTTCGCTGCCCGGGTTGCCGAGTCCGACGAGAAGCAGCATGGCGGTTCAGCCGGCGGTCAAAGAGAGAGGGGCAGGAGAAAAGGGTTGGCGGCACCCGGGCGCCGCCAACCCATGAGCAGGTTACTTCTTGGCAGCCGGCTTGGCGGCCGGCTTGGCCGCGGCAGCCGGAGCCGCCTTGGCACCCGCCGCCGGAGCAGCGCCCGCCGCCGGAGCGGCAGCAGCTTCGGCCTTCGGTGCCGCTTCTTCTTCCTTGGTCGGCGCCGCAATGGTGGCGACCGTGAAGTCGCGATCCTGAATCACCGCCTTGATGCCCTGCGGCAGCGCGAAGGCGGAGATGTGGATCGAGTGGCCGATATCCATGCCCTCGAGGCTGATCGAGATGCTCTCCGGGATGTTGTCCGGCTGAACGAAGAACTCGACTTCGTGGCGCACGATATTCAGCACGCCGCCCTTCTTCAGGCCCGGCGACTTTTCCTGCTCGAGGAAATGCACGGGGATGAAGATGCGGATCTTCGAGTCCTTGCCGATACGCTGGAAGTCGACGTGGACCGGACGGTCGGTGACCGGGTCCAGCTGCACGTCACGGGCCAGCACACGCTCGGTCTTGCCGCCGATATCGACGGTGAACAGGCGCGAGAAGAAGCTGCCCTTGTGCATCTCCTTCAGAAGTTCGCGGGATTCGACCGAGATGAGTTCCGGGGTCTGCTTTTCGCCATAGATGACCCCCGGCACACGACCCTTCAGTCGCGTTGCACGGGCGGTCCCCTTGCCGGCCCTCGACCTCGCCTCGGCGGCGATGGTGTTGACTTCACGCATGATTGCGCTCCTTGGTTAAATACGGATCCGGCACCCTGCCAGGTCCGTTCCCGACGCCGGCCTCCAGGGGTGCCGCGCGCCGAAACTGTAGAAACTGTTTAGTCGAACAGGCTCGAAACCGAGGCCTCTTCGCTGATACGCCGCATCGCCTCGCCAACCAGCGGTGCGATCGACACCTGGCGGATATTGCGCGCCAGGCGGACCGCTTCGGTCGCCAGGATGGAGTCGGTGATGACCAGGCCTTCCAGCTGGCTCGCTGTCACGCGGGCAACCGCGCCGCCCGACAGCACGCCATGGGTCACATAAGCGTAAACGGATTTGGCGCCATGCTTCTTCAGCGCCTCGGCGGCATTGCACAAAGTGCCGGCGGAATCGACGATGTCGTCGACCAGGATGCAACGGCGGCCTTCGACGTCGCCGATGATGTTCATCACTTCGGACACGCCGGCCTTTTCGCGGCGCTTGTCGACGATGGCAAGGTCGGCATCCAGCCGTTTGGCGATGTTGCGCGCGCGCACCACGCCGCCGACGTCGGGCGATACGACCATCAGGTCGTCGCCCTGCAGATGCTGCTTGATGTCGGCGGTCAGTACCGGACCGGCCATCAGGTTGTCGGTCGGAATATCGAAGAAGCCCTGGATCTGGCCGGCATGAAGGTCAAGCGTCAGCACGCGGTTGGCGCCGGCTGCCGTGATCAGGTTGGCAACCAGCTTGGCCGAGATCGGCGTGCGCGGACCGGGTTTGCGATCCTGGCGGGCATAGCCGAAATAGGGCAGTACGGCGGTGATGCGGCGGGCCGACGAGCGCTTCAGCGCATCAATGCAGACCAGCAGCTCCATCAAATGGTCGTTTGCCGGATAGGAGGTCGACTGGATCACAAACACGTCTTCGCCGCGCACGTTTTCGTGGATTTCCACGAAAACCTCCATATCGGAGAAGCGGCGCACGCTGGCTTTGGCAAGCGGAACCGACAGATAAGCCGCAATGGCTTCCGCCAGCGGACGATTGGAGTTACCCGCCAAAACCTTCATGACAACGCTCTGTGTGGGGCCGGAATCCGGGGGAGAAAATCGCGCGGACTATACCCGCCGGCCTGCCCCCTGTAAACCGCGAAAAATCTAGTAAATTCAGGATTTTGCGGGCGGAACGACGGGGCGGTGGCGCTGTTTGCTCTCCAGGATATCGCTCAGGCCCTGCCAGCCGCCCTGGGCGATGATATGGGCGGTGTTTCCCCAGGGCCCGGCAAGTTGCCCGCGCGGGATGCGGTTGGCCTGCTTCACGTCGCCCAGCGGACTGCCATCGGCGCCCAGCAGCACCCATTCGATGGTCACCCGCTCCGAATCCGGGGTGTCCTGCCAGACATTGACCCGGCAGCCGATCACATAGTCCGCCCCTGTAGTATCGGGCAGCGGATTCCGACCGCCGAGAATGAGGATCTCGCGCATCGCCTGGCGCAGGGCACGATTGCCGTCGCCCGGCGCACCCTCGCATTCCTTGACGGCCAGCATGGCCGGCCTGACGTCGACCTGCGTTGCCTGGATCACCGCTGCATTCAGTTTTTGCGCAATCGCTTCCGCCATGATGATGGCCGCCTGTTTCATGGTGGCTGCGTCGCCGGCCGCCAGCCGGGCAGGGGCCACGCCGAGGCTGCGGCTTTCACCCGCCTGCAGGCTGCCATCCGGGCTGCGTTCGTCCCAGGACCAGACGGCATCGCCGCCGCGCGGCTCCAGCCGCACGGTCAACAGCGACGTGAGCCGGTTGCGGCCAGTGGCGCTGGCCGGCACGTCCTTCTCGTTCAGCGCCCTCGCCAGTGCCTCGGCCATCGCGGCATCCGGGCCCTGCGGCAGGCCGGTAACCGGCGGAATGAACAGGCTGGTCTCGCCGATCGGGCGGATCAATGCGTCCGTCGCCTTGGCGCGGCTGTCGGCCTGGAATGGCTGCGGCAGCGGCTGGCAGGCCGAGGTGGCAAAACCGGCGACAAGAATCGCGAGGGAAAGTTGCTTAACCAAGAACACAGCTCACCATCAGGCAAAGGATTGCAAAAACCAGCAGCATGAACAGATGCGGCATCGTGCAGGCGCTCAGGCCGGCAGCGCGATGGCCGAAACCTGGCGGCCATAATCGGTTTCCTTCAGCAGCGTCATGCGGCGATAGCTGAAGAAAAGACCGGCGTCGCTGCAGGTATCGAGCCCCAGAGTCTCCGCAGCCACGTCCGCCTGCCGCAGGCGCAGCATCAGATAGGCCGGCAGATCGAATTGCCAATGCCCGTTGCGCTTGCCGGCCGCAAAGAAAGCGGCATTGCCGGTGTCGGCAGCCAGGAATTCATTACGGAACGGGTTGCTCACCTCATAAGACGCCTGCCCGATGCAGGGGCCGATGGCGGCCTTGATGCGCGCGCGGTTTGCGCCCAGCGCGATCATCGCCTCGATCGTGGCGTCGGATATGCCAGCCAGCGCGCCGCGCCAGCCCGCATGGCAGGCGCCGATCACACCGGCCTCCGTATCGGCAAACAGCACCGGTGCGCAGTCGGCGGACAGAATCCCGAGGGCAATGCCACGCCGACGAGTGACAAGCCCATCGGCTTTCGGCCGCTGCGCGATGTCGTAGTCGTCGCCAACCGCGACGACCTCGCGGCCATGCACCTGGTAGAGCGACGCGAGTCCGTGTGGGGCATGCAGGCTGACCGCCACGCGACGGCGGTTCTCCTGCACGGCGGCGGGGTCATCCGACGAACCGGGACCGCAATTGAGCGAGGCATAAAGTCCGGTCGACACACCGCCGCGGCGTGTGAAGAAACCATGCGGCAGGCCGGAAAGGCTGGCGGCCGTCACAGGCGCAATGTCATCTGCAACAAGAACGGTCATGCAAAGCCTGCGGGTTGCGGCGACTCCGGCGCGGTCAGCGCCAGGGCCTTGAACAGGGTGCCCATCGCCTCCGGGGCGGTCAACCGCCGCATCGCCTGATCGACATCGCCAGCCTGCGCGGCATTGCCCCGCTTCAGCTTCGTTGCGCGCGTCTGGATGCCGAGGTGATTGAGGAATGCGCCCTGGCCGACCGGACCATGCACCACGGCGCCAGCACGCTTCGCGGCCAGGGCAAAAGAGCCGAAATCCACATGGGCTGTCAGATCGGCGAGGCCGGGCGTCTGCAGCGGATCGGCATAGGTGTGGCGATACACGGCCTGCAGCGTCTCGCCGATACCCGCACTGGCATAGCCGTAATCGATGAACAGCGCCGCGCCGCCCTGGGCCTTCAGACGCGCGGCGATCTCGACTGCGACGGCGCGCACCGGCGGGCTGGATTCGACGATCGAGCCTGGCGGGGAGTCGCGCAGTACCTGCGGCAGCAGTTCGTCGAAGGGCAGGGCGCGCGGGTCGAGCATGAAGCGCAACTCGCCGGTTGCATCATCCAGCCCGACGCAGCGCTCATGCCATGCGCCGTCGTCGCCGCGCTGGAACTGCCGCACCGGCAGCGCGTCGAGGAACTCGTTGGCGATCAGCAGCAGCGGCGCATCCTTGGGGATCGCGGCGACCTGTTCATGCCAGACGGCGCCTTCATCTGCGAGCAAAGTCTGCTGCAGGCCACGCAACCGCGCGGAAGCTTCGATCAGGACGGGATGCAGCGCGCGGCGGAAGGCGGGGAGGGCACGGGCAGCGCGCAAGGCATCGCGCATCAGCGTGCCGCGGCCGGGGCCCAGTTCGACCAGATAGCATTTTTCCGGCTCGCCCATGCGCTGCCAGTAATCGGCAGCCCACAGGCCAAGCAGTTCGCCGAACATCTGGCTGATCTCCGGCGCGGTGATGAAGTCGCCATGCAGGCCGATGGCTTCCTGGCTGCGGTAATAGCCGTGTTCGGGATGCAGCAGGCAGTCGGCCATGAAGGCCGTCACCGTGATCGGGCCTTCCGCCGCGATGCGGCGGCGCAGAATGTCGAGCAGCGGCGCGGCCTTTACGCCGCTTTCTGCCGGCGTGCCCACCACACCACTCCGATCCCGAACAATACCATCGGCAGCGACAGCCACTGACCCATCGTCGTGCCGCCCACGAGGTAGCCGATCTGCGCATCGGGTTCGCGGAACAACTCGCCGATGATACGCGCCATGCCATAGCCGATCAGGAACACCCCCGACAGCGTACCGGGTGCGCGATCCATCACGCGGCTGTTCCAGCGCAGCAGGTTGATCAGCAGGAACAACAGGATGCCTTCCATGAAGGCCTGGTACAGCTGACTCGGATGGCGCGGCAGCGGGCCGCCGGTCGGGAAGGCCATCGCCCAGGCAAAGTCAGGCGCGACGCGGCCCCAGAGTTCGCCGTTGATGAAGTTGGCGATGCGGCCGAAGAACAGCCCGATCGGCG
>JAEYSS010000058.1 GCA_023434425.1 Pseudomonadota bacterium | reverse complement strand
CTGACCGCGGATCTGCTGCTGAAGCAGGGGCTGAAGGAAATCGCGCTCACCTCGCCTCACGCCGTCACCATTCCCGGTGCCGTCGATGCCTGGAGCAAACTGAACGCGCGCTTCGGCAGGATGCCGCTGTCGGAACTGCTGCAGCCGGCGATCAAATTCGCCGAGGAAGGCTTCCCGATCACCGAGCGCGTCTCCACCGACTGGCGCCGCAACGAAGCCAAGCTGAAGGCCGACGCCAATACCGCGCGCATGTGGCTGAAGGACGGCCGCCCGCCGCAATTCGGCGAGACCTTCCGCGAGCCCGAACACGCCAAGGTGCTGCGCGAAATCGCGGCGAAGGGCCGCGACGGCTTCTATACCGGCTGGGTCGCCGAGGATATCGTGGCCTACCTGCGCGGACTTGGCGCGACGCACAGTCTGGAAGACTTCGCCACCCAGGAAGCCTTCTGGGTCGATCCCATCGCCACGCGCTACAAGGATGTCGAGATCCTGGAGATCCCGCCGAACGGCGTCGGCATCATCACGCTGCTGATGCTCAACATCCTGAGCGGCTTCGACTTAAGCAAATACGATCCGGTTGGGGTCGAACGCTTCCATATTGAAGCCGAAGCCACGCGCCTGGCTTTCCAGGCCCGCGACCTGTACGTGGCCGATCCCGCCTTCGCCGATGTGCCGATCCAGAAGCTGCTGTCGATGGACTTCGCCGATCAGCTGCGCGGCCGCATCGATCTGAAGAAGGCGATGAACCCGCCCGGCCCGGTCGGCGGGCAGTCGTACCGCGATACGGTCTATCTCAGCGTGGTGGATGAGGAAGGCAATGCCTGCTCCTTCATCAACTCGCTGTTCTGGCCCTATGGTACGGCTCTGACCAGTCCGAAGACCGGCGTACTGCTGCAGAACCGCGGCGCCGGCTTCAAGGTCGAACCCGGCCATCTCAACTGTGTCGAGCCGCACAAGCGCCCGCTGCACACGATCATCCCGGCCATGGCGCTGAAGGACGGGCGGCCCTGGCTGTCATTCGGCGTGATGGGCGGCGGTTTCCAGCCGGTCGGCCAGAGCCATGTGCTGACCAACATCCTCGATTTCGGCATGAATGTGCAGGAAGCCATCGACTGCCCGCGCGGCTTCCATACCGCCGGCAAATTCGAGGCCGAGCGCGGCATCCGCGAAGACGTGCTGCTCGGTCTGGCCAGTCTCGGCCACGAGATCAAGCAGGCCGAAATGCCGCATGGCGGCGGTCAGGCGATTCTGATCGACGGGGTGAACGGCGTGCTGCAGGCCGGTTCCGACCCGCGCAAGGATGGCTGCGCGCTGGCCTACTAAGCTGTGGGAAAGCGCGGCGCATCGGGCTCCAGCGCCACGCCGGTCGCGTTCACGGTGAACGAGACCAGATGATAAAAGCCGACCAGCGCGATGATCTCGATCAGCTGGTCGGCTTTGTAATGCGTCGCAGCCTTTTGCCACAGCGCGTCATCCACGGTGCCGGTGCCGACCAGCGCATCGGCGATTTCGATCAGCACGGCTTCCTCCGCTGTCGGCCAGGCGCTCGCATCGCCATGCACGGTGGCATGGATTTCGGCGGCGCTGAACCTGGCCTTCGCGGCAAAGAAGCCGACATGCACGCCCCATTCGTATTCCGCCTTCAGCTGCGCCGTGGTGCGCAGGATCAGGATTTCGCGCTGACGCAAACTGATCGAGCCCCTGTCGAGCAGCCCGCCGCCGCGCCAGCGCGACAGCACGCGCGGGTTATGCGCCACCGTACGGAACAACGCGATATCGGCCGGCATCTGCGCCAGTTCGGCGGCGGCCTCGGGCGGATAGGGCTGAGAGAGGGGAGCGAGACGGGGCATGGCGGGAGCCTTTTTGGTATGCTATGATTTCAGTAGCAATCTATTGCTATTAAATCCGTAGCGCAAGGACCGGAAATGCCTGCCCGATCGCCCCTGCCCCACCAGCCTGTCCGCGGCTCCGCCACCGGCCGGCCGATCATGGCCCTGCTGGACCTGCTGGGGCGGCGCTGGAGCCTGCGCGTGCTCTGGGAGCTGCAGGCCGGCCCGCTGACCTTCCGGGCCCTGCAGGCGGCCTGCGACGGCGTTTCGCCGACGGTGCTGCAGCAGCGGCTCAAGGATCTGCGGGCCGCCCGCCTGGTGGCGCATGACAGCGGCCAGGGCTACGTGCTGACCGAGGCGGCGCGCCGGCTGCAGCCCAGCCTGATGGCCCTGCAGGACTGGGCCGAGCAATGGTCCAGGGAAACCGGATCAGAGGAACAGGAATAGTCCCGCCAGCACGAAGGCGAGCAGCACCAGGGTCTCGGCCAGGATCAGCGCGAGCGGCTTCCAGCCCAGTGCGAAGAGTTCGCCAAACGAGGTCTTCACGCCGAGCGCGGAGATCGCGATCAGCAGGCACCAGCGCGAGATTTCCGACACGCTGCTCACCACCACCGCCGGCAGCGTGATCACGCTGCCGAGCACGACCAGGGCCACGAAGCCGAGCAGGAAATGCGGTAGCAGCGGCTGGGTCTGCGTGCCCGCGCCGCTCGCGCGGGTGCGATAGATGAGCCCGATGCCGACCACGACCGGCAGCAGGCAGGCGACCCGCACCAGTTTCACGAAGGTCGCCACATCGCCGGCCTGCGGGGACACGGTCAGCCCCGCGCCCAGCACCTGCGCCACATCATGGATCGTCGCGCCGAACAGCACGCCCGACGCACTTTCATCCAGCCCCAGCATCGAGGCCAGTACCGGATAGACGATCATGGCGATGGTGGAGAACGCGGTCACGCCGATCACGGTGAGCAGCGTCAGGCGCTCGGCCTGCGGCGACCGCGGCAGGGCCGCCGAAATCGCCATCGCCGCCGAAGCGCCGCAGATGCCGACGGCCCCGCCAGACAGCAGGCCCTCCTCCCGGCTGCGCCCGGCCAGACGCGCCAGCAGCAGGCCGGTGCCAATGGCGACCGCAACGCCGCAGACCGCCAGCAGGATCGGCACCGGACCGAGTTCGGTGATGCGGTCGACCGTGATGCGGATGCCGAGCAGGGCGACGCCGATACGCAGGACGGTGCGCGCCGACAGGTCGATGCCGGGCCGCACCCGCGCGTCGGTGCTGAGAAAGTTGAAGGCCATCCCGAGCAACAGCGCGAGCAGGAAGGGCGGGCCGCCGTAATGCTCAGAGATGAAGCCGACAGCCAGCGCCACCGTGGCGGCGACCGTCAACCCCGGCAACAGACTGCGCAACCGCTCCATAATCGCGGGATCAGAAGCCGCGCTGCTGGCGGATGCGGTTCAGCTGGTCCTGCGGAATTTCCAGGCCGACCAGGATTTCAAAGTCAGAGGTCGGACGGCCCTGCAACGGCAGCACCTGTTCGAACTCGTCCGCCACAATGACGCGGCGCTGCCCTTCCTTGAAGGGGATGCGGGCGACGAAACGATTGCGCGACAGGATATTCTGCTGCTTGTCGACCACGGCGACGAAATAGGGCACCTGGGCTTCGGGCTGGCTGGCGGCCGGCCCGCGGGTCGCGCCGACCTGAAGGACGAAGTTGATCACCACCGTGGTCTGCTTGTCCTGGTAGTTGCAACCACCGTTGAAGTCGACCAGTTCGGTTTCGAAGGTGACGTCGGTGAGGTCGCGGCCCGGTCCGTCGCGATACTGCGTCGCCTTGCTGGCATCGCCGAGGATGCCGACCTTGGGACAGGGCGGCGCGTTGCGATTGCCGCTGCCGCAGGCGGCGAGCAAACCGGCCAGCATAACGGCCGTGAGGGCGATCAGCGGGAAGCGGAAGGATTGCAGGGTCATGGCAAACGCTTACCAGTCAGGCGGGGAGCGAGCGGAACGGCACCGGAGCATCCGGGCGGCCTTTCCTTCGCGAGGCGAGTGTATTAGCTTGCCCGGCACAGTTTCCCGGGCCAGTCCTGTATAGAAGAGGGGCTTGTCCGAGACAAGCGACAGGTCTGCAAGCTATTGAAATGAAATAGCTGATTCAGGCCTGAAATCACTGCCCGATCAGAGCGACGCACCCACCGATGACCTCAGCCAACCGCCCTTCGATCTCCCTGGTGCTTGCCGCGCCGCGCGGCTTCTGCGCCGGCGTCGACCGCGCCATCCAGATCGTCGAGCGCGCCCTTGAGCGCTTCGGCGCCCCGGTCTACGTGCGGCACGAGATCGTGCATAACCGCTTCGTGGTCGACAGCCTGGCCGCCAAGGGCGCCGTCTTCGTCGACGAACTGGACGAAGTGCCGGCCGGCGCGCATGTGGTCTTCTCGGCGCATGGCGTACCCAAATCGGTTCCGGCCGATGCGGAAACGCGCAAGCTGTCCTATCTCGATGCCACCTGCCCGCTGGTCAGCAAGGTCCACCGCGAGGCCGAACGTCATCATCGCGAGGGCCGCCTGATCGTGCTGATCGGCCATGCCGGCCATCCGGAAGTGATCGGCACGATGGGCCAGCTGCCACCCGGCGCCGTGCTGCTGATCGAAACCGTCGCCGATGTCGCCGCCCTGCAGGTGCCGGCCGGAGAGCCGCTGGCTTATATCACGCAGACGACGCTGTCGGTCGACGATACCGCGCATATCATCGCTGCGCTCAAGCAGCGCTTTGCACAGATCGAAGGCCCGAAGAAGGAAGACATCTGCTACGCCACCACCAACCGGCAGGTGGCGGTGAAGGCCATCGCCGCGCATAGCGAAGCCGTGCTGGTGATCGGCGCGCCCAACTCCTCCAACTCGCTGCGTCTTGTGGAAGTCGCCAAGCGCGAGGGCTGCCGCATCGCCCTGCTGGTGCAGCGCGCGACCGAAATCGACTGGGCAGCGCTGGAGGGAGTCAAATCCGTCGGGATTACCGCAGGCGCCAGCGCGCCGGAACTGCTGGTCGAGGAAGTAATTTCCGCGTTCCGTGAACGTTACAACGTGACGGTGCGCGAGATTGCCACCGCCACCGAATCCGTACAGTTCAAACTGCCCGTCGCGCTCGACGCGTCCGCCGCCTGAATCCACCGCCATGGCCGTCTATACCGAAATCGACGAGACGCAGCTCAATGCCCTGCTGCAACGCTACGAACTCGGCGGCGCGCTGTCGGTGAAGGGCATCGCCGAGGGCGTGGAGAATTCCAACTACCTGCTCGGCACCGAGACCGGCACCTACATCCTCACGCTGTACGAACGCCGGGTGAAGCGCGACGACCTGCCCTACTTCCTCGGCCTGATGGATCATCTGGCCGGCAAGGGTCTGGCCTGCCCGACGCCGATCCACGACCGCGACGGCAACCTGCTGAACGAGGTCGCCGGCCGTCCCTGCGCCATCATCAGTTTCCTCAATGGCGTCTGGCCGAAAAAGCCGACGGCGAAACAGTGTCAGGAACTGGGGGCTGCGACCGCGCGGCTGCATCTGGCCGGCAAGGACTTTCCGATGCACCGGCCGAATGCGCTGAGTGTGGAAGGCTGGGCCAGGCTGGTCGCCGATTGCGAAGACAGGGCCGATACCGTGCTGCCGGGCCTGGCCCACGAGATCGCGCGCGAATACGACGCCCTGAAGGCCGCCTGGCCGGAAACACCCGGCCGTGCCGGCGACCGGCCGCTGCCGCATGGCGTGATCCATGCCGATCTGTTTCCCGACAACGTCTTCTTCATCGGCGAAACCTTCAGCGGCCTGATCGACTTCTACTTCGCCTGCAACGACTATTTCGCCTACGAGCTGGCGATCAACCTGAATGCCTGGTGCTTCGAGACCGACGGCGCTTTCAACGTCACCAAGGCGCGGGCGCTGCTGAGCGGCTATGAAAGCGTGCGCCCGCTGACCGATGGCGAGGTGCATACCCTGCCGCTGTTTGCCCGCGGCGCGGCTTTGCGCTTTCTGCTGACGCGGCTGTATGACTGGCTCAATCAGGTGCCCGGCGCGCTGGTCAAGCCGAAAGACCCGCTGGAATACTGGAAGAAGCTGAAGTTCCACCGCCAGGTGCTCGGCGCTTCGGCTTATGGCATCGAACGCTGAGCGATGAGCGATCTTCAGTCTGTTGAAATCTTCACCGACGGCGCCTGCCTCGGCAATCCCGGCCCGGGCGGCTGGGCTGCCCTGCTGCGGCGTGGCGAGACCGAGAGGGAACTCACCGGCGGCGAACTGGAGACTACCAACAACCGCATGGAACTGACGGCAGCCATCATGGCGCTGGAAGCCCTGAAAAAGCCCTGCGCCGTCGCACTTTATTCCGACAGCCGATATGTGATCGACGGTGCCACCGGCTGGCTGCGCTCGTGGAAGGCGCGCGGCTGGAAAACCGCCGACCGCAAGCCGGTAAAGAATGTCGATCTGTGGCAGCGTTTTGAGCTGGCCGTCGCCCCGCATCAGGTCGACTGGCACTGGGTACGTGGCCATGACGGCCATATCGAGAATGAACGCGTTGACGTTCTGGCGCGCAATGCCGCCGTTGAAATCGCCGGCGACCTGATCAAGCCGAAAAAGAAAAAGCCGGCCCGGTAAGTCCGGACCGGCTTTGCATTCAGGCCTGACAGATCAGAGCTGGCCGAGCAGGGTATTGGCGTCCGAGACCTCGAAAGCGCCCGGCTTTTCCAGGTTCAGCTGCTTCACCACGCCATCGTCGATCAGCATCGAGTAGCGCTGCGAGCGCACGCCCATGCCGCGGGCAGTGAGATCGAATTCCATGCCGATCGACTTGGTCAGTTCGCCCGAACCATCGGCCAGCATCACCACCTTCTCGCCGACATTCTGGGCCTTGCCCCAGTTGCCCATCACGAAAGCGTCGTTGACCGAGAGGCAGGCGATGGTCTCTACGCCTTTCTTCTTCAGGTCGTCATACTTTTCGATGAAGCCCGGCAGGTGCTTGGCCGAGCAGGTCGGCGTGAAAGCGCCCGGCAGGGCGAAGAGGGCAACCTTCTTGCCCTTGAAGAATTCGGCGGCCTTCACGGCCTGCGGGCCCTGCTCGGACATCACATACAGCGTGGCATCGGGGATACGGTCGCCAACCTTGATGGTCATGGTTTCCTCATTATTGGTTTGGGTCGGATATGGCGCGGGTAAAATGATCCGCTCTGCACGATGAAACAAGTGTTACGGCAGGATGGGGTCAGGGCGGCAGCACCAGTTCGGCCTGCAGGCTGCGGTCAACCAACGTCAGGCGCAGCGGCTGATTCTCCTTGTCAGGCGGATAGGCCGCCGGAAGATCGAAACGCACCTCCTGGCCATTCGCGCCCAGATTGACCACAGGGCGCCCGAACCAGCTGTCCGGCGCGCCCTCGACGAACAGGTCCGGATCCTGCAGGGGCGTCTGACTCTGCAGCGTCACCACCAGACGGTCGGGCTTGAGACGATGCGATGCCAGTTGCAGTCCGGCCTGCGCAGCCGGCTGCGGCACCCGTGCGCGCCATTTCGCGAGAAGGATCAGATGCGCGGTCGCCGGGGTATCCTGGCTGCGCAGCAGCAGGCGGTCATTGCGCAGAATGCAGATGTCCTTGCACACGCCGTATTCGAGCGTCAGATCGAGACCATATGGCATATCCGCGTCCTGACGCTCGACACGCAGCGGCAGCACCACTTCGCCGCCATAGCCGTAGATCTCTGTCTTGCCGATGAGGATACGTCGTGGGGCCGGCCAGGCCACATCGACCCGGGCGACGTTGCGGGACGCGGTCCAGTCGAACTGGGCTGGCACGCCACCTTCGCCCGGTGTGCGCCAGTAGAACTTCCAGCCTGGCGAAAGCTGAATATGCAGTCCGCCTTCGTCGCCGCTGCCCTGAATCAGGGCGATTTTCATGGGAACATTCTGCTGCGGCAGGTTTTGCGACCGCGCCGCCGCAACGGGGCAAACTGCCAGAAATACGGCAATAATTATGGTGGCAAGCGAGCCCGGGCGGCGGGTGGCGTTATTCATGCCCCGAGTCTCTATGCTGGCCTGCCAATTGCAAGACCTGTCCTCGGCCGGCAATGTGGACAAGTCGGGCCGGTGGGGTAACATTCGGGTGAAACCGGAGTGTAGGTATGACCAGCACCAGCGAAAAGGCGATATCCGGCTATCTTGAGCGGCAGCTGCTGATTGCCATGCCGAGCATGGCCGATCCGCGTTTCGCCCGCACCGTCATTTATATGTGCTCGCACAATGCCGAAGGCGCCATGGGCCTGGTCATCAATAAGCCCTATCCGGGGCTGACCTTCCCCAACCTGCTGACCCAGCTTGGCATAGAATCGACGGCGGATAACGACATCACCGTGCGCCTCGGCGGGCCGGTCGAAACCGGCCGCGGCTTTGTGCTGCATTCGACCGACTACATGCGCCAGGGCAGCGTGAAAATCGACGAAACCATCGGCATCGGACTGACCGCAACACTGGATGTGCTGCGCGCGATTGCCACCGGCACTGGCCCGCAGCACAGCCTGTTTGCGCTCGGCTATGCCGGCTGGGGGGCGGGCCAGCTGGATTCCGAAATCCAGGACAACGCCTGGCTGGCGGTGCCGGCCGACTTCGAACTGCTCTTCGATTCCCAGCTGGACGGTCTGTGGGATCGCGCGGTGCGCAAGATCGGGATCGACGTTGCCAAGCTGTCGAGTACGGCAGGTCACGCCTGATCGGCGGGTAGCGGTAACGGATCGCTGGCCAGCCGCGCATAGAGCTGGTGATCGCGCCACACGCCGTTGATCTTGAGATATTCGCGCAGCAAGCCTTCACTGCGAAATCCCGCGCGATTCAGCAGCCGGCGGCTCGGCAGGTTTTCCGGCAGACAGGCGGCCTCGATCCGGTGCAGCTTCAGAAGCTCGAAGCAATGCCGAAGCATGACCGCGAGAGCCTCGCCCATATGGCCCTGGCCGGTGAATGGCTTGCCGATCCAGTATCCCAGTTCGCCGCATTGCGACGCACCGCGGCGGATATTCGACAGCGTGATGCCGCCGATCAGTCCGTCGTTGCGACGCATATAGATGAAATACGCCTCGCCATGTTCCTGCCGTCGCAGCCGCTCGAACCAGGCCAGCCGGCGGCGGTAACCGTCACGACTGAGCGAGTCTTCCGCCCAAGCTGGTTCCCATGGCTGCAGGTGGTCGCGGCTGACGGCGCGCAGTGTCGCCCAGGTGTCATAGTCGCTGATATCGGGAGCACGGAGATACAGCCGTTCTCCATGCAGGATCGGTGCAAGCGGAGGAAGGAAGCGGCCAAACAGCATGTCCCCCCTCTTCACCCCTCTTCTCTGGCCTCAGCCGAACCGCGCGGCGAAGCGGCTGTAGCTTTCCAGCTGCTCGACCGGCCCCAGCGCGGCCACCGCGGGTGGTGCCTGACGCATGACCCGCTCGGCCACTTTACGCACCGCCGCGGCATCGACGCGGTCGACCGAGGCCAGTACCTCGTCGATATCGAGCGGGCGGCCGAACAGCAGCATCTGGCTGCCCAACTGCTCTATCCGCGCACCCGAACTTTCCAGCGACATCACCAGGCCGACTTTCAGCTGGGCCCGCGCGCGCTGCAATTCGTCATCGTCGACGCGACCGCAGAGCTTGCCGAGTTCGTCGGCCAGCACCGGCATCAGTTCGGGCAGTTTCTCGCCACCGGTGCCGGCGTAAATCGTCATCAGGCCGCCATCGCGATACGAGGCCGGATAGGCATAGACCGAATAGGCCAGACCGCGCTTTTCGCGCACTTCCTGGAACAGGCGCGAGGACATGCCACCACCCAGCACCGTGGCGTAAACCTTCATCGCATAATAGTCGGGATCGTCGAAGGCGAGGCCGGGCAAGGCAATGGCGACATGCGCCTGCTCCAGGTCGCGCACTTCGCGCTTTTCGCCGCCGCTGTAACGCGCCGTCTGGTACGACGGGCGCGGCTGGCGATTGAAGCCGCCGAACAGCCGCTCGGCTTCGGCCATCAGAGCATCGTGATCGACCGCGCCGGCGGCGACCAGCACCAGGCTCGGGCCATGGTAGAAGCGGTCGAGAAAGCCCTGCAAATCCTGACGCTGCATGCCGGACACGCGCTCGACGGTGCCGAGGATCGAACGTCCCAGCGACTGCGACGGGAAAACCGTTTCCTGCAGATGATCGAAAATGATGTCGTCGGGCGTGTCTTCCGACTGGCCGATTTCCTGGATGATCACGCCGCGCTCGCGCTCCATCTCTTCGGCATCGAAGACGGAATGCTGCAGGATGTCGGACAGGATATCGAGTGCCAGGCCGGTATCCTCGGCCATCACCCGCGCGTAATAGGCGGTCTGTTCGCGCGAGGTGAAGGCATTCAGATGGCCGCCGACCGCCTCGATCTCCTCGGCAATGGCGCGGGCGGAACGGCGTTCGGTGCCCTTGAAGGCCATATGCTCCAGCATATGCGCCACGCCGTTGATCTCGGGCGTCTCGTCGCGCGCGCCGGCATCGACCCAGACGCCGACCGAAACCGTCTTCACCAGCGGCATGGTCTCGGAGACCACCCGCAGGCCATTGGAAAGCGTGCCGATCCTGACTGTCATACTTTTACTCTATGCGTTTCGATGAAATTTCGCACCGTGGCAAAATCGTTCTTCAGAACGGTCTGGCGCTCCGGGCGGTCAAAGAGGTCGGCCATGCGCGGCGGCAGGGCCGGGTGGCGGCCGGTCGCGGCCTTCACGGCATCGGGGAACTTGGCCGCATCGGCCGTCGCCAGTGTGATCAGCGGCGTCTCGGCCGGTAGGGCACGCGCGGCGCGCTGTTCGGCGGCCACAGCCAATCCTACTGCCGTATGCGGATCGACCAGCAGGCCGTTGCCGGCTTCGAAGGCCGTTTTCAGCATCGCCCTGGTCGCGGCTTCGTCGGCCCTGCCCGCGGCGAACAGCTGCGTGGTTTCGGCCAGCGCATTGGGCGACACCGTGAAGCCGCCGCTCTGGTCCAGCTCGGACATCAGCTTGCGGATCTGCGCGCCGTCGCGGCCATGCATGTCGAACAGCAGGCGTTCGAAATTGCTCGCCACCTGGATATCCATGCTCGGACTGATGGTCGGCTCGACGCCGCTTTTGCGATAGTCGCCGCTGGCAAAGAAACGCGTGAGAATATCGTTGCGATTGGTCGCCACGATCAGCTTCGAGATCGGCAGGCCCATTCTGGCAGCGCAGTAGCCGGCGAAGATGTCGCCGAAATTGCCGCTCGGCACGCAGAAGGCCGGCGCGCGTTCCGGACCGCCCAGGCTGAGCGCCGCCGTCACGTAATAGACGATCTGCGCCATCACGCGGGCCCAGTTGATCGAGTTCACCGCCGTCAGACCGAGGGAGTGCCGGAAAGGCGCATCGTTGAACAGCGCCTTCACCATGGACTGCGCGTCGTCGAAGGTGCCTTCCAGGGCGATGGCGTGCACGTTGGCGTCCGTCACCGTGGTCATCTGCCGGCGCTGCACATCCGACACCCGGCCATGCGGGAAGAGGATGAAAATGTCGAGATTGGCGCGGCCGCGGCAGCCCTCGATGGCAGCCGATCCGGTATCCCCCGAAGTGGCGCCGACGATGGTCGCCCGCTTGCCCGAGCGCGCCAGCGCCCAGTCGAACAGCCGGCCGAGCAGCTGCAGCGCTACATCCTTGAAGGCCAGCGTCGGGCCGTGAAACAGTTCCAGCACCCAGTCGTTGTCGCCGCTCTGGCGCAGCGGGACGACCGCCTTGTGACCGAAGGCGGCATAGGCTTCGGCGATCATGCGCCTGAGATCGGCATCGGGGATGCCGCCGCCGACAAACGGCTGGATGACCCGGAAGGCGATCTCGGCGTAAGAGAGCCCGCGCATGGCGCGCCAGTCGCTCGCTGAAAACTGCGGCCAGCTTTCCGGCACATAGAGCCCGCCATCGGTTGCCAGGCCGGCCAGCAGCACGCCTTCGAAATCGAGAGCGGGAGCCTGGCCGCGGGTGGAGACGTATCGCATGGACGTGATCTCAGTTCAGGTAGCGTGCCTTGAGGTGGGCCTTGAAAGCTGCGGTGCCGAGCGGCTTGCCGGTGGCCTCGCGCAGCAGTTCGTCGGTGGTCAGCAGGGCACCCTTGCCATGCACATTGGCACGCAGCCATTTGAGCAGCGGCTTGAAATCGCCCTTGGCAATGGCGGGCAGAATAGAGGGATCCTGCGTCTTCGCGGCAGAAAAAAGCTGCGCCGCCGACATGGCGCCGAGCGTATAGGTCGGGAAATAGCCGATGGCGCCCGACGGCCAGTGGATATCCTGCATGCAGCCGTTGCGGTCATCCGGCACATCGACGCCCAGCAGGGTCTGCATGCCGTTGTTCCAGGCATGCGGCAGATCCTCCAGCGGCAGATCGTCGCTCAGCATGACCTGTTCCAGCCGATAGCGCAGCATCACATGCGCCGGGTAGGTGACCTCATCGGCATCGACGCGGATCAGGTCCGGCTTCACCCGGGCATAGATGCGTTCCATATTGGCTTCCGACCAGGCCTCACCGCTGCCCTGAAAGGCCTTGCGCAGCAGCGGCGTCGCATAGGTAAGGAATTCCCGGCCGCGGCAGACCTGCATTTCGATCAGCAGGCTCTGGCTTTCATGCAGCACCATGCCGCGCGCCTCGCCGACCGGCTGGTCGCGCCAGGCCTTGGGCAGGCCGAGCTCGTAAAGTGCATGGCCGGTTTCGTGCAGGATGCCCATCAGCGCCTTGGTGAAGTCGTCTTCGGCGTAGCGCGTGGTGATGCGGACATCGTCGGGGACGCCACCGCTGAAAGGATGCGCGCTGACGTCGAGGCGCCCGCGATTGAAATCGAAACCCAGCACCTTCATGAATTTCAGCCCGACCTCGCGCTGCGTCTCGGTCGGGAACGGGCCCTGCAGCGGCAGGGGCGCCGGGCGCTTGTCCTGCTTGGCCAGGGCGCGATCGATGAAGTCCGGCAGGAAGCCGGCCAGATCGGCGAACAGCCTGTCGATACTGGCTGAACGGCCGCCCGGCTCGTATTCATCGAGTAGGGCATCATAGGCGCCGAGGCCGAAAGCGGCCGACTTCGCGGCAGCGACCTCGCGGGTCAGTTCCAGCACCGGCTTGAAGGCCTTGGCAAACGCCTTGAAATCGTTGTCGCGACGAGCCTTGCGCCAGACCATCTCGCAGGCCATCGACGCTTTGGCGTGCGCCTCGACCAGCTTCGGATTCAGCGCGGTAGCATGTCGCCACTGCCGCTGCATCTCGCGCAGATTGGCGCGCTGCCAGTCATCCAGCGCCGTCACATCCTCTGCCGCCTGATTGAGCTGGTCTCCCAGCTTCGGGTCGGTGATCCAGTCATGTCGGAGCACGCTGAGCGTCGCCACCTGCTCGGCGCGTGCCTTGGCGCCGCCGTCGGGCATCATGGTGGACTGGTCCCAGCCCAGCACTGCCAGGGCGCCGTTGACAGCGCTGATGCGGCGGAACTGTTTCTCCAGTGCCTTGTAGGTTTTCACAACCGGCCCCGGTTCTCTCGCGCCCGCCGGCGGTGCCACAGCACGTAGATCACCGCCAGCACCACGGCGCCGCTATACCAGGTGAAGGCATAGGCCAGGTGGTTGTTGGTGAAGGTGAGCCGGGTATGGCCCGACCGCGGCCAGCCGCCGGGTACCGTCACGCTGGCATCCGCATCGACGAACAGCACCGGTGCGTCGCTGATGCCGGCAGCCTGCAGCATTCCGGCCGCATCGCCGTAATACCAGAGGTTCCGCTGCAGGTCGTTGTCGGGCGTGAACCAGCCCTTGCCCCAGGGCGCATGCACGACGCCGGTGATCGTGACCTCGCCCGCCACCTGGCCCGGCATTCGCTTGGCCGGATCCTTGTCGTCGGCCGGAATCCAGCCGCGGCTGACCAGGACCGAGCCGGGCGCGTCGCTGCGCTTCAGCGGCGTGATGACGTGGTAGCCGAAATTGCCGCGTTCGGAATGCGCCAGCAGATGGAATTCGCGGCTGTGATCGAACTCGCCCTTCACCACCACGCGGCGGAAATGCCAGGCCTCGGCATCCACGGCGCCGGCCGGCAGGGCAACCGGCGGCGCCTTCAGCCCTTCCTCGACGCTTTGGATCAGGTCGAGCTTCCACAGCAGCCGCTGCACCTGCCATGTGCCAAGGGCCAACAGCAGGATCAGGGCGGGAATCGTAAAGAGGGTCGGCCCGAGGGCGGGCCGCATACCGAGAATTTTCAAGGGATTACTCACGCAGCAATTCGATGTCGGACGATGCCTTGTGACGGAATTGTAGCGCGATGAGCGTGGCTTTGAAGGGCCGCAGCAGCGCAATCGATCCGCCGAGGATCAGGGGCGTCCACAGAACCATATGCAGCCAGAGCGGCGGTCCGAAACGCAGCTCGACCCAGAGCGCCAGGCCGACAACGATGAAACCGAGGATCAGAATGACGAAAACCGCCGGCCCATCGCCGGCGTCGATCTTGCCATAGTCGAGATCGCAGGACGGGCAGCGCGGCTTGACCGAGAGCAGCCCGTCAAACAACGGGGCCTCACCGCAGCGGGGACACCTGCAGCGAAGCCCCGTCGAAACTGGCGACAGCGGCGGATAGAAGGCGGCCGCCATCGCTAACGCCTCAATGCGCCGGACCTGCGCCCCACCAGTAAATGGCGGCGAACAGGAACAGCCAGACCACGTCGACGAAATGCCAGTACCAGGCCGCCGCCTCGAAGCCGAAATGATGATCCGGCTTGAAGTGACCCTTCAGGGCGCGCATCAGGCAGACGAACAGGAAGATGGTGCCTACCAGCACGTGGAAACCGTGGAAACCGGTCGCCATGTAGAAGGTGGAGGCATAGATGCCATCGGTGAAACCGAAGGCGGCATGGCTGTATTCGAAAGCCTGGCAGGCCGTGAACAGCACACCGAGAATGACCGTCAGGGTCAGGCCCTGGATCAGACCCTTGCGGTCGTTGTGCAGCAGCGCATGGTGCGCCCAGGTCACCGTCGTGCCCGACAGCAGCAGGATCAGGGTGTTGACGAAGGGCAGTTCCCACGGATTGAAGGTTTCGATCGTGGCAGGCGGCCACTGATGATTGATCGCCTCGGTCGGATACAGGGCAGCGCCGAAATAGGCCCAGAACCAGGCGACGAAGAACATCACTTCGGACGCGATGAACATCACCATGCCGTAGCGCATATGCAGCTGGACCACCGGCGTGTGGTGGCCGTCATGCTCGGCTTCCTTGATCACGTCGCCCCACCAGGCGGCCATTGTGTAGAGCACGATGGCGAAACCCGGCAGCGTCCACAGGTAACTGTGACCGTGGAAGGAATAAACCGCACCGATGGCGAGCACGAAGGCGCCCATCGCGCCGATGAACGGCCACGGGCTCGGATCGACGAGATGATAATCGTGGTTGCGGGCGCTACTGGCCATGGATACCCCCTTCTTACAGACTCTTAGTTGACCGGCCGGGCGTTGCCGCCGCGATCGGAGACACGGGTGGGTTCTTCCTTGCGGAAGAAAGTATAGCTCAGGGTAATGTCGACGACGTCGCGGGTCTTCGGATCCTTGAGCATGTCCGGATCGACAAAGAACGACACCGGCATATCAACGGTCTGGCCGGGGCCAAGTTCCTGCTCGGTGAAGCAGAAGCAGGCGATCTTGTTGAAATACTGGCCGGCCTTCTCGGGCGTGACGTTGAAACTCGCCGTACCCACGACAGTGCGTGCGGTCGGGTTGGTGGCCTGGTAGAAGGCCAGCGTTTCCTCGCCGGGGCGCACCTTGATCTCGCGCTGCACCGGCTGGAATTTCCACGGCATGCCGGGCGCGACGGTGGCATTCAGGCGCACCGTCACCAGCGTCTCGCCCGCCCCGTCGGTACCCGGAATTGCGCCGGGGGCCTGTGCTGCACGCAGCGGCGTGCCGGCAAAACCGGTGACACGGCAGAACATGTCATAGAGCGGCGCCGAGGCAAACGCACCAGCAACCATGAAGGCCACCGTCGCGGCGCAGTAGACCGCGATACGGCGGTTTCTGCGCTGCAGGCTGTTGCGCGCCTCGCTCATTGCGCCGCCCCGCCCATGCGAACGATGGTGATGGCATAAAACAGCACCACGAGGGCGAACAGCACCACCGCCAAAGCGATGTTGCGCGCCCGACGGCGCTTATGCTCGTCATGTTGCGGCATCGCGATCATGCCCCCCAGCCGAGCCCGCGTTCCGCCAGCAGCAGGGCGAACAGCAGGAACAGGTAAAGGATCGAATATCCGAACATGTATTTGGCGGACTTGTAGTCGGTGCTGCGCCAGATGCGGAAGGCGATGCCGAGGAAGATCGCACCCAGCAGCGCCGTCGCACCGCCATACAGCGGGCCGGCCAGGCCCAGCGCCCAGGGGCTGAGCGTGATCGGCACCAGCAGCAGGCTGTAGAGCAGAATCTGGCGGCGCGTCTCGGGCTCACCCGCCACGACCGGCAGCATCGGCACACCGGCGCGGGCGTAGTCGTCCGAACGATACAGCGCCAGCGCCCAGAAATGCGGCGGCGTCCACATGAAGATGATGGCAAACAGAAGCAGCGGCAGGATGCTGAGATCGCCGGTGACCGCAGCCCAGCCGATCATCGGCGGGAAAGCACCGGCGGCGCCGCCGATCACGATATTCTGCGGCGTGCGGCGCTTCAGCCACATCGTGTAGATGAAAACATAGAAGCCGATGGTCAGCGCCAGGATGGCGGCGGCCACCCAGTTGACGCCGAGTCCCATCACCAGCACCGATCCGACCGACAGCACGCAGCCAAAGCCGAGCGCCTCGTCCTTGCTGATACGGCCCTGCGGAATGGGCCGGCCCTGCGTGCGGCTCATCACCGCATCGATATCGGCGTCGTACCACATGTTGATCGCACCCGAGGCACCGGCCCCGATAGCGATGCAGAGCAGCGCGGTGATCGCCAGCACCGGATGCAGCGAACCGGGTGCCAGAACCATGCCGACTAGGCCGGTGAACACGACGAGCGACATCACGCGCGGCTTGAGCAACGCGAAATAATCGGCCGGGCGGGCTTCGCCGGTCTTGCCGTAAGCGGCATCGAGGCCGGCATTGCCGGCCTCGTTTACCTGCCCAATGAAACTGGCGTCGGACAAACTCGAACTCCCGGGGCTGGAGTTCCGGTCTTACTTGATGACCGGAAGCTTCTCGTACTGGTGGAACGGCGGCGGCGAGGACAGCGTCCACTCCAGCGTGGTGGCGCCTTCGCCCCACGGATTGTCCGCCACGCGCTTCTTCTTGATGAAGGCGTAGATCACCGTACCGACGAAGAACAGCGTCGAGGCGAAGGCGATATAGGCGCCGATCGAGGCGACGTAGTTCCAGCCAGCGAAGGCATCCGGATAGTCCGGGATACGGCGCGGCATGCCCTGCAGGCCGAGGAAGTGCATCGGGAAGAACAGCAGGTTCACGCCGATGAAGGTGGTCCAGAAATGGATCTGGCCGGCCGTCTCGCTCAGCTCGTAACCCGACATCTTGCCAAACCAGTAGTAGAAGCCGGCAAAGATAGCGAACACGGCGCCGAGGCTGAGCACGTAGTGGAAATGCGCCACCACGTAATAGGTGTCGTGCAGGTAGGTGTCGACGCCGGCATTGGCCAACACGACGCCGGTGACGCCACCGATGGTGAACAGGAAGATAAAGCCGATGGCGAACAACATCGGCACCGTGAAGCGGATCGAGCCGCCCCACATCGTGGCGATCCAGGAGAAGATCTTCACGCCAGTAGGCACTGCAATCACCATGGTGGCAGCAGTGAAGTAGGCGCGGGTGTCGACGTCCAGACCCACAGTGTACATGTGATGCGCCCAGACCACGAAGCCGACCACGCCGATGGCAACCATGGCGTAGGCCATGCCGAGATAGCCGAACACCGGCTTCTTCGAGAAGGTCGAGATGATCTGGCTGATGATGCCGAAGCCCGGCAGGATCAGGATGTACACTTCGGGATGGCCGAAGAACCAGAACAGGTGCTGGAACAGGATCGGATCGCCGCCGCCCTCGGGCTTGAAGAAGGCGGTGCCGAAATAGCGGTCGGTCAGCAGCATGGTGATGCCGCCGGCGAGTACCGGCAGCGACAGCAGCAGCAGGAAGGCCGTGATCAGCACCGACCAGACGAACAGCGGCATCTTGTGCAGGGTCATG
>JAEYSS010000244.1 GCA_023434425.1 Pseudomonadota bacterium | reverse complement strand
ATACGGAACATGGGTGAGCTTGATCCCGGCGCGCCCCTCGAAGAGGCCGATGGCGAGATGGGTCACCGTGCCGAGGCCGGCCGAGCCGATGTCGATGCTGCCAGGCGCCTTCTTCGCCATAACAATGAATGCTTCAAGGTCGGCGGCGTCGATCCGCGAGGGATTGATCACCAGCGCATAGGGCACGCGGCCGAAGGCAGCGATCGGGGCGAAGTCGCGCAGGAAGTCGAAACCGGCTCGCGGATAGATTGTCGGCGCATAGACGAGGCCCGTATCGCCCACCAGCATCGTGTAGCCGTCCCGCGCGGACCGCGCCCCAACGGCGGTGCCAACCGTGCCGCCGGCGCCGCTGCGATTGTCGATCACCACCGATTCGCCAATCGCCTCGGCAACCCGTGCCGCGATGGGGCGCGAGAACATGTCGGAGCCGCCACCGGCCGGAAACGGTACGATCCAAGACACCGTGCGGGTCGGCCAGTCATTGGCAAGCACCGGAGCAACCGCTCCGGCACCCGACGCCACCAATCCCCCCAGCAGGGTTCGCCGTGCAAGTCTGCTCATTCGGCCGGGAGCTTAGCGTCCGGCCGCGACGGCGCAATACCGCGTCCTACTGCGGCTCGATCTTCGCGAGCTTGATGTATTTCGTCCAATCCTCGCGCTCCTTGGCCACGAAGGCGTCGCACTGGGCGATCGTCCAGTCCCGCGGCGGCGGAACGAAGCCGAGTTGCTTCACGCGCTCCAGGATCGCCGGCTCGTAGATCGCATCCATGATCAGGCGATTCAGTTTCCGTTTGATGTCGTCCGGCGTCTCCTTCCGCACCGAGAAGCAGGAGAAGGCGATGATCACGTAGCCCGGATAGGTCTCGGCGACCGCCGGAATGTCGGGAAACAGCGGCGAGCGATCCTTCGAGGTGACCGCGAGCGCGCGCACGTAGCCCGAGCGGACGTAGCTCTCACCCACCACCTGGTCGGGGAACACACAGTCGACGCGCCCAGCATGGAGATCCTGGATCGAGGCGACGGCGTCGCGATAGGCCACTTCCTCGAACTTGACGCCGGTCGTGACTTCGATCAGGGCGGCCTTGACGCGGGAGGAGTCATTGCCGTAGCCCGAGAAGAGTGGCTTCGGCTGCTTCTTGGCGTACTCGACGAACTCCTTGACCGTCTTGTATGGCGCATCCGGCTTCACCAGCATGAAGTTGCCGGTGGCGCCGTTGACGGCGACCGTCGTGAAGTCGGTCGGCTCGTAGGTCATCTGCTTGTAGAGGCTTGGATTGGCCGCCAGCGTGCTGGTCGATCCCAGCAGGATCGTATAGCCGTCCGCCGGCGCGTTCTTGACCTGCGTCGTGCCGATCATGCCGGTTGCGCCCGGCTTGTTCTCGATGACGAATGCCTTGCCCGTGATCGTCTCGAGTTGCTTGCCAATCAGACGCGGAATGATGTCGGTCGATCCGCCCGGGCCGAACGGCACCAGGATCTTCACGAGCCGCGCCGGATAGGCGTCCTGCGCCTGCGCGCCAGAGCCAAGCGCGGCGGTGACTGGAAGGCTGCCCAGGGCGGCCAGAACATTTCTACGCTTCATGCATACGCTCCTCGTACAAGACGAGACCCGTATAAGTCGGCGCAGCCAAAAGGCGAGCCTGCGTTTGCCCCGCGTTCCGACGGGCGACAGGTTTCGCAAATGAAAAGCCCTCCTCCGGCGGATCGGAGGAGGGCCATTCGTCTCGAGCTGAGGCGATTTTACATGCCGAGCTGGCTGATGAACTTGGTGTTCAGGTAGGCCTCGAGCGCCTCGATGCCGCCCTCGGAACCATAGCCCGAGTCCTTCATGCCGCCGAACGGCACTTCCGGCAGCGCGAGACCATGGTGGTTGATCGACACCAAGCCGCTTTCGAAGGCGGCACCCACCTGGGTCATGGTCTTGCTGTTGGTAGTGTAGGCATAGGCCGCGAGGCCCCACGGAAGGCGGTTGGCTTCTTTCATCACGCCGTCGAAATCCTTGAACGACGAGATCGGGGCCAGCGGGCCGAACGGCTCCTCGTTCATGATGCGGGCGTCGAGCGGCACGTCGGTGAGAACGGTTGGCTCGTAGAAGTAGCCCTTGTTGCCCTTGCGCTGGCCGCCGGTCTGGACCTTGGCACCCTTGCCGATGGCGTCGCTCACGAAGCCGTCGATCGCGTGCAGGCGGCGCTCGGCGACGAGCGGGCCCATGCGCGTGTCCTTGTCGAGGCCGTTGCCGACCTTGAGGTTCTTGGCGTAGGCCGTGAACTTCTCGACGAACTCCGGATAGACCTTCTCGTGCACCAGGAAGCGGGTCGGCGCGACGCAGACCTGTCCGGCATTGCGGAACTTGTTGGCGCCCAGGATGTTCACCGCCTGGTCGACGTCAGCGTCCTCGAACACGATTGCCGGCGAATGGCCGCCCAGTTCCATGGTGACGCGCTTCATGTGCGCGCCGGCCAGGGCCGCGAGCTGCTTGCCGACCGGCGTCGAGCCGGTGAACGTCACCTTCTTGATGATCGGATGCGGGATCAGGTACTCGCTGATCTCGGACGGCACACCGTAGACGAGCTGGATCACGCCCGCCGGCACGCCGGCATCCACGAAGGCCTTGATGAGCTGGGCGCAGGAGCCGGGCGTGTCTTCCGGTCCCTTGATGATGATCGAACAGCCGGTGGCCAGCGCCGCCGAGGCCTTGCGCACCACCTGGTTGATCGGGAAGTTCCAGGGCGTGAAGGCGGCGACCGGACCGACCGGCTCCTTCGTCACGAGCTGGTACACGTTCTCGAAGCGCGCCGGGACGATGCGGCCATAGGTGCGGCGGCCTTCCTCGGCCATCCACTCGATGATGTCGGCGGCGAGCAGGGTTTCGCCCTTGGCCTCGATCACCGGCTTGCCCTGTTCCATCGTCATGATCGGCGCGATCTCGTCGGCACGCTGGCGCATCAACTCGGCGGCCTTGCGCATGATCTTGTAGCGGTCGAACGGGGAGACCTTGCGCCATTGCTGGAAGCCCTTCTCGGCGGCCTCGAGGGCACGGTCGAGGTCGGCCTTCTCGGCATGGGCCACCTGGCCGATCACCTCTTCCGTGGCCGGATTGATGACCGGGATCGTCCGGCCGTTGGCACCCTTGGTCCAGGCGCCGTCGATCATGAGGGATACGTCGCTATAGCTCGTCATTGGTTCTCCTCCGTTGTCCCTAACTTCCGCGATACGTCGAATAGCTCCACGGCGTGCAGAGCAGCGGGACGTGATAATGCCCCTCCGGCTCGGCAATGGAAAACCGTAAAGGCACGATATCGAGAAAAGGGGGATCGCCCTGTTCGATGCCCCTGCTGCGAAAATGGTCACCCACGGCGAAGCGCAGCTCGTACCGGCCGATCGGCAGCGGTCGGCCGCCGATCAGCGGCGCATCGGTGCGGCCATCGGTGTTGGTCCTGGCGGTTGCAATGCGATGCGCGCGCTCGCCTGCGAATTCGTAGAGTTCGACCACGATACCCACCGCCGGCCGCCCGGCGTGGGTATCGAGTACATGCGTGCTCAGCCGCCCGTGCACTCGCGGCATGCCCTCGCCCTTCACTTTGGCCGCGAGCCGCAGGCGGCTGATGAAGGAAATTTCCCGCAGGGCCGCCGCGAATTCAGTGGCCGGGTCGTGACGCAGCCGGCGCTCGAACTGCGTCAGGATCGCATCGCGCGTGTGCCGGCGGACGCAGACGATGAAGCGGAAGCCGAACTTCGCCTTGTAGGCATCGTTGAGGCGATGGAAGCGCGCGAATTCTTCCTCGGAGAGCGTGTCGAGGCCAACGCTCGCCTGCTCGTGCCGTGAATCCTCGGTGAGTGCTCCTGCCCGCGCCGCCTTGCCGGCAAGATCGGGATGGCCGCACACCAAGGCAAGCTGCTGTTCACGCGGCGCGGCGCGAACGGCGCCCATCATGGCGTCGTGCAGTGCGATGACCGTCGCGAAGGGCCGCTTCGCGGCCGCGGCTTCGGCGACCCAGGGCGCCAGTTCGAACACGTCGCCGACGCAGGCCGTGAACCCGCCGGTGGTCGCGCGATTGAGATCGTCGAGACTGTGGATCATGCCGGCCGAACTAGCACG
>JAEYSS010000292.1 GCA_023434425.1 Pseudomonadota bacterium | reverse complement strand
CGCGATGTTCATGTCGCCGAACTCTCCATCACGCTGGGCGATCCGGTGACCCTGCAGCTGCGCGGGCTGCGGATCGCCAACATGGCGGGCGGCAGCGATGCCGACATGATCGCGATCGAGGCCGTCGACGCGGCCCTGGACCGCGCCGCGCTGCTGCGCGGACAGCTGGTCTATGAAAGCCTGCAGGTGACGCGGCCGCGCATCGCCCTGGAACGCGACGCCAGCGGCAGGGGCAACTGGGAATTCGGCAGCGGCGGCACAGAGGACGCGACCCCCTCGGACAGCCGCCTGGTGCTGGTGCCGAAAACCCGCGCGCAGTTTCCCAGTCTGCTCAATGTCCGCCTGACCGGCGGCGAGCTGCGGTTCCGCACCTCCTCGGGCAAATGGCTGCGTCTGCCGCTGGATGACCTGACCATCCAGGCCACCGACGAGGATGCGCCGGTGAGTCTGGTTCTGGATGGCGGCTACAACGACACCGATGCGCAGCTGACCGCCAGCACGGCGTCGTTCAACGCCTTCCGCGACACCAGCAAACCCTTCGATGCCGGTTTCAGCATCGCCACGCCGGGCGTGAAGCTGGACTTCAAGGGCGTGCTGCACAACCCGCTGGATTTCGAGGGCGTCGAAGGCCGGCTGGCACTGGAGGCGCGGCGGCTGGATGACCTGATCGGGATTTTCGACACGCCGCCCGGTATCGCTGCACCGCTGAAATTGGCCGGCGGCTTCAGCCGCAACGGCGATGCCTGGCGGCTGGAAGATGCGCGTGGCGATTTCGGCGGCAACGTCTTTACCGGCCGCATCGCGCTGGACGAGGGCGGTCGCGGCGAGGCCGACGATCTGCAGTTCCGCCTCGACTTCGACACGCTCGACCTGCCGACCGTGTTGCCGCAGTCTGACTCACAGCAGGGCAGCGGCGACTGGCGCCAGACCAGCCTGCGGCCCGACACGGCGCAGGATGCCGCGCATATCGATCTCCGGATCAGTGCCGATGCGCTGCACTATCACGCCCACAGCCTGCGTCAGGTGGCGGCGACAATCGAAATAGCGCCCGGCCATATCCGCCTGCAGGATGCGACTGCCAATCTGGGCACGCCGCAGCAGGCCGGGCATCTGCGCCTGAACGGCGATCTGCGTGCGACCGGCAACGCCATTGACAGTACCGGGGCCAGCGTGACGGCGCAGCTTCAGCTCGAGCGTGCCGAGGCCGGCACGGTGCTGCAGGCACTGGGCCTGCGCGACGGCGCCGCACAGATTGCTGGCGCCGTGGAAGCACGCGCCACGCTCGACATGCGCGGCGCAGTGCTGGGCGATGCGCTCAGGACGCTGCAGGGCCATGCCGTGATCGCCATGCAGCAGGGCCGCATCGCCCGCAGCCTGGTGGAAGCGGCCTCGGCCGATCTGCGCGCCCTGTTCCGCGACCGTGGCGACAGCACGGCACTGCGCTGCCTGCTGGCCGTCGCGGAAATAAAGGCCGGCATGATGCTGCTGGGACCGCTGACCCTGCGCAGCCAGGACGGCACCATCCGCGGCGGCGGCGCCATCGACCTGGGCCGGCAGCATCTCGATCTGGTGCTGCGCTCGGATCCGAAGACCACCGGCTTTCTGGCGCTCGACATTCCGCTGCATCTGTCGGGACCGCTCGGCGACGTTTCGGCCAAACCCGACCGGCAGGCCCGCCTGCCGGACCCGGTGGCGCCCGCGCTGCCGCCGGCGCAGGCCGTGCTGGCGCGCGCCAATCCCTGTTTTCAGTAGACAGCGAAAAACCGGCGGAAAACGGCAGACAGGAACCGCCGCTTTCATGGCGACGTTTAGACGGGGCAAAGCACAGAGGCCCCAGCCATGCCGAGTTCACCGCAGCAGACCCAGTCCAGACAGAAATCCGGCCCCAATCTGTGGTTCACCCGTTTCGCCGGCCGCGCCGCGCAGATCGCGGGCACGCCATGGGTGTTTGCCATCGCGCTGCTGAGCATCTTGGTCTGGGCCGCGACCGGACCCCTGCTCGGTTTCTCCGAAGTCTGGCAGCTCACGGTGAATACCGGCACCACCATTGTCACCTTCCTGATGGTGTTCCTGATCCAGAACACGCAGAACCGCGATTCCGTCGCCATGCAGATCAAGCTGGACGAATTGATCCGCGCCACGCGCAACGCCGAGAATTCCCTGCTCGACCTTGAGGAACTGACCGAAGAGGAACTCGACAAGTTCCGCAACACCTATGAGAAGCTGGCCGAGCAGGCGCCCCAGACGCAGACCAAGAAGCGGGCCCAGCAGAAGAAACCGACGGCGGCCTGACGCCATGCTGCAGCCGCTCACCCCGGAAGCTGCCGCGCGCGAAGCCGGCCTGCGTTATGTCAGCGATACCGGCCCCGGCATCCGCCGCCGCCGCAGCGGGACGGGCTTCAGCTACCGCGATGCCGATGGCAGATTACTGCGCGATAAAACCACCCTGCAGCGCCTGCGCAGTCTGGCGATTCCGCCGGCCTGGACGGAGGTGTGGATCTGCCCCCGCGCGGATGGCCATATCCAGGCCACCGGGCGCGATGCGCGCGGCCGCAAGCAGTATATCTATCACCCGGACTTCCGCAGTTTGCGCGAAAGCGGCAAATATGCCGCCCTGCCGGGTTTCGCGCGGCTGCTGCCGGTCATCCGCGCGCAGGTGACGAGCGACATGGCGCGCAACGGTCTGCCGCGCGAAAAGGTTCTGGCCGCCATCGTCTATCTGCTGGAACGTACGCTGATCCGCATCGGCAATGCCGACTACGCCGCGCAGAATGGCAGCCACGGCCTGACCACGCTGACGCGCCGGCATGTGAAGGTGGAGAGCGGCTGTCTGCGCTTCCGCTTCACCGGCAAGAGCGGCCGGAGCTGGGATTTACAACTCCATGATCGTCGCGTGCTCAAAGTGATCCGCGCCTGCCAGGAGCTGCCGGGGCAGGAACTGTTCCGCTATCGCAGCGAGGACGGCACCGTGCTGGCGGTCAGCTCAGCCGATGTGAACGACTATCTGCGCAGCGTAAGCGGCAGCGAGGTGACGGCCAAGGATTTCCGCACCTGGGCCGGCACGGTGATGGCGGCGCTGGCGCTGCAGGCCTTCGGTCCGCCGCAAAGCCAGCGCGAGGCCAGGCGCAACCTGAAAGCAGCGATCTCCGAAGTGAGTGGCAAACTCGGCAATACCGTGACGATCTGTCGCAAGTGTTACATTCATCCGGCGGTCATCGAACGTTACATGGCCGGAGACCACCGCCTGCGCATGCCGGCCACAACCGACGCTGCCGGGTTGCAGCCAGAGGAAATCGCGGTTCTACAGCACATTACGCGGCGGAAAATTGTCCCGCTGCGTCCCCCGGTTGCAAACAGACCCGGACGCAAAACAATCGCGAAAAAATTTCTGCCACAAAGACGCGCAACTGTGATGCAGAACGGAACGCAGCCATAGCTGCGACGTTATATCCAAGGCCAAACCCTGCCCTGACTTGTTACGGTCGCAGTCGAGGTTCGTTATAGTGAAAACGAATCAGTGCCGTCGGATCAGGAAATAAACAAGGAGTGCCTCCCATGCAGACCAATTTCCAGATCCTCGACTGGACTGTCGACGCCGCCGCCAAGATCGTCGAGAACGACGACTACGTGGTCTCCTTCTACGATGGCGAAGACGGCGATTACGACATCGCCTATATGCGCGCCAAGCAGGCGCGGCGCATGACGCCGGCGGATGAACGCATGGCGATGCGCGACGCACGCGTCGCCTTCAATCTGGCGATGCGGCAGCAGCGCGGCTGATCGCTACAGGTTAAATTCGGCCGCCAGCAATTCATAGGAGCGCCGCTTCACCTCGCGGCTGTGCGTCCAGGTGAGAATCACGATCTCGTCCAGACTCTGCTCCTGCGCCAGCTTGCGCAGCTTTTCGGCCACCTGCGCGGCCGAGCCGGCATAAGACTGCGACCACAGCGTTGCGACTTCCGACTCTTCATCGCGGCTGAAGGGCGGCAGATCGTCCGGCGACAGCAGCGGGCCCAACTTTCCGCGATTGCGGTCGATGCGCCAGCGCGCGCGGCTGCGGAACCAGTGCCGCGCCTCGTCTTCGGTCTCGGCCGCCAGCGCCCAGACGCAGAGATTGGCCTTCGGCGCCGACAGAAATGGCGATGGCTTGAAGTTGCGGCGATAGAGATCGAGCGCCTGACCGGCACCGCGCCCGTCGGTGATGAAATGGGCAAAGGAATACGGCAGGCCAAAATGGGCGGCCAGCTGCGCGCCATAATCCGAACTGCCGAGCATCCAGACATCCGGCGCGGACGCTTCGCTCATCGGATGCGCCATCACCGTGCGGAAGCTGTGGCCTTCCGGCAGCTCCAGCCCGTTCACCCAGTGCAACAGGTCGCGCACCTGCGCCGGGAAATTGTCGGCATGGTCGTTATGCGGATTGAGCGCAAAGGCCGTGCGGCCATCCGAGCCCGGCGCGCGGCCGACGCCGAGATCGATGCGGCCCGGCGCCAGCGCATCCAGCACGCGGAACTGTTCGGCGACATGCAAAGCGGAATAATGCGGCAGCATCACGCCGGCCGACCCCAGACGGATGCGCTCGGTCTTCATCGCCAGCGCTGCCAGCAGCACTTCGGGCGAGGAGCCGGCGATGGAGGCGTGATTGTGATGCTCGGCGATCCAGAAGCGGCTGTAGCCCAGCGCCTCGGCATGCTGCGCGAGACTGACGGTATCGCGGATCGCCTGGTCCTCCGGCGTGCCATGCGAGACGGTGGACTGGTCGAGAACGGAGAGCGCGAGCTTGGGCTGGGTCATGGCAGCGATTTAGGACAGCCGGGCTGTGCTGGCAAC
>JAEYSS010000176.1 GCA_023434425.1 Pseudomonadota bacterium | reverse complement strand
GAGCCGGCGGCATGCCAGGCCATGCGGATCATCAGACCGCCGTAATGGCCCCAGTCGGCCGGCCACCAGTCCTGGCTGTCGGTCATCAGCGCCTTGAGGTCGGCTTTCAGGGCGGCGACATCCAGCTCGCGGAGCGCAGCGCGATAGTCGAAGTCGCGGCCGAGCGGATTGGTCTTGGTGTCGTGCTGGTGCAGGATGTCGAGGTTGAGCGCGTTGGGCCACCAGTTGGTGACGGTGGTGCCCGCCGCTGTGATTCCACCATGCATCACGGGGCATTTGCCTGCAGTCATGTCGTCTCTCCTGTCTCACTGGCCCAAGCTTGAGCACACCCAGACTATGCCCTGCGAGGCCTTCGGAGAAATTGATTGTAATCAATACAGTGATCGGTATTTCCGATCATGAGGCCAGCCGTGATCGCTAAAGCCGCGGTGCCGGTGCTGGTGCTGGCGCAGTTTTTCGGCACCTCGCTGTGGTTCTCCTTCAATGCGGCGGCGGTCGACCTGCAGGCGATTCTGGGTCTGTCGGCCGGCGATATCGGCTGGCTCACCAATGCCGTGCAGATCGGTTTCATCGCCGGCACGCTTCTCATTGCGCTGACCGGCCTGGCTGATCGTTTCGCCGCACATCGCATCTTCTTCATTTCCTGCCTGATCGGCGCCGCCACCAACGCTGCCTTCATCCTGTGTTATCGCGACTATCACGCGGCCTTTGCGCTGCGCGTGGCTACAGGCCTGGCGCTGGCCGGCATCTATCCCATCGGCATGAAGCTGGTGATCGGCTGGACGCGCGGCGCCACCGGCGCAGCCTTAGGCCTGCTGGTCGGCATGCTGGTGCTCGGCACGGCCTTGCCGCATGGCATTCGCGGGGCCGGCGCGGGGATGCCTTGGGAGATCGCGGTCGGCGCCGCCTCTGTGCTGGCGCTGCTCGGCGGGCTTCTCGTTCTGTGGCTGGGCGAGGGGCCGTATCTGGCGCGGGGGAATGCGAAGCCGCTGAGCGGTCGCGCCGTCTTGAGTGCTTTCCGCATCCCGGCCTTCCGCGCAGCGGCCTTCGGCTATTTCGGCCATATGTGGGAGCTCTATGCCTTCTGGACGCTGTTGCCATTTTTGTTGGTGATGGCACGACCGGATCTCGCAGCCGGTGCGGTGTCTGGTCTGAGTTTCGCGGTGATCGGTATCGGCGCGCTCGGCTGCGTGCTCGGCGGAGTCCTGAGCCGTCGCATCGGCAGCGCGAGAGTGGCGGCGCTGATGCTGGCAACGTCGGGGGCGCTCTGCCTCATCTATCCGCTGCTGAGCGCTGTGGCCGGCTGGGCTGTGCTGATGGCGCTGCTGCTGCTCTGGGGTTTTGCCGTGGTGGCGGACTCGCCGCAATTCTCGTCGCTGTCGGGCGCGGCCTGTCCGCCCGACGCGGTCGGCAGTGCGCTGGCGATCCAGAATGCGGTCGGCTTCGCCATCACCACGCTTGCCATCGCGCTGGCGACGCAGCAGCTGGCGGTGCTGGGGCCTTACGTGGCGTTCCTGCTGCTGCCCGGGCCGGTGCTGGGCCTGATCGGGCTGGCGCCGCTGCTGCGGCGACTTGATACATGTCAATGAGGCGCTGCAGCCTGCAGCGCATTCTGCGCTTCGATCCGAGACTGGCAGGAAAGAGGCGCCGATGCTGAAGCAGATTCTGGTTCTGATGGGAGAAACTCCGGCGTCGCAGACGGCGCGCGACTATGCCTGCCAGCTTGGCCGCACGGTGGGGGCGGGGCTGACCGGGATTGCCGGCGTCGATCTCGCCTATATCGAGGCGCCGATGGCCGGCGGCATCGGCACGATGGCCTACAAGCGCGAACTGGAACGGACGCTGAAGAGCCAGGCGGCCAGCCTGCAGGCGCAGCTGCGCGAAAGCTTCGAGACCGAATGCCGCGCGCGCGGCGTCGGTTTCAGCTGGCTGGCCTTCGAGGGCGAGCCGGTGCCGATGCTGAGCGAAGCGGCCGAGACGCGCGACCTGGTCGTGACCGGCTACGACACCGCCTTTCGCGGCGGCATCCGCGAGAACCATTCCGAGACGCTGTCGGAACTCTGCCGCCTGATGCCGCGTCCGGTGGTGATCGCGCCGGATTCGCCGTCGCGCCATGCCGATATTCTGGTCGCCTATGACGGCAGCGCCGCGTCGATGCGGGCGCTGCAGATGTTCGTGCTGCTCGGCATCGGGCGCGGCCGGCGCGTGCATGTCGTCGCCATCGATTATGACGAGACCCGCGCCGCGCGCCGCGCCGCAGCTGCCGCCACCTATCTGAAGGTGCATGACTTCGAGACGGTGGCGACGCCGATCGCATCCTATGGCGTGCCGGCTGAAATTCTGCGTCGCCAGGTGGTCGAGCGGAATATCGGCCTGCTGGTGATGGGCGCCTACGGCAACCGCGGCCTGGCCGATTTCCTGTTCGGCTCGACCTCCACGGCGCTGACCGAGGCGCCACCCTGCATGCTGTTCCTCTATCACTGATCAGGTGATCGCTGGGCGGGCGGCGGCTTTGCGCGCCGGGTGAAATCCGTTAGAATCCGGCCGATTGAACCGGGGTCCGCCATGCTCACCGTCCATCACCTGAACAATTCGCGCTCGCAGCGCGTGCTCTGGCTGCTTGAGGAGCTGGGCGTGCCCTATGCGGTGAAACGCTACGAGCGCGACCGCGCCACCATGCGCGCGCCGGCCGAACTGCAGAAAATCCATCCGCTCGGCAAGTCGCCGGTGATCGAAACCGAAGAGGGCGACCGCATCGCCGAGACCGGCGCGATCATCGAATACCTGATCGAGCGCTACGACACGCAGCGCCAGCTGGTGCCGGCGCCGGGCACGCCGGAGAAGCAGCAATGGACCTACTGGCTGCATTATGCCGAAGGCTCGGCGATGCCGCTGCTGCTGCTCAAACTGGTCTTCCTGCGCATGCCGGCCGGCGTACCGTTTTTCCTCCGCCCGCTGGTGAAGAAGATCGCGCGCACCGCGCAGGCCAAGGTGACCGACCCGCAGATCAGCCAGCATATGCTCTACTGGTCGGACGCGCTGCGCCAGGGCAACGGCTGGTTCGCCGGCAGGGCGTTTTCGGCCGCCGATATCATGATGAGCTTCCCGCTCGAAGCGGCAGCGGCGCGCGTCGGGCTGGGCGAGGGCCATGGTCCGATCCGCGAGTTTCTCGAACGCATCCATGCCCGCCCGGCCTTCCTGCGCGCGCTGGAAACCGGCGGGCCGTACGAGCTGCTGAAGTAATCGCACCGCCATCGTCGCCCTCGGACTTGATCCGAGGGCCTTTCTCCGTTCTGCCTGAGATCCTCGGGTCAAGCCCGAGGATGACAGCGAACCGGAAACCATTGCCTCCGGCCCGCGTTGTCCTAGCTGGATCTGCAGACCCAGCGCGGAGGGACGACGCATGGCCAACACCCAGCAAGCGACCGGCAAGGCGAAAAATCGCGGCAAAGCGGCACCGCGTGTGCCCGACAAGGACCATCCCATCACGGTGGATGAATTTCCCGGTCGCGTGCGCGTCGCCTTCAACGGCCATCTGATCGCCAATACCTCCAATGCCGTGCGGCTGCAGGAAGCCGATTATCCGCCGGTCTATTACATCCCACGCCACGACTGCGACTGGCGCATGTTCACGCCGAGCGACCACACCTCGCACTGTCCCTACAAGGGCGAGGCGTCGTATTTCCATCTCGATGTCGACGGCAGGCGCGCGAAGGATGCGGTCTGGAGCTACGAGGCACCGTTCGAGGCGGTGTCGCGCATCGGCGGCTTCGTCGCCTTCTATCCGGATCGCGTCGACCGCATCGAAGCCGACTAACTGATCTCGCAGATGACGGGCGTGTGATCGGAGGCTTTTTCCTGGCCGCGCGGGCCGCGGTCGATCTCGCAGGCCACCAGCCGGTCGGCGAGCTGCGGCGAGAGCAGGAAATGGTCGATGCGCAGGCCGTTGTTGCGCGGCCAGCAGCCGGCCTGGTAATCCCAGAAGCTGTAGTCGACCTCGCGCGGATGCAGCGCGCGCCAGGCCTCGGTCAGGCCGAGATTGACGAGTGCGCGCCAGGCGCGGCGGCTGTCGGGATGGCAGAGCGCGTCGTCGGC
>JAEYSS010000227.1 GCA_023434425.1 Pseudomonadota bacterium | reverse complement strand
CGTCGCCTGGTGAAGTGCCGCTGAGCGGTGCCGCCCCGTAGTCCCGCGGGGTTATAGATACCTCCCGATTGTTGTGATGCATTGATCGCAGGCGCGGTCGCTCTCTCGGCGTAACTGTGCCGAACGGGGCGTACTCCATCGATTGCATTCTTCGTCGCTGCTGCAGCAAGCCAAGACGATCTGCGGCCAGCGGTACAACCAGAGGGGAAATCATGACGCTATTCAAAGCAGCCATCGCGTTTTGCGGCCTGGTTCTGGCGACTGTTGCTCAGCCCGCGCTGGCGCAGGATGCGCCGATGTCGATCACCGGCACCACGACGGTGACTGCCGAGCAGGTGGTCGATCTGGTCACCAGGAAAAGCAACCTGGTCATCCTCGACAATCGCAAGCCGGAAGACTTCGCCGCCGGCCATATCGAAGGCGCCGTCCGCCTGATCGATACAGATGTCACGCCCGACAGTCTGGCCAAGGCGGTGAAGACCAAGGACACGCCGGTGCTGTTCTACTGCAACGGCGTGAAATGCGGCCGTGCCGCCAAGGCCGCCGCCGTCGCCGTGCAGCAGGGCTACAAGGAAGTCTATTACTACGCGCTCGGCCTCGACGAATGGAACAAGAAGGGCCTGCCGCTGGTCAAGTAAGCGCGGATGGTGGCGACTGATCCGGCCGCAGCGTCATGAAGCTGTCGCTCACTGTCGTCGTTGGCCTCATGCTGGCGATGGTGCTGGCTGCCAGCGGCGGCGTCGGCTTCTACATGTCGCAGCGCTACGAGCAGCTGATGGACGAGGGCACGCTGCAGGGCGACGCCCGCATGGCACGCGCCCTCGTCGTCAGCCGGATCTGGAGTGAGCATTACAGGACCATCGCGCCGGTGGCGCAGGCGATTGCGCAGAGCACGGCGCTGCGCGGCGCGGTGGCAGCGAAGGATGCAGCCGCGGCTGCCGCGGCCCTGCGCGAGGAATTCGGTCGCGGTGCGATTTCCAGCGGCGCCATCGACCTGCGCGGCGCCACCATCCTCGATCCCGAGATGAAGATCATCGGTGGCGAATGGCGCGGCACTGCGCTCACTGTTCCGGATTCCCTGCTGCAGCCGCTGGCCAAGCGCGAGGGCGCCGCCCGCATGCAGCTGGTGCAGCTGGGCTGGACCGATACGCAGGGGCCGGTGCAGACCGTGATCGCGCCGGTCGGCGGCCTGCGGCTCAGCGGCTATATCGCGCTGCACATCAATCCGCTGCCCGAACTGAAGGGCATGGAACAGCAGCTCGGCCTCAATGTCGCCGTCTATCCGGCCGGCGGCAGCGTGCCGGCGCTGCAGCTCTCGGGCATTGCCGCCAACGGCCAGACCGATATCGTCGAGACCCGCATCGATCTGCCCGGACCCGACGGCGCGCGCGTCGCCGACCTGGTGGTGGGCCGCGACCTGGCCGGCCTGCATGCCGATCTGCTGCAGACGCGGCTGAGCTCGCTGGCGATTTTCATCGTCATCGCCGGCGGTGTCGCCGCCGTCGCGCTGGTTCTGGTGGCGCGCTATCTGGCCGCGATCCGCCGGCGCGAGGCGCAGCAGGATGCCGCCGAGGCGCGGATGCGGGCCGAACGCGAAGAGTCCGACAGACAGGCGGCCCGGCGCGAAGCGGCCCAGCGCGAGTCCTTCGAACAGGAGCGTCGCGTCCAGGACAGCCGGCTGGAGGAGTCGGTCGGCGCCATCGTCGACGCGGCCAGTGTGGGCGATCTCAGCCGCCGCATCGATACCGCCATGCTGGAAGGTGTGAACCGCAGCCTGGCCGAAGGCGTCAACCGCCTGCTCGCCACGACGGAGTCGGCGATCAGGGATGTCGGCACGGTGCTGACGCCGCTGGCCGATGGCGATCTTTCGCGTCGGGTGGAGGCCGAGTATCAGGGCCTGTTCGGCACCTTGCGCGACGATACCAACCGGCTGGTCGACCAGCTCGGCGAGATGGCAGGCAGGCTGACGCAGTCGGCGGGGCTGGTGCACGACGCCGCCGCCGAGATTTCCAACGGCAGCCAGGATCTGTCGAGCCGCACCGAATCGCAGGCCGCCAGCATCGAGGAGACTGCCGCCTCGATGCACGAGATCACCGAAACGGTGAAGCAGAATGCCGAGAATGCCCAGGCCGCCAGCCAGCTGGCCGTGACGGCGCGCGACATGGCGGATCGCGGCGGCACGGTGGTGGCAGACGCCGTCACAGCGGTGACGCAGATCGAGCGGAGTGCGCAGAAGATCGCCGACATCGTCGGGCTCATCGACGAGATCGCCTTCCAGACGAATCTGCTGGCGCTGAATGCCAGCGTGGAAGCCGCGAGAGCAGGAGAGGCCGGCAAGGGCTTTGCCGTGGTGGCGCAGGAAGTGCGGGCGCTGGCGCAGCGTTCGGCCGATGCCAGCCGCGAGATCAAAGCCCTGATTCAGGCCAGTACAGGCGAGGTTCGCGAGGGCGCGCGTCTGGTCAACCTGACCGGCGCCAGCCTGACCGAGATTGTCACGGCCGTGAAAAAAGTGGCGGATATCGTCGGCGAGATTTCCTCGGCCAGCCGCGAACAGGCTGTCGGGCTGGAGGAGGTCAATACGGCGGTCGCCAACATGGACGAGATGACCCAGCGTAACGGCGCGCTGGTCGAGCAGACCACGGCCTCGGCCACAGCCATGGCCCGGCAGGCGCAGGAACTGGCCGATCTAGTGGGTCAATTCCGCGTCTGAGGGGGGCAATTTACCTATTGAACCCAGCGGCTGGCGCGTTATACCCATCCTCGTCTTTTAAGGCCGATCTTTCTTCAGGAGGTTGTTATGGCCACGGATGCCATTCGGGTCGCGATTTTGGGTGCCAGCGGTTATACGGGCGCGGAGCTGCTCCGCGTGCTGCTGCGTCATCCGCGCGTCCGCGTGGTCGCCCTGACGGCCGACCGGAAAGCGGGCGAGGGGATCGACACGGTCTTCCCGCAGTTCATCGGTCTCAACCTGCCCAAGCTGGTGACCATCAAGGAGGTCGACTGGAGCGGCGTGGATGCCGTCTTCTGCGCCCTGCCGCATGGCACCACCCAGGAAGTAATCGCCGGCCTGCCGGAGCACCTGAAGATCGTCGACCTGTCGGCCGATTTCCGGCTGCGCAACCTGGATGAATACGCCAAGTGGTACGGCCACGAGCACCGGGCGCCGAAGCTGCAGGACGAAGCCGTCTATGGCCTGACCGAGGTCTATCGCGACCAGGTGGCCAAGGCGCGGCTGGTGGCCAATCCGGGCTGCTATCCGACCTCGGCCCAGTTGCCGTTGATGCCGCTGCTGGAAGCCGGACAGATCGATCCAGACGACATCGTGATCGATGCGAAGTCGGGCGTGTCTGGTGCCGGTCGCGCGCTCAAGGAAGGTTCGCTCTATTGCGAGGCGGCCGAGGGCACGCATGCCTATGGCATCGGCTCGCACCGGCATGGCCCGGAGATCGAGCAGATACTTTCGGACGCCGCCGGCAAGCCGATTGTCGTCAACTTCACGCCGCATCTCATGCCGATGAACCGCGGCATGCTCTCGAGCATCTATGTGAAGCTGAAGCCGGGTGTCAGCGCCGACGACCTGCGGGCCACGCTGGTCAAACGCTATGCCGATGAGCCCTTCGTGCAGGTGACGCCGCAGGGCGTTGCGCCACAGACGCGCCACGTGCGCGGCACCAATACCTGCCATATTGGCGTGTTCGCCGATCGGGTGAAGGGCCGGGCCATGCTGTTCTCGGTGATCGATAACCTGATGAAGGGCGCCAGCGGCCAGGCGGTGCAGAACTTCAATGTGATGTACGGCCTGCCGGAAACCATGGGCCTCGATCAGATCGCCTTGTTCCCGTGAGCTTCATTCTGCCGTTCGGCGACAAGCATCCGGCCATCGCGCCGGATGCCTTTGTCGCCCCGAACGCGACGGTGATCGGCGATACCCAGATCGGCGCACGCAGCTCGATCTGGTTCGGTGTGGTGATCCGCGGCGACGTCAACAGCATCCGGATCGGCAGCGACACCAACATCCAGGACGGCAGCATCGTGCATGTGACCCGGGCGAAATTCGCCACGGAGATCGGCTCAGGTGTGACGATTGGTCATCTGGCGCTGGTGCACGGCTGCCGGCTGGAGGACCGCTGCTTTGTCGGCATGCAGGCCACCGTGATGGATGGCTGCGTGATCGAGAGCGAGGGCATGCTGGCCGCCGGGGCGCTGCTCACACCCGGCAAGCGGATCGCCTCGGGCGAGCTCTGGGCTGGCCGGCCGGCAAAACTGATGCGCCGTCTCGATGCGGACGAATTGCGGAATATTAGCGAAACGGCCGCGCATTACGCCCGGCTGGGTGCCGCGTACCGGGACCAGCAGGCAACCGCTCGTTAACACTTTCTTGAAATTGCCTGAATTACATTCCATCTAATGGCTCGTAATCCGGCTCGCCGCCGGTACGTGGATGGAAAAATGACGACCGGCGACGCCCATCACGCTCCCTGGCCCGACGATCTTTACGATCAGATCAAGGCGCATGGCGAATTCCTGTCAGGGCGCCTTGGCAAGCTGACGCGCGGCAAGCAGCTCACCCTGGTGGGTGCAGATCTGACCGGCATCAAACTGGTCGGCATGAACCTGCAGCGCACGGTCTTCCGCGGCTGCCGCTTTTACTGCGCCGATCTGCGTAACTCCGACTTCAGCCAGGCCGTGCTGACCGGCTGCGATTTTTCCGGCGCCGATCTGACCAATGCGCGTTTCGTCTGGGCCAATTTGCGTGGTGCCGACCTGTCCCGGGCCATTCTGAAGGGCACGCGCTTCGAGAATGCCGACATGCGGCCGATGACCGATCCGCCGGTACCGCCGCATGGCAAGGGTGGCGTGGTGTCGCTCAGCGAGACCAACCTGCACAACACGAATCTCTCGCAGGCCAAGCTGCTCGGGGCATCCTTTGTCGGAGCCATCCTCGACGGCTGTATTCTCGACAACGCCGATCTCGAAGGGGCGGATTTCTCCTATTCGACGCTCAGCAATGTGCAGTTCAAGACTGCCAAGCTGCACAATGCCAACTTCCATCTGGCTGACTTTCCCACCGAGATGCTGCAGCAACTGCAGGGCAGTGGCGCGAAGCTGCCCAAGGTGATCGCACCGGAAGTGCTGGAGCAGGTAGTGCAGGATCACCAGACCTGGATCGACACGGATGGGCACAAGGGACGCCGCGCCATCATGGCCGGCTGGTATCTGGCACGCGCCCATCTCGTGCAGGCCAATCTGAACGGAGCCGATCTCCGGCAGGCCAATCTGTCGAATGCCAATCTGCATGGCGCCAGGCTGATCTGCTCGGATCTACGAGACAGCAACCTGATGCATGCGAATCTGACGGATGCCGATCTGCGCGGTGCGCTGATCGAAGGGTCGCGTGGTCTGCCTGTCGTTCTGAACGACAAGAAGAATTAGCTAAAAGCTTCTGGACGCTCAGCGCCGGCGCGACGCAGCAGAACTGCCTGCGCTGGCGGAGTTCATGCCTTTGACGGCGCGCAGGATGCGGCGCCAGACCAGCATACCGACAAAATTGCTGCCCAGCGTCATTTCAACGAGTTGTCGGTTGGCATGCGATTCCGCACCCCGTGCGCCGTAATCGGCGATCAGGTCGCGGGCCGTGCGATAAATTTCAGCGTCGGAACTGCTCATGGCCGTTACACTGCTGGCAAAATGTTAGCGAAGTATGGCGGAAAATGGTTAACGCCGCAGCATTAAACCGGATCGCGAACCTTGCTGACGGCGATACCCAGATTCTCCAGCAGATCTTTCTGCAGTTTTTCCGTTGTACCGCGGACACCCTGGGCCAGCACGACATACATCGCGTCGACATGGATGCTGATGACTTCGAGCTGAGCTTCGTTGGGCAGGGCCAGTTCGGCGATGAAATCCTTCAGCGACTTGGCCAGTTGGCTCAACAGCGGATAGCCGAAGGTTCCGCCCATGCCTTTGATGTCGAAGGCCAGTTCGGCGATCGTGGTCAGGATGAAGATGCGCGACAGCGGATCGCCTTCGGCCGCTTTCACCTGCACACGCATTTCGCGTAGCTTATCGAGCACTTCCTTGGAGAAGACGTCGGCAGAGTCAGTGATCACGGCCTCGATCCGGCTGCGCACCTCGTCGGTGAGCGTCAGATCGACGCCGGTGGTGAAATTCACCGCCTTCAGCCGCAGGTCTTGCGGTGCCTTGATGAATTTTGCTTTTTCGGCCTTGGCCATGCCCAGCCGTTCCTCGACAGACTGCCCCGCATTCTCACATGAATGATGCGGGCGAAATGCCCGCCGTGCGGGCATTTCGGGTTATATCGGCCGGGGCGGGTGCTGTATAGCGTCAGCCGGTCAGCACGATGCCGCGCTAGCTGCCGACGATCCCGCCATCCCGCTTGGTGATTACCACCACCGACGGTCGCGGCGGCATGGCCGGCTGGAAATCCGGCCAGCGTGTTGCCGGATCTTCGAAGGTCGAGCCTTTGCCGCTTTGGGTGAAACTCTCGCCGCCATCGGTGGCTGGATGCTGTACCGCCACGAAGAGTGTTCGTCCATCCGGGGTGAAGCAGGGGCCGCACATCTCTGCACCGACGGGAACACGGAAGAACATCTTGCTGAGACCGCGGTTGGGCCCTTCGGTTTCCAGCGCCCAGACGCCGTCGGCCGTCCCGCTGGCCTTCTGCCAGGCTTCGCCCTGATCGGTGGTGATCCACAGCCGGCCCTGCGGATCGACCGCGGCATTGTCGGGACAGGCGAACCAGCCGTTCTTACCGGTCTGGGGATGGAATTTCGCGCCGGTCTTGGTATCGGCGGGGTTGCCGCCTTGCACCAGCAGCGACCAGCTAGCCTTCGGCGCGGCATGGTCGCCGCCCGGCGGCGTCATCTCCAGCACCTGTCCCCATGCGTTGCCAGCGCGAGTATTGATCGCATCGAGTTGGTCCGCCTTCCGACGGGTGTTGTTGGTCAGCATGACATAGACCTTGCCGGTGGCTGGACTGATCTCGACATCTTCCGGCCGGTCCATTTTCGTGGCGCCGACCAGATCTGCGGCCCGGCGGGTTTCGATCAACACATCGGCCTGGCTGTTGAAGCCGTTGGCGGCGGTCAGCGGGCCCTGGCCGAAGACCAGCGGCAGCCAGTCCACCGAGCCATCCGCGTTGTATTTCGCCACCGAGAGTGTGCCCTCGTCGAGCAAGCCGTAATTGGCGCGGCGATCGCCGGCGTTGTAACGGCGGCTGGAGACGAAGCGGTAGACGTATTCGAACCGTTCGTCGTCACCTGAATAGAGCACCACGCGGCCATCGCCATTCACCACGACGGCAGCCCCTTCATGCTTGCAGCGCCCTAGTGCCGTGCGCTTCTTCGGCACGAACTGCGGATCGTAAGGATCGACCTCGACCAGCCAGCCGAAGCGATTGGCCTCGTTCGGCTCCTTCGTGATGTCGAAGCGTTCGAAATGCTGGCCCCAGTTGTACCAGTTGCCCGGCACTTCGTAGCGCTTGTAATTGCGCTCTTCCGGATGGCCGGCATCCAGCTTGCCCCAGAAATAGCCATGGAAGTTTTCTTCCGCTGTCAGCACCGTACCCCAGGGGGTGACGCCACCGGCGCAGTTGTTGAGCATGCCGATCACGCGGCGACCGCTCGGGTCGGCCTTGGTGCGCAGGCGGGCATGGCCTGCGGCCGGGCCGGTCAGTTCCATCGACGTAGTGCCGCCATCGATGCGACGGGCATATCGGCTGCCATGGACCACGCCCCAGTTGCCATTGGCGTTTTTCTGAACCTCGATTATGCTGGCGCCATGCGCCGCCATCTCGATCTCCACCAACGGGCGGGTCATGTCCCGGAACAGCTTGTCCTTGGCTTCCTGCCGTCCAATACCGGGGAACATCACTTCTTCGCTGGTATACTCATGGTTAATGAAGAGCAGCCCGCGATCTGAACTCTGGCTGCCGAGCGGCAGTGGCAGATAGCCGATGAAGTCGTTGTTGTAACCGAACTGCTTCAACTGCGCGTCCGGCGACTGGCGCTGCGGATCGAAGGCGGGTGCATCGGCCAGCACGGGATCGCCCCAACGAATCAGGATATCGGCGTCATAGCCCGGTGCGACATGATGCGTGCGATCCACGCCATGGCTGATCTCGGTAAAGGTGAAGCGGGGCGCGGCCTGCGCCTTCACGTCGCCGCTTCCCAACCCCGCCACGGCGGCGCCTGCCAACAGGCCTTTGAGCACGTCGCGCCGCCCGTAGCGGCGGCCGATCACCTCGGCAATGGTGGCATTGCTGCTCGGATTGATGCCGACATTCTGCGATTCCTCATAGGCCTGGCTGCGGCTGAGGGAGGCGGGGGAAAGGGGGCTGGTCATGGGGGCTCCTGAAGGCGATTCAAAACCGCCGGAATCGGCGATACTGGGGCAGTTCTGAGGGGTAACTTGTCCGTGTGACGAGAGGATGAAACTCATCCGCAACCAGCCGGCGAGCAGGTTATCAAATTTCGACTAAAGTAGGATGGGGCTAAGGGCTTAGACTACCGGCTTATTCTGCCCAACCGGGTATTCATTCGCTACACTGTCAAAAACAGCACATGAGCGGACGTCCGAACCCAGCTGGATTTTGGTTTCGGAATGCGCCGACGGGGAGGAGTTGCACATGTTTTCTAGTCTGCCCACAGGGCTGCGCATCGGCGTGGCGATTGGCAGTCTGATTATTGTGGCGGGCGGCTGGGTCTGGGATGCGAATCAGACAGCTGGCGGTCCGATGCTTCCACTGATTATCAGTTTGGTCGCCATTGTCATCGGTGGCGCGATGATCGTTTCGCTCAGCGGAACAACAGCCATAGGCGAAATGCTGCGGACCTGGCCGGCAGCAGCCGGACAGGTCGACAATGCGCCGTCTAATTTACGCGAACCGTTGCAGGCGATGGCGCGTCGCTGGAGTGAGGAAATCGGCCGGCGCGAGGCGCTCGAACGTCGTCTTGCAGATGTGCAATCCGAGCTCGACCGAGTGCAGAGGGCGGACAGCGCGGTCATCGGTGAGATCGCGGAACTCTGCGGCGACATCGACAGCGGTGTGTTGAGCCGGCGCGTTGCCGCACATGAGGGCGAGGCACAGGCGCATGATCTGGCGGCTCGATTCAATCATATGGCTGAAACGCTTGATGGTGTGGTGGGCGATCTTAAAGCCTTATTCGCACGCATGGCTGAAGGCGATCTGTCGACCGGCGTGGATAATACCTACGGTGGCGATTTTGCCGTGATCCGCGATGGCGCGATCCAGGCTGCCGAACGGCTCGGCAGTGTGATCGGTACCATCGTGCAGGCAGCGAACTCGATCTCCAGCGCATCGGTGGAACTCAATCGGGAGGCCAAAGGGCTGGCACAGAGTGCCGAGGCGCAGTCCGACAGTCTGGATCGTACGGCGGCCGATGCCGCTTCGCTCAGCGAAGCGGCCCGTGCCAATGAAGCGGCGGCCAAGCGTGCCAGCCAGCGGGCAGAACAGGCACGTGCGGCCGCACAGAATGGTGTGACTGTGGTGCGGCGCTCGGTTGATGCGATGAACGAGATGGCGGAGATGTCACAGCGCATTTCCGAGATCACCTCGTTGATCAACGAGATTGCCTTCCAGACCAACTTGCTGGCGTTGAATGCCAGCGTCGAGGCCGCACGCGCCGGCGAGGCGGGCAAGGGGTTTGCGGTGGTGGCGCAGGAGGTGCGCGCACTGGCGCAGCGTTCGGCCAATGCCTCGAAGGATATCGGCGCCATCATCAAACAGTCAGACGACAAGGTGAAGTCCGGCGTGACGCTGGTGAGTGAAACCGGCAAGGTATTGAACGGTATCGTTGAGGCGATTGACTCGATGGGCCAGCAGCTCGACGAGATCGAGCAGGCCAGCACAGATCAGTCCGGCCGCGTCAATGCCGTTACCGGTTCGATCTCCGAGATCAATGCGGCCACGCGTGGATACCTCGCGGTCGTTCAGCGTACCGGCAAAGCGATCCAGGATATCGACCAGCAGGTCGCCAATCTGGCCACGCAGATCGCCTTCGTCACCACCACGGAGGACCGGCCCTTCCTGGTTGCCGCGAAAGACGCGGCAGCCCGGATCAGCGAAGGCTTCGAAGATGCCGTGCGCCGTGGGGTGCTCAGCATGGAAGACCTGTTCGACGAAAATTATGTGCCGATCAAGGGCACCAATCCGCAGCAGTATATGACGCGCTACGTCAAATTCACGGACGAGTTCCTGCCCAAGGTGCAGGAGCCGCTGCTGACGTCGAATTCCAGTATCGCCTTCTGCGTCGGCATCGACCGCAACGGTCTGATCCCGACCCATAATCTGAAATATTGCCAGCCACAGGGCAGCGACCCGGTCTGGAATACGGCTAATTCGCGCAATCGCCGCCTGTTCAACGATCCTGTCGGTCTGGCGTGCGGCCGCAACGTCAAACCGTATCTGCTGCAGTGCTACCGCCGCGACATGGGCGGCGGTGTCTTCATCCTGATGAAAGACATGTCGGCGCCGATCACGGTGCAGGGTCGCCACTGGGGCGGCTTCCGCATCGGTTACAAGACAACCTGACCAAAAAGAAAGGGCCGCTGAAAAGCGACCCTTTCGCTTTACGAGAGCGCGTGATCAGACGCGCTCGATTACCATGGCGATGCCCTGGCCGACACCGATGCACATCGTGCACAGCGCATAGCGGCCGCCGGTGCGTTCCAGCTGGTTCAGCGCAGTGGTGACGAGGCGGGCGCCGCTCATGCCGAGCGGATGACCGATGGCAATGGCGCCGCCATTCGGATTCACGTAGGTCGCATCATCCGGCACGTTGAGTTGGCGCAGCACCGCGAGCGCCTGCGCGGCGAAAGCCTCATTCAGTTCGATCACATCCATGTCGCGGATGGAAAGCCCGACCTTGGCCAGTACCTTCTCGGTGGCCGGTACCGGGCCAATGCCCATCACGCGCGGGGCCACACCGGCCGTGGCCGTGGCGATGACACGACCACGCGGGGTCAGGCCATGCTTCTTGGCGGCGGCTTCGGAGGCGAGGATCAGTGCGGCGGCGCCGTCATTCACGCCTGACGCATTGCCGGCTGTCACAGTGCCGCCCTGGCGGAACGGCGTTGGCAGCTTGGCCAGCGCCTCGATGGAGGTATCGCGCGGATGCTCGTCGCGGTCGACCACCACAGGATCGCCCTTGCGGCTCGGGATGGTCACTGGCGTGATCTCGGCCTCGAACAGGCCGAGCTTGATCGCGCTCAGCGCACGCTGCTGACTACGCAGCGCGAAAGCATCCTGATCGGCGCGGCTGATCTGATACTGCTCAGCGACATTCTCGGCCGTCTCCGGCATGGAATCGACGCCGAACTTCTGTTTCATCAGTTTGTTGACGAAACGCCAGCCGATGGTGGTGTCATAGATTTCCGCGGTGCGCGAAAAAGCGCTCTCGGCCTTGCCCATCACGAAGGGCGCGCGACTCATGCTCTCCACGCCGCCGGTGATTACCAGATCAAACTCACCAGTCTTGATGCCGCGTGCGCCGGCACCGGTGGCTTCCAGGCCGGAACCGCAGAGGCGGTTCACGGTCGCGCCGGATATCTTTTCCGGCAGGCCGGCCAGCAGAAGTGACATGCGGGCGACATTGCGGTTGTCTTCGCCGGCCTGATTGGCGCAGCCGTAGATCACGTCGTCGATGGCCTCCCAGTCGACGGCGGGATTGCGTTGCATCAGCGCCTTGATCGGCACCGCGCCGAGATCGTCGGCGCGGACGGCGGACAGCGAGCCTCCGTAGCGGCCAACGGGTGTGCGAATTGCGTCACAGATGAATGCCTCGGTCATATGTCTCTCCCTAAGGTCTCTCGGCCGAGTGAAGTATCCGCCGACGGGAGCTACACCGGCGGCGTGCGGGCGATGATGGCGGAGTAAAGCGAGGAGTCAACATTTCCGCCCGAGCAGACCACGACAACCGTGCGGTTAGCGCACGGGACTTTACCATTCAGCACAGACGCCAGAGCAGCCGCGCCGCCGGGTTCGACCACCAGCTTGAAGTAGTTGAAGGCTGTCGCCATAGCGGTCTCGACTTCGGCATCTGTCGCCGAAACTGCGCCTGTCAGGTTGCGGCTCATCACGCCGAAGGTGATGTCACCCGGATGTGGCGCCATCAGCGCGTCGCAGAATGTCTGCCCTTTACCGGCATGGTCGACAATCATACCGGCCTTCAGTGACAGGTCGATATCGTCGAACTGATCTGGCTCGGCGCAGTATATCTGTGTGTTGGGCAGGCGGTCCTTGATCGCGAGCGAGATGCCGGAGATCAGGCCACCGCCAGACGCGGGTGCCAGAACCGCATCGGGCTTGATGTCGCGCTCGGCGCACTGCGCCGCGATTTCCAGACCGATCGTGCCCTGGCCGCTGATGATGTAGGGGTCGTTAAAGGGCGGCACCAGGGTCATGCCACGCTCATCCGAATAACGCCGGCCGATGGCTTCGCGGTCTTCCGTGTGGCGGTCATACAGCACGACCTCGGCGCCATAGGCGCGCGTGTTGCTGATCTTGATCTTCGGGGCGTCGCTCGGCATCACGATCACGGCCGGCGTGCTGGTGATCTTTGATGCCCAGGCACAGGCCTGCGCATGATTGCCCGACGAGAAGGCGACGATGCCGCGCTTGCGCTCTTCGGCGTTCAGCCGGCTGATCCGGTTATACGCGCCGCGGAACTTGAACGAGCCGGTGACCTGCAGAGGCTCGGCCTTGATCAGCAGGCGACCGCCCAGTCGTTCGTTCAGGAACTGACTTTCCAGGAGTGGGGTGCGGACGACAATACCGCGCAGCTGGCGGGCAGCATCTTCAACGTCGCTGACGGTGGGGAGGACAGGCAGTTTTGCAGGCGCGTTCATGATCGGCTCGCTGTGAGGTGGAGCCGGAACTATAGCATGCAGGACGTGGCGTTACAGGTCTGCCAGGAATGCGTCGATGGCGGTTTCCGCCATCGGTTCGTCCAGCATCGGTGTGTGTCCGATATCGGGCACGGTGACGGCAATCATTCCGGCATGTTCGCGTTTCATGCGAATGAAGGTATCGGCGGTCAGGATATCCGAGAGCGAACCGCGCAAGGCGAGCACCGGCAGAGGTCTCAGGCTGCGGAACAGCGGCCATAGGTCCGGCAGGGGCTGTTTCGCCTGTTCCCGCAAAGCTACGGAAATATTGAGGTCGTAGTCCAGCACCAGCCCGTTGCCGGCAGAGGACTCAGTAAACGTGCCGCGTGCCATCCGTTGCCAGCCGGCGTCATCCAGCAAAGGAAAGGCAGCGGCATAGCCTTTACGCAGATGTGCAACGGCGGCACCCCAGTCAGGGACTTGTACAGCCTGGCCCACATAACCGGCAATTCGCTGGCGGCCGTCTTCTTTCACATCGGGGCCGATATCGTTCAGGATCACACCGGCCAGCAGCGTCGGTATGGTGGCGCCCAGCGCCATGGCGATGATGCCACCCAGCGACGTACCCACCAGGATCACGCGACCGATATGCGTCACGGCCAGCAGGTGCTGTACGTCGTCTAGGTATACCGGAACCTCGTAATGCATCGGGTCAGGGTCGCGGGCGGATCGGCCGCGACCACGGTAGTCCAGGCAGATGACGCGTCGCGTCGCCGCATGCCGGAGCGCGAATTCGTGGAAGTCGAGGGAGTTGCGCGTCAGCCCGGAAAGGCAGAGCAACGGTATACGGGTGCCGGAGCGGTCGCCATAGTCGCGATAGTAGAGCCGCAGACCATCGTGACTGTGAAAATACGCCTCGCGGAACTCGGTCATCGCGCGGCAACCCCCAGAATGGCGGGTGCCTCGGAAAGGTTGTGCAGCACCACATCGGGCGGATGGGGTAACCGTTCTGCGGGCTGGCCGCTGCGATTGATCCAGATGGCATAGAAGCCAGCACGCTTGCCGGCATGAATGTCCCAGCCGTTGCTGCTGTGGAAAGCAATGGCACCAGCCGGCAGGATGAATTTCTCCATCGCCAGACGATAGATGCGGGGGTCGGGTTTGAAAATTCCGACATCCTCGACCGAGATCACATGGTCAATCAGCGGGCCGATGCCGGCCGACCGGCAGGCCGCTTCCAGCATTGCAGGAGAGCCATTCGAGAGGACGCCTGTGACGAAGCCGGCTTCTTTCAGTTGCCGCAGCATGGCCGGTACTTCCGGATAACAGGCCAGGTTGAAATACAGATCGAGCAGGCGCTGGCGCAGGCCGGCATCCTTCAGGCCGCGCTCCTCCAGCGCAAAATCCAGCGCATCAGCCGTGATCTGCCAGAAATCGGCATGGGCACCCATCAGGCTGCGCAGCCAGGAATAGTTCAGCTGCTTGGTACGCCATGTTTCCGCCAGCGGCTGCCACTGCGGTCCGAGTTCATCCGCGAGGGTGCGAGCAGCGGCCGATACGTCGAACAGCGTGCCATAAGCGTCAAACAGGCAAGCCTTGATCTCAACGGCAGCCGTCATTGCATCAACAGGATGCGCTGCAGGCCTGCCGCGGCAGGCCACGCATGTCGATGTATATCCGGTCTACCGTGCCGGGCTGGCTATTCAGCAGATGGCGGTAGACCTGCACACTTTCGAGCACGCGCTGCACATAGTTCCGCGTTTCCGAGAAGGGAATCAACTCGATCCAGTCGATCACATCGACATTCGCCTGCCGCGGATCGCCCCAATCCTGGATCCAGCGTCGTACCCGTGCCTCGCCAGCGTTGTAGCCAGCGAGTGCCAGGACAAAGTTGTTGTCCCAGTTGCGCAGCAGGCCCTTCAGGTAATGCGAGCCGAGCTGCACATTGTAGCCGGCATTCTGGGTCAGCTGGCCCTGATCGAAACCGAGTTTGAGTTCCTTCGCCACGCCCTTCGCGGTGGCCGGCATCAATTGCATCAGGCCGCGGGCGCCGGCGGGTGAAATGGCGGTCTGGTTGAACTCGCTTTCCTGCCGTGACAGGGCCAGTACGAGCGCCGTTTCAGGCTCATCGACCCGTACCATCGGTTCCACCAGCGGGTAGGCCTCGTGCAGCAGAATGACACCATGGCGTGCGGAGCGCTTGCTCGAAGCCACGGCGAGATCAACGCGGCGCAGGTTGCGTGCGAGTTGAGCCACCAGCTTGTGTTCCTCTGGCGTGTTGGCATTCGCGACCAAACGCATGATGAATGGACGCAGCCGTTCTTCCTGGTCGAGTTCGACGAGCATCTGCGCCGCCCGGACCACTTCACGGCGCTGGAACTGCCGCGCCTGTTCCGCCGTCGGCTGGATTGCGTCCGGCAGGTCGAGCGGTCGTTTTGCATCCAGTTCATGCATGGCGAGCTGGCCGTAGAAGGTTGTGCCGTGCACCGCCGCCTGCTCGTAAGATCGGCGCGCCTGCTCCGTGTCGCCCAGCACCGAATGGGTGCGGCCGAGCCAGTATGCCGCCCGCGACAGGCTGATTGGGAAACGCACCGTGTCCTGCAAGGCGGTGAAATGTTTCAGCGCGGCCTTCGGCTCCTGCAGCAGGCGGAGCGCGATCCAGCCAGCGAGCCATTCGGCATCCGCCATGGCGCCGCCACTTTTCATGCCGTGACCGGCTGCGAGGCGGTAGGCTTCTGATATGCGGCCCTCGGCGATCGCCTTGCGGGCGCGGAAATGACGTTCGACCCACCATTTTTCTGCCCGGCCGAGATCGTCCGGCGCATTATAGAGCAAGGCTTCGACACCATCGTTCATGCCGCGCTTGCGCTGCCAGCGCAGACGGTCATAGTTCAGGCCGCCGTCGTCACGCAGATGGGCCGGCAGTCCTGCTACCAGCTTCTCGGCGCCGGGAACATTGGTCGCGAGTGCGATCCGGGTTTCTGCCAGCCGACGGGCGTCGGGATCCAGTCGGGACAACATGCGGCGAGCGGCGTCGATATTCCCGTCCCACAGCAGGCGGTCTGCGCGGGCCGCATTGTCGGCGGCACTGAAGCGCTGACCGAACTCACTCCAGAGCGTCTTTTCGTCGCGCAGCGACAGATTACCGTCGACCCAGGCGCGTCGCATGACGGGAAAGGCATCCGCATCTCGGCTCAACCGGAGCAGCGCTTCGCCGAGCCGCAGCAAGCCAAGGCCGGTTTCGGGCGGATGCGCGTCGAACCAGGCGATGATGCGGCCATCGCCGGTGGAACCGTCTATGGCTTCCTCAGCCCGACGCAGCAGGGCTTCACGGGCCGGCCAGTCCGGCTTGCTGCCGATGAAATTGGCGATCTCCTCAAAACCGGCACCGCTATTGGCCGACTGCAGCCAGAGCCAGCGGATCAGCTGGGCGATCAGCGGCTCCCTGGCCGTGGCGGCGATGCGCCGTGCTGCATCGAAGCGGCCAGCCGCCGCTTCCTGAAAGGCCTTGCGCCCGATCTCACGATCGGCAGCGCTGAGCAGTTCGTGCTGCGCCGGCAGCCTGGTCTGTTCGGGCCGCGCCGGGGGCGTGCCGCGCCGGGGTTTCGCCGAGGGCAGGGGCGTCGCCATGGTCGTCGAGGCGAGTTCGGGTGAGGGCTTTGTTTCCGGAGTTGGACGGGCGGCGACCGGAGCGATCAAACCGAGGCACAGGCCGCCCAGCAGGGCTGCGCTCAGACCCAGGAACAAAGCTGGGCGCCAGCGACCAGAGGGACAATCGATACAATGCTGCGGCACGGCGAATCTTTCGCAAATCCAAGCGGATGATAGCAGTCTGGCGGCCCTGGCAAAAGCGCGGCTTGCCCTTGATGGGGGCTGCCGGCGCGGGTAAGGTCGCGGCATCCGTTTCGTAACGCGCAAAAGGTAAAGGAACCATCATGTTCAAGGGCTCATTCGTCGCACTGATCACCCCCTTCCGGAAGGGGCAGGTGGACGAGAAAGCCTTCGGCGACTTCGTCGAATGGCAGATTGCCCAGGGCACGCACGGCCTGGTGCCGGTCGGCACCACGGGCGAATCCCCGACGCTGAGCCATGATGAGCATAAGCGGGTGGTGGAAATCTGCATCGAGGCGGCCCACGGCCGAGTTCCGGTGATGGCCGGCACCGGCTCGAATTCGACCGACGAAGCGATCGAACTGACCCGGCATGCGCAGGAGGCAGGTGCCGACGCCGCCCTGGTCGTGACGCCCTACTACAACAAGCCGACCCAGGCCGGCCTGTATGCGCATTACAAGGCGATCCACGACGCGACGAAGATTCCGATCTTCATCTACAACATCCCGCCGCGTTGCGTGATCGACATGTCGGTCGAGACCATGGCCGCGCTGTCGAAGCTGCCGCGCATCCGCGGCGTGAAGGATGCCACCGGTAATCTGGAACGCCCGTTGCTGCAGCGTATCGCGTCGGGCGCCAAGTTCTGCCAGCTTGATGGTGACGACACGACCGCGCTTGCCTTCAACGCGCATGGCGGTACCGGCTGCATTTCGGTAACCGGGAACATCGCACCGAAGCTGGTGTCGCAGATGCAGGAAGCGAGCCTCTCCGGCGATCACGCAAAGGCGCTGGCGATTCAGGAAAAGTTGATGCCGCTGCATAAGTCGCTGTTCGCAGAGACCAGCCCGGGTCCGGTGAAGTATGCCGCCGAACTGCTCGGCATCTGCACGGCTGAACTGCGCCTGCCCATGGTGCCGCCGAGCAAGGCGACGACCGATCGGGTCAAGGCGCTGGTCAAGCAACTCGGTCTTGTCGGCCCGAAGGCCAAGGGCGGCAAGTCTGCCGCCAAAGCCAAGGGCGGCAAGAAAAAGAAGAAGTAGTTCTTCATGCCGCAGCAACCGCGCACGGTGGCTGAAAACCGCCGAGCGCGCTACGACTTTCATCTGGATGAAACTTTCGATGCCGGCGTGGCTCTCGTCGGCTCGGAGGTGAAGAGTCTGCGCGACGGTCGCGCCAGTATCCAGGATGCCTACGCCGCGGAGCAGGGTGGCGAGATCTGGCTGATCAATTCGCATATTCCCGAATATCATGGCGCCAACCGCTTTAACCACGAGCCGCGGCGCCATCGCAAACTGCTGCTCAAACATCGCGAAATCGACAAGCTGATCGGCGCCCTGAAGCGCGGCGGCGTGACGCTGGTGCCGCTCACGATCTATTTCAACGAACGCGGCCGGGCCAAGGTGAAGATCGCGCTGGCGCGCGGCAAGAAGCTGCACGACAAGCGTGAGACCGAAAAAGAACGCGACTGGAAGCGCGAGCAGCATCGGCTGCTGAAAGCCAGGGATTAGCCGGCAAACGACAGAGACGGAGGCGGCGATGAGCGACGAGTACAAGCCCGGCCTTCTCGGCCATATCAGGGACAAGCTGATCGCCTCCAAACAGCAATGGGCCAGGGATGGCCGGCTGCTGACCGGTGAAAGCTCATCGCCCGACAAACGCCGCCTGCCGCCGGGCCAGCGGCTGACACGTGACTGGCCGGTCCTCGATCTCGGCGTGCAGCCCAATATCCTGCTCGACCGCTGGGAACTAACCGTCGGCGGGCTGGTCGAAAAACCGCTCAGGCTGAACTGGAACGATTTCCTCGACCTGCCGCAGAGCGACACGGTGTCGGATATCCATTGCGTGACCGCCTGGTCGCGGTATGACAATAAATGGTCTGGCGTGCTGGCCCGTGATTTCCTCAAGGCGGTCCGGCCCCGGCCCGAGGTGAAGCATGTCGTCTTCCAGTCTTACGATGGCTATGCGACCAACGTGACGCTGGAAATGTTTGCCGCCCCGGACGTGCTGCTGGCGCATTCCTGGGAGGGCGCGCCGATCACCCGCGAGCATGGCGGGCCGGTGCGGATCGTGATGCCGCAATTCTATTTCTGGAAATCCGCCAAGTGGGTTAAGCATATCGCGTTTCTGGATCGCGATGCGCCGGGTTACTGGGAAGTACGCGGCTATCACAACACCGGCGATCCATGGAAGGAAGAGCGGTACGGCTGAGGTTGCCGGCCGGTAGCGAAGCCTGCAGTCGGGGGGCGCATGGACCAGCAGCGCGGACTGATCTACGGCCAGCAGCCTGGCCTTCGCTTTGCCCTCATTCTGGATGGCACCGGGGGAGGCCGCGAGGTCGGCTGGGATGAAATCCGGCAGTGGCGACCCGCGCAGGGCGTGATCTGGGTCCACCTCGAACGTGACGATCCGACCTCGGCGCGATGGCTGCGCGAGGAAAGCGGCCTCGACATGGTGGTCTGCGACGCATTACTGGCCGAGGAATCACGACCGCGTATCCAGGAGACCAATGCCGGCCTGATCGCTGTGTTGCGCGGTGTCAATCGCGATCCGAATGAGAATACGCTCGATCTGGTGCCGATCCATTTCTGGGCCGACGAGCACCGGATGATTTCGCTGCGCGACAAGGATCACTACCTGCATGCGCTGCGTGACATCCGTGAGGATCTGGGCGAAGGGCAGGGCCCGCTACATATCGGGCATCTGCTGACCAAGATCGCGCGCCGGGTATTCAAGTATATCGAACCGGTGCTCGAACAGCTTGAAGACGAGGTTGATGCCTTTGATCACCAGATTCAGGATTGCGACGTTCGTGAGGCACGCGGAGAGCTCAGCGACATGCGGCGGCGCGTGATTGCGCTTCGCCGCTATATGGCGCCGCAGCGTGAGGCGATGTTCCGTCTGCAGGGCGCAACCGGAGACTGGATCACGCCGCGCGACCGCCAGCGTCTGCGCGAACTGACCGATAAAGTGCTGCGTAGCGTGGAAACCCTGGATTCTTTGCGCGACCGTCTGACCATCCTGCATGAAGACCTGACCACGCTGATGAGCGAGCAGATTGCGGCAACCACCAATCGCCTGACCGCGCTGACCGCCATCCTGCTGCCGCCCAGCCTGATCGCCGGTCTGCTCGGCGTGAACGTGGCTGGCATCCCCTTTGCCGATGAGCCCTGGGCCTTCGGGGCGGTGTGCGGAACCACCGTCGGATTGCTGGTGGCCGAAGTCTGGCTGCTGCGCAAGATGAAGTGGCTCTGACCTAGCGTTTCCGGGTGGCGCGGATCAGCGGGTGCGCCAGTCCTTCGGCGACCAGATCGTGGGGATGCACGCGGCCGAACCAATGGTTGGCAGACCAGATATCCTCAGCCGGATCGTAGTCGAACCAAGGTGCCAGACCGATTACCAGATGACAGCGCGACTGCGCGGTCAGTGCGCTGGCGAAGACGCGATGCGGCTGATTCGTATCCCATGACCAGGCAAAGCCGTGTCGGAGATGATGGCGCTGCGCGGTGGCCGAGCCCGGTTCGGGCTGTGGCAGTTCGGTCTCAATCTCCAGCAGGTATTCTGGCGCGGTCCAGACGGGAATGTTGATCCGCAGATTGTGGAAGATGCTTTCATCGCGGTGCCAGCCGTAGCTGCCCTGCAGCGTGCCAGGGTTGTCGCCGCGGATCACGCTGAGGCGCGAGCGAATCACGGGTAGGGTGAAGCCGTGCAGCAGATCCCCCAGTGCACCATGGCTGGCCGCAGGCGTGAGCCGTCGGAACCCATAGCTGTCGTAATAGTCGCCTTTGAGTTTCGGCATCTGCGCGCGGGTCTCGTCCGAGCCATAGAAATACTGCCCGTTGCGAAGATGCGAAGAGCCGAGAGTTGCGCTATGCGGATCACCGGCGCCGTCGGGATTGCAGGTCAGCGACAGCGAGCCATAGGCGGGGCTGGCCACATCGTCGGCGGTGTTGCGGAAGCCGCGCAGGCCGTAGCGTGCGATCACCTCCCGACAGGCTGCCTCAAGCGCTGACAGATCGAGGGACAGGTCATACCGCTGCAGGATCGAAGGGCGCCCCAGGAAGGGCTGCATCGCCGCCTCCAGGCCGAACCGGCTGCTCAGATGCTCGAATACGGTTTGATGGTCAGGAATGACCAAAGTCTGGATCAGGCCCATCGGCGTACCTATTAAGTTATTGATTTAGCTTAGTGTAGATTCCAATTATAGATAGTTGCCAGTATGTTCTCAAGAAGAATGGGCGCTTATGGCGCCCATGTCGTTTCCGGGTCGAGCGGATAGATCGGCCGCGGAACGTGGCGCCAGGGCACGTTTTTCAGCATCGGCGTCGTCAGGCCGGGCACATCCACCTCAATGATGCGGTCATCGGGGTAGAACTCGTCGAACCCGGCGCGGAAATGGCCGCGCGATTTCACCACCAGGCCGCGCAACGCGGCGATGTCGATGCCGAAGGTTTCGAAGAACATCGGATCGAGCGCCTGATGCCGGTTCGTGGTGACCACCACCTGGATGCCGCCAACCTGCACCACTGCCGCTGGCCCCATATCCAGCGTCCGGCCCGCCGCCATGCCGCGCCGACCGACAAAACGCCCATCGCTCGGCGCCACCACCTTGCCCGGTGCGGTAAAGGCTTCCGAGAAGGTGGTGGTTTCGTCGCGGTTGAACCTCGCCTCGAACGTCGCGCCGACACCGAGCTGATGCGCTTCTGCGGCCAGCAGCGGGTCATAGACTGGCCCGATGGCACAGCCGCTGACGCCGGCCTTATGAAAGGCACTGAGGATATAGGCCGTGTTGCCACGACCGCCGCCGCCGGGATTGTCGGCTACGTCGGCAAACAGGAGCGCAGGCTTCGCCGCGTCGCGGCTGCAGGCCAGCGCCATCTCGGTGCAGCGTTCCAGGCTGGTCAGGTTTGTGGTGAAACGCTGGCGCTGGCTCCAGCAGTGACTGGCGACATCGCGCGCCACGGCCTCCGCCTGATTGGCGTCGGTTGCGGTCACGATCACCGACATGCCGTTCTTCGGCGTATCGCCGAGCGAGAAACCCGAAGAGATAGACACATCGATTACGCCATTGCCAACCTTCTTCTGGCCATAGGCGATCACATCGGCATAGGGCCCGGACTTGGTGTTCTGGCTGGTCGAGGGCGGAATGAAGGGCAGCTTTACGAAGGCCGAATACGGCTTCATACCGTCCAGCATGGCCTTCAGGTGGCGGGCGCAATCGGCGCCGCGATCCGGCATGTCGGTATGCGGATTCTCGCGATAGGCGACAAGGATATCGGCAAGCTCCACCATCGCGGGGCTGACATTGGCGTGCAGGTCGAGCGTCGCCACCACCGGAACGTCAGGCCCGACAATCTCGCGAACGGCGCGAAACACCGTGCCGTCAGGATCGATGTCGACCGTGGCAGTGGCCGCGCCATGCTGCGACAGGAAAACCGCATCCACGGGGCCGGCGTCGCGCAGCAGCTGGCGCATGCGTGCCACGACCCAGTCGAAAAACTCCTGGTCTACCGGACCGGAGGCACCCACCGCAGCCATCACCAAGGGCACGCGCTGCCAGTCAGCCAGCCGGTCCATCTCGGCGGTAAACCCGGTCAGCGTGGTCGGGCTGCGCGGATTGCGGCTGGCGAGATCGGCCAGCAGTCCTTCGCCTTCGAGCAGGACTGCGGACTCGAACTCGGCGCGGGTGGAAACCGGCGCATGACCGTTGCTTTCCAGCATGAAGCCGCCAATGGCGATGCGATAACTGCGCGGCATGGCTTTATGTCACCCTGTCTGATTGACTCGAAGAACGAAGGCGTTTGTTATAGGTCCGACGCGACGCCAAAAACCAGAAGGAAAAACGGCATGCTCCCAGTTTCTCGCCGCCTGTTCATGGGCGGAACCCTTGCGACACTGGCGGCTGCCGGTATTGGTTCGCCAACCTTCGCACAAGGCGCGTCGTCGCTGGTGATCGGCACCAAACTCGAGCTCAACACGCTCGATCCGCATTTCTTCAACGGCTTTCCGCAGGCCTCGTCGCATTCGCTGGTTTTCGACGCGCTTCTGGCGGTCGATAGCGAACTTCGACTGATCCCCGGTCTGGCGACAGCCTGGCGCAACATCGACAATCTCACCTGGGAATTCGATCTGCGCCAGAACGTGAAGTTCCACGATGGCTCGGCTTTCACGGCCGATGATGTACTCGCCACGCTGGAGCGCGTACCGAAAGTGCCGAACAGCCCGAATCCGTTCACGCAGTTCACGCGCTCTATTCAGAGCACCGAAAAACTGGGCGACCACAAGATCCGCTTCAAGACTGCGACCCCGACGCCGACCCTGCCGTCGGATCTGGCGCGTGTCTTCATCATCTCGAAGAAGCATGTCGCGGCCAGTACAGCCGATTTTAACAACGGCGCTGCGGGTGCCGCCATCGGCACCGGTCCTTACAAGGTGACCGAGTGGGTGAATAGCCAGCAGCTGGTGCTGATGCGTAACGATTCTTATTGGGGCGAGAAGCAGCCCTGGGCCAAGGTGACGGAGAAGGTGATCAAGGGCGATGCGGGGCGCATCGCTGCATTGCTGTCGGGCGATGTGGACGCCATCGACGAAGTACCAACCCTCGATATTCCGCGCATCAAGCAGGATAAGCGCTTCAACATCGTCAGTGGCGCTTCCGCGACCGTGCAGTATATCGCGATGGATGCCGTGCGGGATGTCAGCCCCTTCATCTCGGCCAAGGAGGGCCAGCCGGCGCTGCTCGGCAATCCACTGAAGGACCGACGCGTGCGCAAGGCGCTGTCGCTGGCGATCAACCGCCAGCTGATCGTCGACCGTATTCTCGATGGGTCTGGCACGCCTGCATCGCAGTTCCTGCCGTCACGTTTCGACGGCACCAGCACCAAACTGAAGGTCGATCCCTACGACCCGGAAAAGGCCAAGGCGCTGCTGAAGGAAGCCGGTTATCCCAACGGGTTCAAGATCACGCTGCATGCGACCGGCGACCGTTATCCGAAGGACAAGGATATCGCGCAGGCAGTTGGCCAGTTCTGGACCAGGATCGGGCTGCAGGTCAGCGTTGAGGCGATGCCCGGCACTGTCTTCTTCAGCCAGGCCACCAAGCAGGAATACTCCGTCTTCATGGCGCAGTACGGCACCGACGAGGCGTCGATCGGTCCGCGCGCTCTGGTACATACGCCGGGCGGTATCTACGGCACGGCCAATCGTACCAAGTTCTCGCATACCGATCTGGATGCCGCGATCGAGAAGTCGCAGGGAGAAATGGATCCGGCAAAGCGCAAGCCGCTGGTGCAGGCCGCCATCGAGCTTTCGATGCAGGAGCAGGCCATCATTCCTGTCTTCCATCCGAATGCGGAAATGGCGAGCAAGGCGAGTGTGGCGATCACGCCGCGCCCGGAACGGCGCTTCAATGCGCTGATGATGAAGCCGAAGGCCTGATGCGACGGGTGGCGGGTTCAGCCCGCCACCTGTTTGATCCTGTCGAATACGGAATGGAACATCGCCTCGGTGAGGCGGCCGGTATTGGTGTTGTAGCGTGAGCAGTGATAGCTGGAGAACAGCGTCGCACCGCTCGCCAGCCTGTGCTCCGCGCCATGACCGAACGGGGCCGTGGCACGTTTGATCTTCAGGACGTCCAGCGTGGCCACATGGGCGATCTGGCCCAGCACCAGGATCGCCTTCAGGCCGTCCATTGCGGCGATCTCGCCCGACAGGAAGGTCTTCATGCAGGTTCTGGTTTCCGCCGGAGTCGGCTTGTTTTCCGGCGGCACGCATTTCACCGCGTTGGTAATGCGGCTGCGCACCAACTGCAGGCCATCGTTCGGATCGGCCCTGAACTGGCCTTTGGCATAGCCGTATTTGATCAGCGTCGAATACAGCAACTCACCGGCATAATCGCCGGTGAATGGCCGGCCGGTCCGGTTGGCACCTTTTACGCCGGGCGCGAGCCCAACGATCAGCAGGGCAGGATTCGGATCGCCCCAGGGCGGCACCGGCCCGTTGAAGAAATCCGGGAAGGCAGCGCGATTGGCGGCGCGGTATTCCACCAGCCGCGGGCAGAGCGGGCAGTCGCGGCCCGGCAGTGCGGGAACAGCAGTTGTCATCGGATAGTCGTCCGGAGCAGGGCGGTCGGTCAGATCAGCGCAGATGCTTGCGCGGATCAGCCGTGTCGATCTCGTCGAAATCGTCCATCGCATGAGCCGGGCTGGACGGTGCCACATTGCCGCCCCGGTCGTTGCTCCGATCGTGGCCCTGACCGCTGCGCAGCGTGGCGTGAACACCCGCGGTGCGCGACTGGTCGCGCGCAGCCTGGTCGCGCATGATCTTGGGCATCAGTTCCTGCAGTTCGATGAAGGTATCAGCCTGCCGGCGCAACTCGTCGGCGACCATCGGCGGCTGTGTGCGCGTGGAGCTGATAACGCTGACGCGGACGCCCTTACGCTGTACGGCTTCGACCAGGCGGCGGAAGTCGCCATCGCCGGAGAACAGCACAACATGGTCAATATGCGGCGCCATCTCCATCACATCGATGGCCAGCTCGATATCCATGTTGCCCTTCACCTTCCGGCGCCCCATGGCATCGGTGTATTCCTTGGCCGGCTTGGTCACCATGGTAAAGCCATTGTAGTCCAGCCAGTCGATCAGCGGGCGCAGCGGCGAATATTCCTGGTCCTCGACCAGCGCGGTGTAATAGAAGGCGCGCACCAGATGCGACTCCTTGCGGAAGGAGTCCAGCAGGCGCCGGTAGTCGATCTCGAAACCCAGGCTGCGGGCGGCGGAGTAAAGATTCGCGCCATCGATAAACAAAGCGACGCGCTCCTGCTGATAAAACTTCATCGGCTATCCTTTTCCATATGACTTTGTTGTAAAAACGCAGACGCGTTATGCGGCCCTCTTATGCAGGCAGTGTGCAAACTCTGCAATCGCAATGGCAAGTGGAAATGCTGTAACAAAAACAGGTGGCGGAATTTTCGTTGCCCTCGGCGCCAATCTTCCCAGCGCCGAACACGGTTCGCCGCGCGCAACGCTTGAGGCTGCTTTGGCGTTGCTCGCGCATGAGGGTATCGCGATACTGCGTCGCTCCTCCTGGTGGCAATCCGGACCGCAGCCGGTGTCTGACCAACCTGACTTCGTCAACGGCGTGGTCGAAGTTGAAACGGTACTGTCGCCGGCAGAACTGCTGGCGGTTCTGCACCGGGTCGAATCGGCTTTTGGCCGGGTACGCCAGCAGCGCTGGGAAGCCCGGGTGCTCGATCTCGATCTCATCGACTATCGTGGGGAGCGGCGGCAGGCAGACGGGCAGGGCGGCAGCCCCGATCTGCCGCATCCGCGGATGGCGGAACGGCTGTTCGTTCTGCTGCCGTTGCAGGAAATTGCCCCGGATTGGCGCCATCCGGTCACCGGAGCGGGACTGCCCGACTTGACTGCGACGGCTCAGCCTATAAGAATCAATAAGTTATAAGGAATTCCTTGGTGCCGAAACCGCGTTTCTGCTTCAATGGGGCCTTGCATCGGGGGGCAAACGCCCTTAATAACCCGCTTCCGCCGTTTTTCTCCTGTTTTGCCCGAGGGTAAGCCATGGCCCGCGTCACCGTCGAAGATTGCGTCATCAAGATTCCGAACCGCTTCGAGCTGGTTCTGCTGGCGGCTCAGCGCGCCCGCGCCATTGGTACCGGCGCCCCCCTCACGGTGGATCGTGATAACGACAAGAATCCGGTCGTCGCCCTGCGCGAAATTGCTGACGAAACCGTGGATATCGAAGGTCTGCGCCAGCGCATGATCGGCGACATGCAGGACAGCCCGGAAGTCGACGAGCCGGAAGAGGACAACATGGCCGCCCTGATGCAGTCGGGCGAGTGGGCCGGCGTCCCGCAGGACAACGAAGACCTCGCCGAAGGCATGTCGATCGACGACGCCGAGGGCGACGATGCCGATGACGGCGATGACGCCGCCGAAGAGCCGGCTGCCCCCGTCGAAGAGTAATCCGGCGGCTTTATTAAGGTTTTTCGCCCGCTGGGCTTGTTCCCGGCGGAAATTAGCCCAAAATAAGTCTTTAGGAACAACCGTTTGCCGGAGCACCGGAGAACGGACCAAAGACAATGCGCCCGCGAGTTATGCGCCAGGTAGAACTGCTGGAAAAAGTCCTCGCCTACGACCCGTCGGCGGATGAGGACTTGCTGAATCGCGCCTATGTGTTTTCGATGAAAGCGCATGGGGCGCAGAAGCGCGCGTCGGGCGATCCGTATTTTTCCCATCCTGTCGAAGTGGCGGGCATCCTGGCCGGCATGAAGCTGGATGCGACCGCTATCGCCACCGGTCTGCTGCACGACACGCTGGAAGACACCGTCGCGACACCGGACGAGATCCAGAAGAATTTCGGCGCCGACGTGCTGCGCCTCGTCGACGGCGTCACCAAGCTGTCGCGTATCGAACTGCAATCGGATCGCACGCGGCAGGCGGAAAACTTCCGCAAGCTGCTGCTGGCAATGTCGAACGACATCCGTGTGCTGCTGGTCAAGCTGGCCGACCGGCTGCACAACATGCGCACGCTGCATTTCATCAAGGATCCCGAGAAGCGCCGCCGCATCGCCAAAGAGACGATGGAAATCTATGTCCCGCTTGCCGACCGCATCGGCATGCAGGACCTGCGCGAGGAGCTGGAAGATCTCGCCTTCGCCGAGCTGAACGGCGATGCGCGCGCCTCCATTATCGCGCGCCTCGACCAGTTGCGCAGTGAAGGCGGCAGCATGGTCGACCGCATCGCCGACAAGCTGAAGCGCACGCTGGCAGAGCAGGGCGTCGAGGCCTGGGTTTCGGGGCGTGAAAAGCGGCCCTTCTCGATCTGGGAGAAGATGCAGCGCAAGAACATCGCCTTCGAACAGTTGTCCGACATCATGGCCTTCCGCATCGTGGTGGCGGACGTCGCCGCCTGCTACCACGCGCTCGGCGTCGTGCATCAGACCTGGCCTTCGGTGCCGGGCCGGTTCAAGGATTACCTGTCGACGCCAAAGCAGAACGGATACCGCAGCCTGCACACCACGGTGATCGGCCCGGAGAACAAGCGTATCGAAATCCAGATCCGTACCAACGAGATGCACGCCATTGCCGATCTCGGCGTCGCGGCGCACTGGCAGTACAAGCAGAATGGCGGCAGCCATGTACCCGCGCCGGAAGCCGAGGCACGCCAATATCGCTGGCTGCGCGAGTTGCTGGAAATCCTCGATCAGGCCTCCGACCCGGAAGAATTTCTGGAGCATACCAAGCTCAACATGTTCCAGGATCAGGTCTTCTGCTTCTCGCCGAAGGGCGACCTGATCGCATTGCCGCGTGACGCCACTGTGGTCGACTTTGCCTATGCCGTGCATTCCGACGTCGGCGATACGGCGGTCGGCGCCAAGGTCAACGGTCGTGTGGTGGGGGGGGGGGGCCCCGGGCGGCCCCCCCGCCCCGGGGGG
>JAEYSS010000289.1 GCA_023434425.1 Pseudomonadota bacterium | reverse complement strand
GCTCAGGCTTTCCCGCACAGCGTCGGGCATCACGGCGATATGGCCGTAATTGGGATGCTCGATGGCAAGCAGCACGCGCGTGCCCGGCTTGCGGAAGTCGGCGACCTGCTCAGGCGTAAACGGGAAGCGCAGGAAATGTACGCTGGAGGTCTTGCCGTCCTCGCGGTTGCGCTCGGCATCGTCCTCAGGCACGGCCTTCACCTTATGGCTGCCGAATTCCAGCACCACCATCTGGTCGATATTGGTCAGCTGGCCCAGCACGGCCGGACGGCGCACCGGATCGTCGACCTCGATCATGAAGGTGCAGACCAGTTCGCTGCCCTTGGGGATCAGCGGCGCATAGGCATGCAGCTCGTCGCCGATCTGCTCCTCGCCGCCCTTTTCGATGAACAGCATTTCGTGAATCTGCCACCACATCGTGGCGTAATTCTCGAAATAGAAGGTGCAGAACGGCCCGACGCCGACGCGGCGATGCTTCTTGATGCCGACGATCTCGGCGCGCTTCTCTTTCCGCACCTTGACAAAGTCGTCCATCGAGAGAATGTCGGCGCGGGTAATCGTGGTCTTCAGACTCATGATGCTCTCCTGTGTGCCGGATGCCCCTCCGTCACCGGATTCGTCAAATCAAACCGTAGGCCTTCGCGAAGAGCTCGACCGGATGCTCGGCCTTGGCCGGCAGGGTGAAGCCCTCTTTGTCCTTGCCCTCGCGTTCCATGCCCTGGCGGATATGGATGCCGGCGAGCGGACATTCCGAGGCGATATGCGCCTTGTTCTCCTTCACCGCCGTCCGCATGACGGGTTTCCCCACCTTCATGCCGACCTCGAAGAATTCCTTGCGCACGCCCCATGATCCACCATGCCCGGCGCAGCGTTCGATCACCGCCAGCGACGAGCCCGGCGTCATCTCGGGGATCAGCTTCATCATCTCGGTGGCCTTGGCGCCCATATTCTGCGCGCGGGCATGACAGGCCAGATGCAGCGTGACGCCGCCCTCCAGCGGCTTCAGCCCGGGCGCGAGGCCGTCCTTCTTGGCGATATCGACGATGTATTCCGAGATATCGAAGGTGGCCTGCGCCAGCTTTTTCACCAGCGGGTCGTTGGGCAGGATCAGCGGCCATTCGAATTTCAGCATCAGCGCGCAGGAAGGCACCAGCGCCACGATGTCGTAGCCCTGGTCGATCAGCGGCGCGTAGAACTCGGCCACCACGCGAGCCTTTTTCGCCACATCGGCGATATCGCCCTGTTCCAGCCGCGGCATGCCGCAGCAGCCGGGATAGTCGACACGCAGATCGACGCCGTTATGGGCGAGGATTTTCTGCGCCGCGATGCCGATATCGGGATTGTTGTAGTTGCCGAAGCAGGTGGCGTAGATCGCCGCCTTGCGTTTTCCAAACGCGGGCGCCTCGCGGTTCACAGCCGCCGGCTCAGCTTTGGCGCGCGCCACCAGCGTTTTCGAGTTGAATTTCGGCAGCTCGGCATCGTGATGGACATCCATCACCTTTTCCATGATCGGCCGCGTCAGGCCGTTGCCGCGCTCGGATGCCCAGTTGGCGATCGGCGCGACCAGGCCGGCCAGCTTGCCGTTGCGGTCGGTCTGGCTGAGCTGGTCGCCGATGGCATCCTTGTGGCCGTGATGCCGCTCCGCCGCGCGGTAGCGCAGCATCAGATGCGGGAAATCGAGATTGAACTCGTGCGGCGGCACATAGGGGCATTTGGTCATGTAGCACAGATCGCAGAGCGTGCAGGCGTCCACGATGGGCTTGAAATCTTTCGAATCGACCTCGTCCAGCTCGCCGGTCGGTGAGGCATCGACCAGATCGAACAGGCGCGGGAAACTGTCGCAGAGATTGAAGCAGCGGCGGCAGCCGTGACAGATGTCGAGCACGCGCCGCATTTCGGCGTCGAGCTTCTCGAGATCGTAGAAATCGGGATTGTTCCAATCCAGCGGATGCCGGGTCGGCGCGTCCAGGCTGCCTTCGCGCATGGTCTTCCCCAGGGGTGCTTTTAAACGTGCTGGTCATCCGCGGAGTCGGTCAGGGCAGACAGACTCCGCGGATCGTTTAGCTCACCGAACCGGGAACTCAGCCCAGGGTGTCGAGGGCCTTCTGGAAACGGCCGGCATGGCTCTTTTCAGCCTTGGCCAGCGTCTCGAACCATTCGGCGATCTCGTCGAAGCCTTCCTCGCGGGCGGTCTTCGCCATGCCGGGATACATGTCGGTGTATTCATGCGTCTCGCCGGCGACGGCGGCCTTCAGGTTCGACGCGGTCGGGCCGATCGGCAGATCGGTGGCCGGGTCGCCCACTTCGGCCATGAATTCGAGATGGCCATGGGCATGGCCGGTCTCGCCTTCCGCGGTCGAGCGGAACACGGCGGCGACATCGTTGTAGCCTTCCACGTCGGCCTTCTGGGCGAAGTAGAGATAGCGGCGGTTCGCCTGGCTTTCACCGGCGAAGGCTTCCTTCAGATTGCCGTGGGTCTTGGTACCTTTGAGTGCGGCCATAATGCGGTCCTCCTTGGCTGTCGCTTGCCGCCGCGCAGACCATGGGATCCGGCAGCGGGCGTCCCGTCTGGCCCCCGGACTGCCGACCCCAGAACTGTGGGGCGGGGGGCAGCGGGACAGAGATTCGGAACGCGGGGGATTATGGACCCGCCAAGCTGACAGTCAAGGTTGTTTGGAATGGTTCTAAATCTGCGAATGGCTCGCAGGAAGCGGCGATGGCAAGGCCTGGCCTGCTGCCGTAGAGTGCCGCGCCTCACCGAGCCGTGCCCAAAATCCTGATGACCAAGAACAAGATCGCGATCGACACGGCCTGGAGCTATGCCGCCTTCGCCGTCATGGCGGCCGCCGGCCTGACCATCAACGTCGTGGTCGGTGCGGTTTTCGGCGCCACCGGCCTCGGCGTGTTCGGCCAGGCCATGGCAATCTTCGTGATCGCCGGTCATGTCAGCGCCGCCGGCCTGCACAATGCGGCCTTTCGCAGCATTGCCCTCGCACCCGGGAGCGCCGCCGGCATCCTCGCCTCGGCACTCGCCGCCGCCCTGCCCTTCGCCCTGGGGACCGCCCTGCTGGCGCTGCTCTGCGCCCCCGCCATCGGCCAGGCGCTCGACAGTCCGGCGACCGCCGCCGCCATTCTGTGGATGGCACCCGGCCTGCTGTTCTTCGGCCTAAACAAGATCGGCCTGGCGGCACTCAACGGCGCCTCCCTCATGCGACGCCATGCGATCGGGCAGATGCTGCGCTACCTCGTCATCGGCGGCACGGTCGCGGCCGTCGCGGCATGTGACGACAGCCCCGACCGGCTGGGTGCGGCCTTCTCGCTGGCCGAGATAACCGTCAGCCTGTATCTCGCCGGGGCGACGCGGCCGCTGTACCGGAGCGGCGCGCCGCGCGGCGTGTCTGTGCGGCATGCCACAGAGATGCTGCAGTTCGGGCTGCGCAGTTTCGGCGCCAGCCTGATGGCCGATATCAACCTGCGCGTCGACACGCTGATGCTGGGGCTGTTCCTCGGCGACCGCGAGGTCGGCATCTACGCCTTCGCGTCCATGCTGGTCGAAGGGCTGGGCAATGTCGCCCTGGTGCTGCGCAACCTGCTCAATCCCGGTCTGACCCGGCTGCTGGCCGCCGGAGATGGCGCGGCGATCCGCCGGCTGGTGACGCAGGTGCAGATCGTGGCCTGGCCCGTCCTGGTGCTGGTCTTTCTTGCGGCCTGGCAGCTGTATCAGCCGGCGGTGCGACTGCTGGTCGGTGCCGGCGATCTGGAACAGGGCCTGGCGGCACTGCTGATATTGATCGCGCTGATGGCGCCTTACCTGACTTATTCTACCTTCGAGGAAATCCTGATGCTGGCCGGCCATGCCGGCGCGCAAAGCGTGTTCCAGCTGTCGGTGACGTTCGCCAATGCACTGCTGAACCTGCTGCTCATTCCGCCGCTGGGTATTGAAGGCGCGGCCATCGCCACCGGCCTGTCCTCCGTCTTCGCCTGCCTGCTTCTGGTTTGGATGGTCCGGCAGCGTACCGGCCATCTGTTGTTGCCGTCCGTCTTCAGGCTGCGCCTTTAAACTGCTGCGGAAGATGGCTAGTCTCGCCCTCGGGGTTCAGGGGTCAGCGAATTATGTGCGGGATTTTCGGCGTCTTGGCCGGGCCGGACGCAGGTATTGCGTCCGAGCAGGTGCGCCTGCTCGCCGAAATGCTGTTTCAGCACTCGCAGCAGCGTGGCCGTGATGCATCCGGCATCGCTGCGCTGGCCGCCGGCACGCTCTCCATCGTCAAGCGGCCCTGCAGCCCTGATCGGCTGCTGCGCCTTCCGGCATACAGCAGCCTGATCGACGCTGCGACCGCACAGGCGCCCATCTGCCTGATCGGCCATGCCCGCATGGCGACCTCTGGCAGCTGGCAGGATGACCGCAACAACCAGCCGCTGCTGCGCGACAATATCGCCCTGATCCACAACGGCGTGCTCGCCAATCCGGACGACCTGTGGCGGCGCCATCCCGATCCGGCCAGCCGCACGGCGGAGGTGGATACCGAAGCCCTGCTGGCGCTGCTGGCCGATGGACGTGCCACCCCTGAAACGGCAGGGGACGGACTGGCCGCAGCGACCCGCCGCGTGTTCGGCCAGTTGGAAGGCAGCGCTTCGGTGGCGGCAATCTGCGCCACCGAGCGGAAGCTGCTGCTGGCCAGCAATACCGGCTCGCTGTTCGTGCTGCGCGGCGCCGGCTGCGTGATTTTCGCGTCCGAGCGCTACTTCCTCGACAGTCTGCGCAACGATCCCCGTGTCGCCGGCCTCGGTCTGGGTCTGCCGCAGCAGGTAACGCCGTTTACCGGCCTGCTGGTCGATATCGACACGTTGCACGAAACCGCACTCGATCTGCCCTATGGCGTCGAACCCTTCCCGCAGCGGCACTTCGCCTTCGATGCCGGCCGTGCTGCCAGCGCGATCCGCGACTGGGGCTTCGTGCAGTATGACGAGGCTGCGCTGCGCAGGCAGCGGCGCTGCACGCGCTGTATCCTGCCTGCCTCCTATCCGCATATCGCTTTCGACGCCGATGGCGTCTGCAACTACTGCCGGCATATGAAACCGACCGTGGTCAAGGGCCAGAGCAAGCAGACGCTGGCCACGCTGGTCGAGGGTTATGCCCGCGCAGCACGCGACAAGGGACGCGACACCTTCTGCATCCTGCCGCTCAGCGGCGGGCGCGACAGCTGCTATGGCGCGCATATGCTGGTGCGCGACTTCGGGCTCAAGCCACTCACCTATACCTACGACTGGGGCATGGTCACGGATCTGGCCCGGCGCAATATCGCGCGTGTCTGTGGCCGGCTCGGCCTGGAGAATATTCTCGTCTCGGCCGACATCACGCGCAAACTCGACTATATCCGCAGCAATGTCTCGGCCTGGCTGAAACAGCCCGACCTCGGCCTGATCCCGCTGTTCATGGCCGGCGACAAGCATTTCTTTTCCTGGGTCAACAGGATCAAGGCGCAGAACGGCATCGACCTGAATATCTGGATGATGAGCCCGCTGGAGAATGCCGATTTCAAGGAAGGCTTCGCCGGCGTGGCGCCACACTGGGAGCGCGAACGCACCGACTATCTCAGCCCGCTCGCCAAGCTGAAGCTGCTGGCCTATTACGGTTTCGCCTTCCTGCGCAATCCCGGCTACATCAACCGCTCGATCCCAGATACCGCGACCGGGTTTTTCTCGTTCTATGTCGAACCGCGCCGCGACTATTACAACCTGTTCGACTTCGTGCCCTGGGACGAGCGCGAGGTGAACCGCACCATCTTCAATGAATTCGGCTGGGAGAATGCCGCCGATTCACCGAACACCTGGCGCATCGGCGACGGCACGGCGCCCTTTTACAACTACATCTACTGCACGGTGGCCGGCTTCAGCGAGAACGACACCTTCCGCTCCAACCAGATCCGCAATGGCGATATCGGGCGGGCGGAAGCGCTGGAGAAGGTGATGACGGAAAACATTCCGCGCCTCGACGGGCTGGAATGGTATTTCCAGCGCATCGGGCTCGACATGCCGACAGCAATGCGTGCCATCAACGCCATACCAAAAAGATACGCCGCATGACTCGCGAGTCCCTGATCCGCTACGCCAGTTCCGCCTGGCTGGCGCTGCTGGTTGCCGCCGTCATCATCGTCGCGCAGATGGCGTCGAAGCCGCCGCGGCCGATCTATGCCGACGAGTTGCAGTATCTGACCGTCAGCCGCAACCTGGCGATTCATGGCGTCTATTCCGATCAGGCCGTAACCGATCGCGTACCGGCGCCGACCGCGTTTTTCACGCCGGTGGCACCCCTGCTCTACGCCGTCCTGCTGAAGGTCGATCCGGCGCTGGAGCCAACCCTCGCCTGCCAGTTCAGGCATTACCAGAATCCGCGCGCGCATTGCCAGATCCGTTACAGCCTGCGGACGCGTGGCACGATGGCACTGATCGCCACCATGGGCCTGTGGGGCAGCTGGGCGGTTGCGCGCAGCTTCGGCCTTTCGGCCGTGGGGTCATGGACCGTGCTGGGCGTAGTGGCGGCCTCGGGCACGCATGCCTATTTCGCGCGGCATTTCCTCACCGAAGCCCCGCTGCTGGCGGTTTTTCCGTTCTTTCTGGCGCTGCTGCTGCGCGCCACCGATCCGGCAATACGGCGCAGCACCGGCCTGCTGCTCGGGCTCGGCGCCATCATGGGTCTGCTGGCACTGATCCGGCCGTCCTATGTCTATCAGGCCCATGCGGTGATCCTGGCGATCCCGTTGCTGCGCCATTATCGCGGCGCTACGGCGGTCGGACCTTATGGTGTCGGCGCGGCGCTGCTGGTCGCGGCCGGCTATGCGATTTCCGTGCTGCCCTGGATGCTGCGCAACGCGACAGCGCTCGGCGAATTCGCGATGACCGTGGGTTACGACATCGACATTCTGGTGCAGCGCCTGCTCTACAATCAGATGACCTGGGGTGAATGGTGGAAAGCCTGGATCTACTGGCTGCCCGATTTCGGCGACAACCTGGCCATCGCGCTGTTCGGCGAGGACGCCGTACGCAAACTCTCGCTGCTGGAGCCGACCGGATACCACTATGCAGGAAATCCTCCGGTGTCTGACTTCCTGAAGACCTATCTCGGCAGCCGGCCCGGCACGCTCGGCAATCTGCTGCCGGTTCTGCTGGCGGACTGGCCCAGGCATGTCGCGGTAACCTTCGTCATGGCCTGGCAGGGCCTGTGGGCCGGGAAATACATCACCTTCGTCGCCGTGCTGCTGGCGCCTTTCGCGCTTCGCCGCATGGCCGCAACAGGTCAGTTGCGCGGCTTCCTGGTTATCGCCGGCGTGGTGCTGCTGATGGTCGGCTTCTATGCTTTCGTCTCGGTCAGTATTCCGCGCTATAATCTGCCGATGATCTGGATTTCCGCCCTGGTCGCGGCCGTTCTGGTCGAGGCCGTCACCCACCGGTTCGGCCGCCTGCGCGGCAGGAATGCCAGGAGCCAGGCTGCATGATCGCCGCCGTCATTCCCTGTTATCGCGTCGCCGATCACGTGCTGCAGGTGCTGGCGGCGGTTCCGGCGAAGATCGAACGGATCTACTGCGTCGACGATGCCTGTCCGCAGTCGTCGGGCAACGTCATCGCGGTGCAATGCAGCGATCCCCGCGTGCGCGTGCTGCGGCATGACACCAATCAGGGGGTTGGCGGCGCGGTGATGACCGGCTATGCGGCGGCGCTGGCGGATGGCGCGGAGATCGTGGTGAAGATCGACGGCGACGGGCAGATGCCGCTCGAGATGCTGGACAGTCTGCTGCTGCCCATTCTCTCTGGACGCGCGGACTACACCAAGGGCAACCGTTTCTATTTCCTGCGCGATCTGGAGGGCATGCCGCCGGGCCGGCTGTTCGGCAATGCCGTGCTGAGTTTCCTGACCAAACTCTCGAGCGGCTACTGGTCGGTCTTCGACCCGACCAACGGATTCACCGCGATCCATCGCGCCGCGCTGTCGCGGTTGCGGCTGCGCACCATCAAGCGCGACTATTTCTTCGAAAGCGACATGTTGCATCACCTGTATCTGGAGCGGGCTGTCGTGATCGACGTGCCTATTCCGGCGAAATACGGCGATGCGGGGTCCAGCCTGTCGGTCCTGGGCAGCATCCTGCCTTTCCTGCGCGGCAACCTGCGTAATTTCCTGCGCCGTCTGGTCTACACCTATTATGTGCGCGACCTGAATATCGCCTCGCTGGAGTTCGTGCTGTCAGTGCTGCTGATCTTCGGCGGCGGCCTGTGGGAGGCCGTGCAACTTTGGGAGTCGATGGAAACCGGCATCGCCGCCACCGTCGGTGAAGCGCTGATCGGCCTGCTGCCGATCATCATGGGGTTCCAGATGCTGCTGGCTGCGGTGCATTACGACACGCGGAATATGCCGGACCGGCCGCTGCAGGCGCTCGACAAGCCGCCGCCGATGCGCTGACCGGCCGTTTCAGGACCGGATCAGTCCTGCAGGCGCAGGATGACGTCGACGCGGGCGATCTTCGCCCCGGCCGGTGCGGGCGGCAGACGGGAAACCGCAACCTCCGCTTCCGGGATGTCGCGCAATTCGCCGCTGCGCTCGTAAT
>JAEYSS010000221.1 GCA_023434425.1 Pseudomonadota bacterium | reverse complement strand
CCGGTGATGCTGGAAATCTTCAACAACCTGTTCATGTCGATTGCCGAACAAATGGGTAGCGTGCTGGAGAAGACCGCCTATTCGGTCAATATCAAGGAGCGCCTCGATTTCTCCTGCGCTATCTTCGACCTCGACGGCGAACTGATCGCCAATGCGCCGCATATGCCGGTGCATCTGGGCTCGATGTCGGAATCGATCAAGACCGTGATGCGCAGACGCTCTGGCCAGATGAAGCCGGGGGACGTCTACGTGCTGAACGCGCCCTATGCCGGCGGCACCCACCTGCCCGACGTCACCGTGATCACGCCGGTCTTCGACAAGGCCGGCCAGGAGGTGCTGTTCTATCTCGGCAGCCGCGGTCACCACGCCGATATCGGCGGTACCACGCCAGGCTCTATGCCTCCGGACTCGAAAACGGTCGAGGATGAGGGCGTGCTGCTCGACAACGTGCTGCTGGTTGATGGCGGCCGCATGCTGGAAGACGAGATGATCGCGCTGCTCAAGAGTGGCAAGTATCCGTCGCGCAATCCGGCGCAGAATATCGCCGACCTGAAGGCGCAGATCGCCTCCTGCGAAAAGGGCGCGCAGGAGTTGCGCAAGATGGTCGACCAGTTCGGCCTCGATGTGGTGCGCGCCTATATGAATCACGTGCAGGACAATGCCGAGGAATCCGTGCGCCGGGTGATCAGCCGCCTGAAGGACGGCGAATTCACCTATCCGATGGATGATGGCTACGAGATCAGGGTGAAGGTGACGGTCAACCACCAGGACCGCACGGCGAAGATCGACTTCACCGGCACATCCGGTGTGCATCCGACCAACTACAACGCACCGACGGCGGTCTGCGTCGCCGCCGTGCTCTATGCCTTCCGCTGCCTGGTCGACAGCGACATCCCGCTGAACGGCGGCTGCCTGAAGCCGCTGGAGATCATCATCCCGAAAAATTCGATGCTCGATCCGGTCTATCCGGCCGCCACGGTGGCCGGCAATGTCGAGACCAGCCAGTGCATCACCGACACCATCTTCGGCGCGCTGGGCGTGATGTCGGCGGCCCAGGGCACGATGAACAACTTCACCTTCGGCAATAACGAGTACCAGTATTACGAGACGATCTGCGGCGGCAGCGGCGCCGGAGCGGATTTCGACGGCTGCGACGCGGTCCATACCCATATGACCAATGCGCGCCTGACCGATCCGGAAGTGCTGGAATTCCGCTTCCCCGTGCTGCTGGAATCTTTCCGCATCCGCCGGGGTTCGGGCGGCAAGGGCCAACACAAGGGCGGCGACGGCACGATCCGTCGCATGCGCTTCCTCACCGAGATGACCGCGACGCTGCTATCCTCGCATCGCAAGGTGCCGCCCTTCGGTCTCGAGGGCGGCGAGCCTGGTGAAACCGGCCGGCAGTGGGTCGAGCGCGTGTCGGGTGCGAAAGAGCCGCTGGAAGGCCGCTGCTCGACGCCGATGCAGCCGGGCGACGTCTTTGTCATCGCCACGCCCTCGGCCGGCGGCTTCGGCAAGCCAGCCGCGCGCAAGGATGCGGCGGAATAGCTGCCGCTACGGCTTGTGCACCGGCAGGCGCAGCGCTTTGGCGATTTTCGCAGCCGCCTCGGCGGGGGTGAATTTCCCGGTATCGATGCGCAGCTCGGCTTTCGGCATATGCGACGTGCCGAAAACGCCGGCGGTCTCCAGCTTCTGGTAGACCTCATGCGAGGTGATCTTGCCGGTCTGCTGCCGCGACTTGTTGTCGATCCGGCGATAGACCTCGTCCATCGCGCAGGTCAGTTCGACGAACCGCACCCGGCTGCCGGCCGGTTCGACAGCATCGAGCATGCGGCTGACGAAGTCCGGCTGCACCGTGGTCTCCGGCGCAAATGTAAAAATCAGACCATGCAGCCGTTCTTTCGCGGCACGGGAAAACACCAAGAGCCAGATCTGTTCGCGCAGGTCGACGAAGGGCCTGCTGCCGAATTCGAACACCGCCAGCAGCAGATCGACGGTCAGATGGTTGTGAAAAAGTTTGTAGCCGGTCAGCCCGGCCAGTTCGCGGGCTACGGTGAGCTTGCCGGTCGCCGGCTTTCCGTAAATGAACACGAGATTCATGGTGCCTCACCATACGGCTCCGCTGGGCTGCGGGAAACCGTCGCATTGGCAGGGAACGGAAAAATGCAGCAGCGCCTCGCTGCCCTGCCCCAATTCGGCCACAGCGCGCGCCGATAAAACTCGGGTAATACCTTTCTGGCAGACTGGATTCTGCCAGCGATAGCTTTGGGGAAGCGGTGTCGTGTTTCGCCACGTCCGATCCTTTGCAGGCGCATTTTGCCTGTTCACCGGCGTGGCCGCGGCTCCATTCGCCGCCGCGGCGCAGGCCATGCTACCTGCCTGCCCTGTCATCGTCACACCGCGCGATCCCGGTTTCTGCCAGGTGGCGCCACTGCCGCCGAAATACGACAGCCTCTATGCCGAAACGCGTCGCGACCTGACGCTGCTGAGTTTCGATGCCGATGAGGGACATTACCTGCTGTCGCGACAGCCCCTGTTCGCACCCGGCGATATCTCGCTGCTGAGCCGGAGCGGCGAGCCTGCCGGCACCGCCGCCTTCGCCGATACCGGCAGCGACAAACTCACCGTCTATAGCGAGGCGGACGCGGCGCCGCGATCCATGCAGGCGGCCTATGACGTGCCCTTCTTCGACGGACTGGCACTCAGCAACAGCAGCAGGATCAGCCAGAGCGGCGATCCCGGCCACGAGGACCGCACGGCCAGCAGCGGCTTCGGCCTCGCCTACCAGGAATACGGACTCACCTTCAAGGTCAATCCGAATGCCGCCGCCAACTGGGGCGACCTGGCCGGAAGCGGCCATCGCCGTCTCGGCATCGACAATTCGGTTTCGGCAATGGTCGCCCGCGACCTGACGCTCACACTCTCGTCGGGCTATGCCTCGGAAGGCACCATCGGCGATCCCTATTCCATGCAAAGCAACGAGCGTCACCGGATTGCCGTGGCACAGCATTTCTCCAGCGGCTACAAGCTCGGCGCCTCGTTGCAGCGCCGCAACGAGTATTTCTACCAGGAAGAACGCGATCTCAATGTCGTCGGTCTTCAGGTCGGCGTACCGCTGGGCGACTCACTCAATTTCACTGCCAGCCATGAATTTGGCGTCGGCGAGCAGCGCAATCTCGGCGCCGGCAATGCCGTGCCATTTTATGGCCGGCAGCAGAGCCTGGATCTGCAATTGCACTGGACGCCCGCGGCACTGGCCAGCCGCGCCATGACCATCATGGCCGGCTATACCGTGGTGCAGGATGAATTCGCGGGTCGCGACGACCCCTTGCTGACCCAGGCGCGCATCAATCTGGCCATGCGGTTTTAGCAC
>JAEYSS010000208.1 GCA_023434425.1 Pseudomonadota bacterium | reverse complement strand
CAGCTGATTTTCGAGATCACGGAATCGACCCAGATCACCAATCTGGTCCATGCTGCCAATGCGGTGCGACAGCTGCGCGATGACGGCCATTCCGTCTGTCTCGACGATTTCGGCGCCGGCGCGGCGTCATTCCCCTATCTGCAGGCGCTAGAGGTCGACTACGTCAAGATCGACGGCGCCTATGTGAAGGCGCTGCAGAGCGCCGGACAGATGCGCGACCAGGCGATCCTCAAGGGCATGGTCTGGCTCTGCAAGGAACTCGGCATCGGCACGGTGGCCGAAATGGTCGAAACCGAGGACCAGGCGCGGCTGCTGCTCGATTTCGGCATCGATTACGGCCAGGGCTACCTGTTCGGCTATCCCGAAGCCGTGCCGCAGATGGAACCGCTGCGCTTCGACGATCCGCCGGCGGACCGCCCCGGCAACCATCGCAAGCCGGGCGACGTCAGCCTGAACCGGCGCTAGCTCCTGCGAGCCTGTTTCGTCCCGTTCGGGACCAGGTTCGTCCCATTCGGGGCCTGTTCCGTCCCGTTTCATCCCGTTTCTGCCTGTTTCGTCCCGTGACAGCCTGTTGTATCCCGTTATAGCCGGCGTAAGTCCTTGGCATTTCGTGCCAAGGCATTGATTTTACGATTCACGATATCCAACAGCGGCGGCTTTTTTGGCGCGCATTGCGTCTGCGCGCAGACTCTCGCGTTCTCATTGATAGGAATATTAGCACTAAAATCGACAAAAGCCAAGGTCGGTGGCACGCCTCGGCATAACCCATTCGTCTTCCCCGCGAAAGCTGGGATCCAGACTACCGAAGGACTGGGTTCCCGCCTTCGCGGGAACGACGAGATTAATTGACCCGCCCGGTCTCACACCGCACTACCGCAGCCCTAGCCGCGCAGTTCCACCCGCCCGTGGTCGAGCACGATGGCGTCGCGTTCCATGACGCGGGCGCGGAACGACACGATGTTGTCGTCGCGCCAGATTTCGGTGTGGATCGTCTCGCCGGGGAAAACGGGTGCCGTGAAGCGCGCGTTGATATCGGCGATGCGCGACGGATCATGGTCGCAGGCCGCCTTGACCACCGCCCGCACGGCAATGCCATAGGTGCACAGGCCATGCAGGATCGGGCGCGGGAAGCCAGCGGCAGCGGCAAAGGCCGGTTCGGCATGCAGCGGATTGCGGTCGCCGCACAGACGATAGAACAGCGCCTGGTTCGGCTGCGTCTTCAGCGTCACGCCGGCATCCGGCTGGCGATCCGGAATCACATGCGGTTTGGGCGGCAGCTCTTCCGGCTTGCGCACCGGGCCGCCGAAGCCGCCATCGCCGCGGGCAAAGGTGGTGGACAGCAGCGTGACCAGCTTTTCGCCGCTCGCCGCGTCGGTGATGGTGTTTTCGACCAGCATGATGGCGCCCTTGCCGGCGCCCTTGTCGAATACATCCCTGATGCGGACTTTGGCTTTGACGCGGCCGGCAGCCGGCAGCGGCTTGTGGATCGTGATGCGCTGCTCGCCATGCACCACCATCACGTAGTTGATGCCGGTGCGCGGCGTCCAGCTGTCGTCCCAGCAGATCACGGTGGAGAGGCTGGGCAGCGCCCGCAGGTTCTTCTCGAATACGAAGGGCAGTTCGTCGAGGTCCATCGGATCCTGCCCCATGCCGACACCGAGTGCATAGAGCATGGTCTCGCGGTCGCTGTAGCTGACTTCGCGGACCGGAATGTCGAGTGCGAGCAGTTCGTCATAGACAATCGGCATGGTTCCTCCCTTTAATCCCTGCGGGACTGTTTTGCGTGACTCTAACGGCGCAGACCGCCGGTCGCCAGCCTTGACGCAACGTCAGCCCCCCTCTGGAGGAAACGATGACCTACAAGACCTTCGATTTCACCGTCGCCGACCATGTCGCGCAGATCGTGTTCAACCGGCCGGACAAGGCCAATGCGATGATCCTGCCGTTCTGGCAGGAGATGGTCGATGTCTTCGCCGAGATCGAGGACCGGCCCGAGATCCGCGCCGTGGTGATTTCCTCCACCGGCAAGCATTTCACCGGCGGGCTCGATCTGTCCGCTTTCGGCAGCATCGCGGGCGACATGCTGACCGGTGACCGCGGTCGCGTCGGCGAACAGTTCCGCCGCACCGTCGCCGAGATGCAGGAAAGCTTCACGGTGATCGATAAATGCCGGGTGCCTGTGCTGGCGGCGATCCAGGGCGGCTGCGTCGGCGGTGGCGTCGACCTGATCTCGGCCTGCGACATGCGTTATGCCACCGCAGACTCCTGGTACTGCATCCAGGAAATCAATATCGGTATGACCGCCGATGTCGGCACGCTGCAGCGCCTGCCGCATCTGATGCCGTCGGGTCTGGTGCGCGAACTGGCCTATAGCGGTCGTCGCATGGCGGCTGACGAGGCGCTGACGTCCGGGCTGGTGAACAGGCTGTTCGACAGTCAGGAGGCGATGCTGGCGCATGTGCTGGACATGGCGCGCACGATTGCGTCGAAGTCGCCGCTGGCCATCCACGGCACCAAGGAAATGCTGAACTACACCCGCGACCACAGCGTCGCCGATGCGCTGAACTACATGCAGATCTGGCAGTCCGGCATGTTCCTGACTGCCGATCTGATGGAGGCGATCGCGGCACAGCAGCAGAAGCGCGAGCCGACATTTGCCGACCTGCTGCCGGCCAGGAAGATCGTTCGTAAAGGGCGGCGCTGATCCGTCAGCCCTGACCGAGCACCTTCCAGATACCCTCGGAGGTCAGCACCGGCTTGTCGCCCACGGTGGCGGTGCCATGGATGAAGATCAGGCTGCGGGTCTGGCGCACGATGCGTCCGCGCATCTCGACGAAATCGCCGGGCTTCACGGCCGCGATGAACTGGTTGTTCAGCGATACTGTGGCGCAGGCGGCGCGGTCCACCGCATCCCAGACCATCCAGCCGAGCACATGGTCGGCCAGTGTCATCAGCATGCCGCCATGCACCACGCCGCGCGAATTGGTGTGGCGTTCTTCCGCCAGCAGGCCGTAAGCCGAACCGTCCGCGCCGTCTTTTTCGCGTTTCACCCAGATGGGCCCGACCTCCCGGGTGAATGGCCCCTGGCCGGATCGCTGTTTCCAGCCGGCAGTCGCCGGATCAAAAGTCATCGTCATGTCCTTCCGTTACTGCGCGACTTGATCAAGCGAATCACGTCATTGCAAGGCCTTCCGCAGCGTCACGTGCTTGCCTGATCCCGCCGCTGGTCCTAACGTTGCGGCCGTCACAGGGAGAAACGCCATGGATCTTGAATTCACGGCCGAGGAACGCGCCTTCCGCGAAGAGGTGCGGACATTCATACGCAGCAGTCTGCCGCCGGCTCTGGCCGAGAAAACGCGCCAGCGTATCCATCTCGACAAGGCGGATTTCGTCGCCTGGCACAGGATCCTGCATGCGCGTGGCTGGGGTGCGCCGAACTGGCCGCAGCAATATGGCGGTCCGGGCTGGACTCCCGTGCAGCGCTATATTTTCGATGAGGAATGTGCGTCGTCCGATGCGCCGCCGCTGGTGCCGTTTGGCATCAGCATGGTCGG
>JAEYSS010000210.1 GCA_023434425.1 Pseudomonadota bacterium | reverse complement strand
CGCGCCGTGGTCTTCACGCTGGTTTTCGTGAGCGCCGCCTGCCCCAGCGGGTTTGTCTGGCTCGCCTTCGGGGCGACGGCCCAGCGACTGTTGCGCGATCCGCGCCGTCAGCGCGGCTTCAATATCGCCATGGGCCTGACGCTGGCTGCTTCGGTTGCGATGATCCTGCGCTAGCCTTCGGCCATGAATTTGTGTGGACGAAGCGATAAAATTTCATCCCGGCGGTCAGGCTTCGCGGCATAATGCCGGCATGACAGCAACGACGCGGCGGCATTTTACGGCCATGACGGCGGCGGCAGCCCTGCTGCCGGCCGCCTTCGCGGCGCGCGCGGCGAATCTGCCGTCGGAAACCGAAGTGGTCATTGTCGGCGCCGGTCTGGCGGGTCTGGCGGCGGCACGCATGCTGCAGGATCGCGGGCGCAATGTGGTGGTGCTGGAGGCGCGCGACCGCATCGGCGGTCGTATCTGGACGAATACCTCGGTGTTGGATTTTCCCGTCGATCTCGGCGCCTGGCTGCTGCGCTCGGCGGATATCAATCCGCTCGCCATCGAGCTGCGCAACCGCGAACTGCGTATGCAGCCCGATGAAGGGGATTTCTGGCTGTTCGACCAGAACAGCAGCGGCGAGCCGGCGCGCGATGCCAGCACGCAGGATTACGACGCGCTCGGCTTCGCCTATGACAGGATGGACGACGCGTTGCTCGATGCCCGCGCGCTGCGCAGCGACGTGCCGCTGGCCAGCCGGATCAAGCTGGATGCGAACGGCCCGGCCGGCCGCTGGATCGACCTGGCGCGTGCGCTGGCCGCGCCGCTGCATGTCGGCATCGAATTTCCGGCGCTGTCGGCGCTGGACGCACCGCGCCTGACCGGCACCGGCAACGACGCCTGGCTGCCGGGCGGTTTCGGCGCCTGGGTGACGCAGTTCGCCGCCGACCTGCCGGTCTTCCGCAACCGTCCGGTGGTGCGCATCGACTGGCTCGGCGGCACTGGCAGTGGGGTCACTGTCGCCACCGCCGAAGGCCAGGTGCGCGCCGAAGCCTGCATCGTCACCGTGCCGCTCGGCCTGCTGGCGGCGAAAGATGCCATCGTGTTCCAGCCCGGCCTGCCCGAACCGCAGCGCGAGGCGCTCGGCCGCATGACCATGGGTGTGATCGATCGCATCGCCCTGCAATACGAGGGCGGCACCTTCGATGCGCCGGCCAACACGCAGGCCCTGCTGCGGGCTCATAACAACCGCGCCATGAGTATCAGACTGAATGCACAGGCCATGCCGCTGGCCATCGCGCAGATCGGCGGCGACTATGCCCGCGACCTCGAAGCGCGCGGCGAGGCGGCGATGATCGCGGCCGCCCGCAGCCAGGTCCGCACCATGCTGGGCGAGGCGGTCGACCGCAAATTCGTCAAGGGCGTCGCCACGCACTGGGGCAGCGATCCCTGGAGCCGCGGTGCGGTGGCGGCGGCGAAACCCGGCTTCGCCACCGCGCGGCGCAATGCCGGCCGCGCGCTCACCAGCAATGCCGGCCGTGCCCGCGTGCTGTTTGCCGGCGAGGCCTTCGCGCCGGTCGACTGGATCGGCTCGGCCGCCGGCGCGTGGCTCTCGGGCCGCATGGCGGCGACGGAAGCACTACGGGTGCTGGGGTGAAGCAGGCGCCGTAATGCAGCAAAACGTCGAAACGCTGGAGATTGTCAAAATACTACCTAACGGCCCGACGGGCAGTCTTGTTGTGTTGACGTTGGGGTTGCTGGTCATGTGGCTGTCGCGTCGCCATTTCATCGGATACGCCGGGAAATCGAGATTTTGGATCGCCATGGGAGTGTTGGCCACCCTAGCAGCATTTTGCTCGTATGCTGTTGTCTCGCAGATTCTTCAACCGCAGCGTCAAGTGTTGTTCTCAATTGCACCGGATGGAATCCGGTGTGCCAAGTGGGCGGACCGAGTCTTACCGCTCAATCATGTACAAGACATCACGACAGTGTCCTTTGGTAGAAGCACAAGCAGAACCCATATGATCTATCTTGATCTGAATGCGGCTGCACCTCGCTATGCCGATGAGACAATGAATGTCGAGCGGCAGACGCGGCAGTTGCGTTGCGAGACCGCAAATTCGGACGCCAGTCCTGAGGATATCGGCCGGATACCTGTTCATTGGCAGAAAATCATGCTCCGCTAGAAGTGCGGATCGCTGAATTGGTCCATTATTTGGTCCGGCTTGCTCTCGCCACAGCAGCAGACGGATACTTCGCCGGCCTCCATCGCCCATCCAAACAAAAGAGTCCCGCCATGAAATTCCGCAATCTCGGCACCTCCGGCCTGCTGGTTTCCGAAGTCGGCCTCGGTTGCAACAATTTCGAAATGCGGCTCGATCTCGAAGCCTCGCGCAAAGTCATCCACAAGGCGCTCGATCTCGGCATCACGCTGTTCGACACCGCCGATATCTACGGCAACAAGGGCGGTTCCGAGACGCAGATGGGCAAGATCCTCGGTGCCCGCCGCAAGGACATCGTGCTGGCGACCAAATTCGCCATGCCGATGGACGACGAGGGCAAAAAGGTCGGCGCCTCGCGGCGCTATATCATGCAGGCGGTGGAAGACAGCCTGCGCCGCCTGCAGACCGACTGGATCGATCTCTACCAGCAGCACCAGCCCGATCCGTGCACGCCGATCGACGAGACCTTGCGCGCGCTGGACGACCTGATCACCCAGGGCAAGGTGCGCTATATCGGCAATTCGAATTTCTCGGCCTGGCAGCTGGCGGATGCCGACTGGACGGCGAAGCAGCTCGGCACGCATCGCTTCGTCTCGGCGCAGGACGAAC
>JAEYSS010000116.1 GCA_023434425.1 Pseudomonadota bacterium | reverse complement strand
AGGCAGGTATCCAGCCCGATGAAGTCGGCCAGCTGCAGCGGCCCCATCGGATGGTTGGCGCCCAGCCGCATGGCGGTGTCGATGGCTTCGACAGATCCGACGCCTTCATACAGCGTGTAGATCGCCTCGTTGATCATCGGCAGCAGGATGCGGTTGACGATGAAGGCGGGGAAATCTTCCGAATTGGCCGGCTGCTTGCCCAGCGCGATGGTCAGTTCGCGCACCTGCCGGAAGGTGTTTTCATCGGTCGCGATGCCGCGGATCAGCTCGACCAGCTGCATCACCGGCACCGGGTTCATGAAATGCATGCCCATGAACTTTTCCGGCCGGTCGGTGCTGGAGGCCAGGCGCGTCACCGAGATCGACGAAGTGTTGGTGGCGAGCAGCGCGTCCTTTTTCAGCACCGGGCAGAGATCGGCGAAGATCTTCTTCTTCACGCCCTCGTTTTCGGTGGCGGCTTCGACCACGAAATCGGTCTCGGCGAAGGCGCGGATGTCGTTCGAGGTGCGGATATGCGTCAGCGCCTTGGCCTTGTCGGCCTCGGTGATCTTGCCGCGTGCCACCTGGCGGTTCATGTTGCCGCCGATGACCTCCAGCGCCTTGTCGAGCTGCGCCGTGTTGATGTCCTGCAGCACGACATCGTAGCCGGCCAGCGCGCAGACATGGGCGATACCGCTGCCCATCTGTCCTGCGCCGATCACCCCAATGGTCTTGATCATGCGCTCTACCGTCTCCGCTTACTTGGCCAGCGCCGCTTCTAGTTCGGGCAGCAGCTTGAACAGGTCGCCGACCAGGCCGTAATCGGCGACCTGGAAGATCGGCGCCTCCTCGTCCTTGTTGATGGCGACGATCACCTTGGAATCCTTCATGCCGGCGAGATGCTGGATCGCGCCCGAGATGCCGACCGCGATATAAAGCTGCGGCGCCACGATCTTGCCGGTCTGGCCGACCTGGTAATCGTTCGGCACGAAGCCGGCGTCCACAGCTGCGCGGCTGGCGCCGACGGCGGCACCGAGCTTGTCGGCGACCGCCTCGATCAGCTTGAAATTCTCGCCCGAACCCATGCCGCGACCGCCCGAGATGACGATCTTGGCGGCCGTCAGTTCCGGACGGTCCGACTTCTGCAGCTCCTGGCCGATGAAGGTCGACACGCCCGGATCGGCCGCGGGGTTACCCTTCTCGACGCTGGCCGAACCGCCGTCAGCGGCGGCGGCAGCGAAACCGGTGGTGCGCACGGTGACGACCTTGATCGGGTCGGACGACTGCACGGTCGCCATGGCATTGCCGGCATAGATCGGACGCACAAAGGTATCGGCCGACTTCACTTCCGTAACGCCGGAAATCTGCATCACGTCCAGCAGAGCCGCGACGCGCGGCATCACATTCTTGCCCGAGGTGGTTTCCGGCGCCACGATAGCCGCATAGCCCTTGCCCAGTTCGGCAATCAGCACCGCGAGAGGTTCGGCCAGGCCATGGCCGTAATGGGCGGCATCCACATGGATCACCTTGGCGACACCGGCGACCTTGGCAGCGCTCGCGGCGGCCGCATCGGCGCCTGCGCCGGCCACCAGCACATGCACATCGGCGTCGATGGCTTTCGCAGCGGTGACGGCATTGAGCGTCGCGCCCTTCAGCGTGGCGTTATCGTGTTCGGCAATAACCAGGACGCTCATCTCAGATCACTCCCGCTTCGGTCTTCAGCTTGTCCACCAGGGTCGCAACATCCGGCACCTTGATGCCGGCCTTGCGCTTGGGCGGCTCCTCGACCGAGAGAGTCTTCAGCCGCGGCGCGATGTCGACGCCGAAATCGTCGGGCGTCTTCTCGTCGATCGGCTTCTTCTTCGCCTTCATGATATTAGGCAGCGAGGCGTAGCGCGGTTCGTTCAGGCGCAGGTCGGTGGTCACCACCGCCGGCAGCTTGAGTTCGACCGTCTCCAGGCCGCCGTCGACTTCACGCACCACCGTGGTCTTGCCGTCGGCGAGCGCCAGCTTGTTCGCGAACGTCCCCTGCGGCCAGCCCAGCAGGGCGGCCATCATCTGGCCGGTCTGGTTGCTGTCGTCGTCGATCGCCTGCTTGCCGACGATCACCAGCTGCGGCTGTTCGGCCTCGGCGATCTTGGCGAGAATCTTGGCAACCGCCAGCGGCTGCACTTCGGCGTCGGTCTTCACCAGAATGCCGCGGTCGGCGCCCATGGCGAGCGCGGTGCGCAGCGTCTCCTGCGCCTGGGCCGGGCCGATGGAGACGGCGATGACCTCGGTCGCCGTGCCGGCCTCTTTCAGGCGCACGGCCTCTTCGACGGCGATTTCGTCGAAGGGATTCATCGACATCTTGACGTTGGCGAGATCGACACCCGTCTTGTCCGCCTTGACGCGGATCTTGACGTTGTAGTCCACCACGCGCTTGACCGCGACCAGTACCTTCATGGACATGCAACCCTGATTGTTAGCAGTAAAGCTGCGAGAAAACGGATTTTGGCGGCCCGGATCAGTCAGGCGCCAGCTTTTTCGCGCTGCACACTATAACCCGCCCCGGGGGCTGTCAACGAACCGTCCGGGCGAGCGGAGAGTTCCACCGCTTGGGGCAAGTGCCTCTGCCGCTGGGGAAATTCCCGTTTGTGGCGAGCCGGTTTAAAGCGAGGCCACACTGCTCCAGCGGGCACGCCAGGCCTGGAACATCAGCACGGTCCACAGGCTGTGCTGCCAGTTGCGCCGGCCGCTCAGATGCTCCTGCCAGCGCAGCCTGACCGGGCCCGGATCGATCAGCCCGTCCTGGCGCAGCTTCGCTTCCGACAGCAGCGTTTCGGCCCAGTCGCGCAAGGGCCCGCGCAGCCAGTCGCCGACCGGCATGCCGAAGCCGGTCTTCGGCCGCTCGACCATCTCGCGCGGCACATACTTATAAAGAACCTGCCGCAGCAGTTTCTTGCCCTGGTTTCCCTGCAGCAGGCGATCCGGCGGCAGGGTCCAGGCATATTCCACCACGCGGTGATCCAGCAGCGGCACACGCGCTTCCAAAGCGACCGCCATGCTGGCGCGGTCCACCTTGGTCAGGATGTCGTCGGGCAGATAGGTGGTCATGTCGCGATAGCGCAGCCGCGCAATCGTCTCCGGCAGATCGTCGCGCAGCGACGCATCGCCGGGCGGGCGTGTGACGCCGTGGTTCACGAGGGCCTCGCCATCCCATTGCGACACCAGCGCGGCATACATCGCATCGGGATCCGCTTCGGCCAGGATCGCCGCGCCCTTGTGGATCTTGTCGCCGAGGAATTTCGGCTTGTGGCGCGCCGGCACCGGGCTGAGCAGGGTGTCCCAGGTCTCGGGCGACAGCATCTGCAGCGCGCCGGCGCCAAGCCGGCGCAGGGGCGACGGCACAGAGCCGACGGCGTTCCAGACCCGGTCGATGCCGAGATAGCGCACATAGCCGGCGAAGATTTCGTCGCCGCCGTCGCCGGACAGCGACACGGTGACTTTCTCGCGGGCGAGTTTGGAGACGAGATGGGTCGGGATCTGCGACGAGTCGGAAAACGGCTCGTCATACATGAAGGGCAGATCGGGGATCACGTCGCGCGCATGGGCGGGATCGATCACCAGTTCGGTATGGTCGGTGCCGAGATGCTTCGCCACCGCGCGGGCATGCTCGGCCTCGTTGAAGGCCTCGTCCTGGAAGCCGATGGAGAAAGTTTTGACCGCCTGCGTCGACTGCGCCTGCATCAGCGCCACGACGGTCGATGAATCGATACCGCCCGAGAGGAACGCGCCGAGCGGCACATCGGCCAGCATGCGCCGCTGCACGGCATCTTTCAGCAATGCGTGCAGATCTTCCAGCTGCTCAGGCTCAGGCCGCGTATCGCGGTTGCGCACGCCATCGCGCGCGATCTGCCGCAGATCCCAGAAGCAGGTCAGCGTTTCCGTGCCGTCCGCGTCCACGCGCAGAATATGGCCGGGCGGCAGCTTCTGCACGCCCTCGTAGATCGAGCGCGGTGCCGGCACATAGCCGTAGCGCAGATAGCCGGCGAGAGCCGTGCGATCCAGTTTCGGCTGCCAGTCCGGATACGCGGTCAGCGCCTTCAGTTCCGAGCCGAACAGCAAAGCCGGGCCGCTGGCGGTCGTCTGTTTCGTCCAGTAGACCGGCTTGATGCCGAGACGGTCGCGGACCAGCCAGATTTTGCGCTCCTTGCGGTCCCACAAGGCAAAGGCGAACATGCCGATGAAGCGCGACACGGCGTTTTCCACGCCCCAGGCGACGCAGGCTTCCAGCAACACTTCAGTGTCAGACGTGCCGCGGAAATTGATGCCGGGCAGATCGCGCGCCACATCGGCGGCGTTGAAGATCTCGCCGTTGTAGCAGATGACGAACCGCTCGTTGGCGCTCAGCATCGGCTGCGCGCCCGTCGGCGTCAGATCGACGATGGCCAGGCGTCGATGGCCCAGCGCCAGGCCGGCGCCGGCATCGACCCAGCTGGTATCGGCATCGGGGCCGCGATAACGGATCGCATCGGTCATCGCCTTAACCTGCCGTTGCAGCAGATCGGCGGGGGTTCCGCGCCAGGTCAGGAAGCCGGCAATGCCGCACATGGGAAAACGTATCCGGTCGGGAGGGCTGTCCTGTGTTTAGGGGAGTCGGCCGGGCAGGTAAAGCTGGGCGCGCGGGCCTTTCTGGCCGCCCAGGCGGGTTGATTCCTCTAAATTCCGCTCTTAAAAATAACAGATCACCTAAATTTAGAGAACCGATTCCGGGAAGCGCGCGTGACCGCCAGGAAAGAGCATTTCGATTTCGAGGAACACATGCTGGCCGGCGAGATGCTGCGCAAGGCCGAGGGCGATCTGGTTCTGCTGGCGACGGCGGCGCATGACGCCTATGGCAAGGGCATGTTCAACCGCATCCTGCGGCTGGCCAAGGCCTCGGCGAAGCTCCGCAATGCGCTGCAGGCCAAGGTCGGCGCCGAACACCCGCCGGGGGCCGAGACGGTGAAGGGCGTGCGGATCGAGAATGTCTATCTCGGTGCGCGCGACGACGTGCCGATCAGGGATGTGCAGGGCACGCCGCACGAATTCCGCTCCGAATTCCGCAAACGCGCCGGCCTGGCCGAGCTCGGCCCGGCAGATCGTCGCGCCGGCCGGCCGCGGGCGCTGGATGCGGCGCGGCTGGCGGAGG
>JAEYSS010000092.1 GCA_023434425.1 Pseudomonadota bacterium | reverse complement strand
GTCCTGTGGCTGGCACGGCCGGGTCATGCCCCGGTCTGCTTCAGCTTTGCCGACGACCTGCGCAGCGATGCCGCGGCGGTACTGGCCCGGCTGCGCGCCGACGGCAAGCGGCTGCTGATCCTGTCGGGCGATCATGCCGGCGCGGTGCGCTGCGTCGCCGATGCCCTGGGCGTTTCGGACTGGCAGGCCGGTATCGACCCGCGCGGCAAGGCTGCCGTGATTGCCGCCCTGAAGGCGGAAGGCCGCCATGTGCTGATGGTTGGCGACGGGCTGAACGATGCGGTGGCGCTGGCCTCCGCCGACGCGTCGCTCTCGCCGGCCTCGGGTCTGGAGATCGCGCAGAATGCGGCCGATGCAGTGTTCCAGGGCGAGACGCTGGGCGCCGTGCTCGACTTCCTCGCCGTGGCGCGCCAGAATCGCCAGCTTGCCATCCAGAATCTGTCCCTGGCGCTGGTCTACAATCTCTTTGCCGTGCCGCTGGCCATCGCCGGCCTGGTCACGCCGCTGATTGCCGCCATCGCCATGTCGAGTTCTTCACTGATCGTGGTCGCCAATGCCTTGCGCCTCGATCTTGCCAGGGGAAGGAAGCCTGCATGACCGTGCTCCTGTTTCTGATCCCTGTTGCCCTGCTGCTCGGCGGCCTGGGCATGTGGTGTTTTGTCTGGGCGGTCAACAATGCCCAGTTCGATGATCTGGAAAATGCCGGCAAGCGCATCCTGTTCGACGATGCGGATGCCAAATTGCGCGAAAGGAATACGCGATGAAAAACGAACTGACTCTCGGCTACTGCGTGATGGCCGGCCTGCTGATCCTGCTGGGCTGCCTCGGTGTTGTCATGGCCGCGCGCGCGACCGATACCGCGATCGAGGTGTTCGGTCTGGTGCTGGCCGGCTTCGCGGTGTTCTACAGCTACTTCGCCATCCACCGCACGCACCGCTGACGCATCTGCGCCAGCGTTCTTACGCGGCGGCGTGACGGATGCCGCTGCCCGACCGCAGGTAGCTGTCGAAACGGCTGCAGATCTGCCGCAGCAGCAGGCGTGCCTGTGGCAGGACTGTCAGCCTGCCGCCCTCGATCTGCATCAGGCCGGCATCGACAATCGGCTGCAGGGCATCCAGTCCGTCATACAGCGGTCCGGCCGGCAGGCCGGCCTGCGCCGCCTCGACCTCCAGATCGACCTGCAGATTGCACATCAGCCGTTCGATCACAGCACCGCGCAGCCGGTCCTCGGCCGTCACCGGCAGCATGCGCTCGGTCGGCAGGCGGCCGCTGTCGACTGCCCGTCGCCACGCCACCGGGCTGCGCAGGTTCGAGGCATAGCCCTGCGCCAGCTGACTGATCGACGAGGCGCCGAAGCCGATCAGGGTCTCGGCTTTGTCGGTCGTATAGCCCTGGAAGTTGCGATGCAGGCGGCCGGCGCGCGCGGCCACGGCCAGCGGATCGTCGGGGCGGGCAAAATGATCGAGGCCGATGCTGTCATAGCCGGCCTGGTTCAGCAGCCGTTCGGACTGCAGGAACTGCAGCATCCGCTGGCCGCTGTCCGGCAGGTTCGCGGTCTCGATTTTCTTCTGATGCGGCCGCATCCACGGCACATGGGCATAGCCGAACAGGGCGATCCGGCTCGGGCTGAGCATTTCGACCTGCGAAATGGTGTCGGCCAGGCTGGCTTCGGTCTGCTGCGGCAGGCCGTAGAGCAGATCGAAGTTGACCGCCGTGATGCCGGCGTCCCGCAGCCGGTCCACCGTCTGCCGCACCTGCGCCAGCGGCTGGATCCGGTTGATCGCCTGCTGCACGGCCGGATCGAAACTCTGCACGCCCAGGCTGGCGCGATTGACGCCGCAATCGGCAAAGCTCCGCGCCAGGTCGGCATCGAACCGGCGCGGGTCGACCTCGACGGCAATCTCGATATCCGGCGCGAAGCAGAACTGCGCGGCCAGCCGCTCGGTGATGTGCCGCAAACCGTCGGCGCCGACGATGGTCGGCGTACCGCCGCCCCAGTGGATATGGGAGACCCGCGCCTGCGGCGGCAGAAGTCGTGCGGTCAGGGCAATCTCCGCCAGCATGGCCTCGACATAGTCGCGGATGCCGTCGTCGCCCTTGGCGACCTGCGTGGCACAGCCGCAATACCAGCACATGGTCCGGCAGAAGGGCACGTGCAGGTACAGCGACAGCGACGTCTGCCCGGGAATGGCGGCCAGCCAGCCCCGCCAGGCGCTGTCATCTTCGACCGGGCGGAAATGCGGCGCGGTCGGATAGGAGGTATAGCGCGGCACTTCGCCGAAGCGGTCGATCAGTCCGGACAGAATGGCCGGCGAGGCGGCTGCGGGCATCGGGAGGACTCCTGGAACGATGCCCCTGCATAGGGGACGGCAGCCCTGTCCGCATTGATCGACAGCAATGCGGGGCCGGCTTTTTGAGCCGGGGCGGGGCACCGGCCCCGGTCGTGCCAGCCGTGGCCCCCGTTCCGTATCGCGGAACGCCGGGAGGTTAGACGCGCCGCTGCCTGCCCATCTCCTGTAGAACCCTAGGCAACGCTGCCATCGTCGCAGGGCAGCAGGCAGCAGCATCCAGGGGAGGAGCAGGGCCACCGATGCAGTCGCGCGTCATCATCACCTGTGCCGTGACCGGCAATCAGACCACGCCGGAGATGACGCCGCATCTGCCCATCACCCCGGCGCAGATCGCCGAGGCCGCCCTGGGCGCCGCCGCGGCGGGTGCCGCGGCCGTGCATATCCATGTGCGGGATCCGCAGAGCGGCAAACCCTCGATGGAGATCGCGCATTACCGCGAGGCGGTCGAGCGCATCCGCGCGAAGAACCGGCAGCTCATCCTCAACCTGACCACCGGGCCGGGCGGCCGTTTCGTGCCCAGCCCCGACGATCCGAAGGTGGCGGCGCCCGGCACCACGCTGATGCGGCCCGAAGACCGCGTCGCGCATATTGCGCAGCTGAAGCCCGACATCGCCACGCTGGATCTCAACACCATGAATTCCGGCAAACAGGTGGTGATCAACACACCGGAGAACGTCCGCCGCATGGCGGCCGTGATCAACGCTGCCGGCGTGAAGCCCGAGATCGAGCTGTTCGATTCCGGCGATATTGCGCTGTGCCGCGATCTGCTCGCCGACGGCACGCTGCAGGGCCCGCTGCTGTGTTCCGTGGTGATGGGCGTGAAATACGGCTTCCAGCCCTCGCCGGAAACCGTGCTCTATGCCCGCGGCCTGCTGCCGCCCGGCACCGCCTGGACCGCCTTCGGCACCGGCCGGTCCTGTTTTCCGATGGTGGCGCAGTCCTGTCTGGCCGGCGGCCATGTCCGCGTCGGACTGGAAGACGCCATCTTTCTGGAAAAAGGCGTGCTGGCGGAGTCGAATGCCGCGATGGTCGCCAAGGCGCGCAGCATCGTCGAAGCGCTGGGCGGCGAGATCGCGACGGCGCAGCAGGCGCGCGACATCCTGTCGCTGCCGGTGAAATCATGATTGATCCGAACGAAAAACATTCGCGAAAAAAACCAGCATCACGCGGAGGAAACATGCGTCTGCTCGCTCTTGCCCTGATGGGCCTCGCATTCCTGCTCTCGCCCGGCCACGACGCCGCGGCGCAGACCTGGCCGGATCGGCCGGTCACCGTGGTCGTGCCATTCCCGGCCGGCTCGGCGGTGGATTTCCTGGCGCGCGCCACCGCCGCCGAACTGAGCGACAAGCTCGGCAAGCCCTTCATCGTCGAGAACCGCACCGGTGCCGGCGGCAATATCGGCGGGGCCGCGGTCGCCAAGGCGAAGCCGGACGGCTATACGCTGCTGTTCGGCACGCCCTCGCCGATTGCGATGAACAAGCTGATGTACAAGGGGCTGGCCTACGATTCGGAGAAGGACTTCATCCCGGTCGTGCTGGTCGCCAAGTCGCCGCTGATGATCACGACGCGGCTCGGTTTCCCGGCCAAGACCTTCGCCGAGCTGATCGCCTATGCCAAGGCGAATCCGGGCAAGGTGACGGTCGGCAATCCGGGCAACGGCACGCTGGGCCATATCACCGCCGAACTGGTGCAGCAGTTCACCGGTGCCAAGATGACCGCCGTGGCCTATCGCGGCACCGTACCGCTGATGACCGATCTGCTCGGCGGCCAGGTCGATCTCTCCATCGACTTCATGCCGACCTATGTGCCGCAGGTGAAAGAGAACAAGCTGAACGCGCTGGCGGTGACGACGAATACGCGCAGCAGGTCGCTGCCCGAGATTCCGACGGTGCAGGAGGTCGGCTTCAAGGGTTTCGAGGCCAGCGCCTGGTACGCCATGGTGGCGCCGACCGGCACGCCGCCCGAGATCGTCGGCAAGATCAACAAGATCGTGAACGACTTCCTGAAGACCGACAAGACGAAGGCGGTGCTGGAACAGAATACGCTCGAAGGCATCGGCGGCACGCCGGCAGACCTGCAGGCCTTCATCGCCGCCGAACTGAAGAAATGGAAGCCGGTGATCGAAGAAGCCAAGATCGAGATGTAAGGCAAACCCCAGGCTTTAAGGACAGTCCGTGACCGGTATCGAGATTCCCGCGCTCCCCATTCCGAAGGTTGCGCTCGTCACCGGCGGCAGCAGCGGTATCGGCAAGGCGACGGCCGCGCGCCTTGCCGCGCTGGGCGCCACCGTCATCGTCGGTTACAACAGCCGGAAAGAACAGGCGGAGGACGTCGTCGCCGGCCTGCAAGGGAGTGGCCATCTCGCGCTGCGCATTGCGGTGGACGATTCCGCCTCGATCGCCGACGCGGTCAGGCTGGTGGAGGCGCGCTTCGGGCGTCTCGATGCGCTGGTCAATTCCGGCGGCGCCACCATGCCGGTGCCGCTGGCCGATCTCGACAGGCTGACGGATGAGATTTTCGACCGTACCGTCACGGTCAACCTGCGCGGCGCCTTCGCGGTGATGCGCGCCTTCCGCCCGCTGCTCGAACGCAGCGAAGGGAGCGCGGCCATCGTCAATATTTCGTCCATCGCCGCCCGCACCGGTATCGGCAGCAGTCTGGCCTATCTGTCGGCCAAGGCCGGCGTCGATGCGCTGACCATCGCGCTGGCCAAGATTCTGGCGCCACGCATCCGCGTCTTCTCGGTTTCGCCGGCCGGTGTCGATACCGATTTCGTGCCGGGCCGCAGCCGCGAGACCCTGGTGAAGACCGCCGAGAAGCTGCCGCTGGCGCATGTCACCACGCCGGACGATGTGGCGCGCGCCGCCATTGCCTGTATCGTCAACCTGACCAGTTCGACCGGCCTGATCGTGCCGGTGGATGAAGGCCGGCATCTGTGAGCGGCGGGGTCATGGACAAGCTGAAATTCTATATCGACGGCGCCTGGATCGATCCGGCCACGCCCGGCACCGCGCTCGGTGTGCAGAATCCCGCCACTGAGGAAGTCTTCGCTAAAATCAGTCTGGGGTCGGCGCAGGATGTCGACCGCGCCGTGAAGGCCGCGCGCCGCGCCTTCACGACGTACTCCCAGACCAGCGTGGAAACGCGGCTGGGCTACCTGCGCAGGATCATCGCCGGTTTCAGGGCGCGGCTGCCGGAAGTGGCGCGCACCATGACCCTGGAAATGGGCTCGCCCATTACCTTCGCCACCGAACGCCAGGCCACGGTCGCGCTCTTCCATTTCGAGGAAGTCGTGCGCGTGCTGGAAAAGTATGAGTTCGAAGAGCCGATGGGGCCGGGCATCGTGCGGCGCGAGCCGATCGGTGTCTGCGGACTGATCACGCCGTGGAACTGGCCGCTCAACCAGGTCGCCTCGAAAGTGGCGCCGGCGCTGGCCACCGGCTGCACCGTCGTGCTCAAACCCAGCGAGATCGCGCCGCTCAGCGCGCTGCTGTTTGCCGAGGTGCTGCATGACGCCGGGCTGCCGCCGGGCGTGTTCAATCTGGTCAATGGCGACGGCCCCACGGTGGGCGAGGCCATCGCGTCGCATCCCGGGATCGACATGGTGTCGTTTACCGGTTCGACGGCGGCGGGTATCCGCGTGGCGAAACTCGCGGCCGATACGGTCAAGCGCGTGGCGCAGGAGCTGGGCGGCAAGTCGGCCAATATCATCCTGCCCGATGCCGACCTGAAGGCTGCCGTCATACAGGGCGTCCATGCCTGCTATACCAATGGCGGCCAGAACTGCCAGTCACCGACCCGCATGCTGATCCCGCGCGCGCAGCGCGACGCGGCCTTTGCGGCGGCGAAACAGGCCGTCGACTCCGTGCGGCTGGGCGATCCGCTTGATCCCGCCACCACGCTGGGGCCGATGGTCAGCCAGGGCCAGTTCGACAAGATCCAGGCGCTGATCCAGTCCGGCATCGACGAGGGCGCCACGCTGGTCGCCGGCGGTACGGGGCGTCCGGCCGACATCAATCGCGGCTATTATGTGCGCCCGACGGTGTTCGGCGATGTCACGCCGCAGATGCGGATCGCGCGTGAGGAAATCTTCGGCCCGGTGCTGTCGATCATCAGTTACGACACGGAAGACGAGGCCATCGAGATCGCCAACGACACGCCGTTCGGTCTGGCCGGTTTTGTCCAGTCGAAGGACCGCGACCATGCCCGCAGGGTGGCCAACCGCATCCGCGCCGGCCGCGTCTATCTCAACGGCGCGCCGTTCGACCGCAGCCTGCCCTTTGGCGGCTACAAGCAGTCGGGCAACGGACGCGAATTCGGCATCTTCGGCTTCGAGGAATATCTGGAAGTGAAGGCCATTCTTGGCTGACGCCATTTTCTGGCTCGGCTGACGCCATTCTCGGCCAGCGGTGCGGACAACACCGCTGGAACCTCCCACTGAACGCCGGCGCCTCATCGAAGCGCCGGCGTCTTTTTTGGGTCAGTTGGCGTATTTGTCCAGGCCCTTGCGGTTCAGCCATTTCTCAAGCTGCGCCGCCACGGCGTCGTTGTTCATGTCGGCGAAGGGGATATGCGAATTGCCCTTCAGCCCGGCCTCGGGCAGCTTCAGCACTTCGCAGTCGCCGCCATGCCTGTTGACGATGCCGCAGAAGGTCTTGGCCATTTCGGCTGAATTCTTCCAGATCGGACGCGTGTCGGTGTAGTCGCCGAACACCATCTGGATCGGGAACTTGGTCAGCTTCAGGAACTCCGCCAGCGGCACCGAATGCGGGCCGTAAGGCGCCTTGGGCTGTGGCGCCGGACCCTCGCCGATCGGGAAGACGAAGCCCGGCGTCTCATAGGCGACGATGCCCTTCATGTTGTTGCTGTTGGCCTTCAGGGCCGAGAGCAAAGCACGCCAGCCGCCGGCCGAGTTGGTCAGCGCGACAACGGGTCCGATACGGTCGATGGCCTGGCCGCCGGCCTCGGCCTGCAGCAGGGCATTTTCCAGCGTGTCGTATTCGTCGTAGCGGGCGCGGGTCGCCTGGTTCCAGGCTTCCTTATCCGTTGTCGGGAATTGCAGGCCCGGATGCCAGTTCTGCCAGGTCACGCCGAAACGCCAGGCGGCGAAATTGCGCTGGTCGAAATAGTCCGGCGTATAGGTGATCGGCTCGCAGCTCCAGTTGGCGCGGCCGACGCGCGGACCGTCCCACAGATAGACGGGATAATCCTTGCGCAGGAACATGCTCTTGAAGCCTTCGGCGCCATCCCAGCGGTTTTCCCACACTTTGGTGCTGGAGCTGTGCCACATGATCAGGCCGGTCTGCCGCCGCTTCTGCGGAATGAAATACTCGACATAGCCGTGGTCGCAGGACAGCGTCTCGTTCGGCGCGCCCGGCTTGGAGATCATCCTGCCGCCGACCTCGTAGGCGCCGGTCGAAGCCAGCGTGATCGGCTTCTGGCCGCTCGGCGCGCAGGCGGTCTGCGTCACCCCCGCAATCAAAAGCGCGGCCACCGGCAGCACGAAGCGTTTCCAGGTGATCATAACTGGTCCTCCCGTTTTTGTTATGTGCGCCGACCCTATCGACGCCCCAGGCCGGGCGGCACGGGAAGTTGCTGCCATTCCGCATTCCGGAACGTGCCGCCTTGTCAAAGCAAAATCGCCGTTTCACAATACGAAACAGTCAGTTCACGTCGGGAAAACGCTCCATGGCGATCAGCGATCAGGTCCAGTCGGTCACGCGCGCGCTCGATCTGCTGCAGGCGCTGAATCGGCAGAAGGTTGCCTCGATCAAACAGCTGCACGACACCACCGGCCTGCCCAAGCCGACCATCGTGCGCCTGCTCAAGACGCTGACGGCCAAAGGCTATGTCGCCAACGATCCGCGGCAGGGCGGCTACTCCGTCACATCCCTGGTGCGTGCGCTCAGTTGCGGCTTTCACGGCGATCCGCTGGTGGTGGAAGCCGGCCGCGCCTGGGCAATCGATCTGACCCGCCGCTTCAAATGGCCGGCGGCGATTGCCGTGCTGGATGAAAAGGCCATGACGGTGCGGTTCAGCACGATTCCGGAAAGCCCGATCTCGCCCTTCCACGGCACGGTCGGCCTGCGGCTCAGCCTGGTCTCGCGCAGCCTCGGACGGGCCTATCTGGCCTGCTGCCCGCAGGCCGAACGCAACATCCTGCTGCAGATGCTGTCGGCCTCGAAAGATCCCGAAGACGCGGCGGCGCGACGGCCGGCCGCCCTGCTGCGCGCGCTGCAATCCATCCGCAGCCAGGGTTTTGCCGAACGCGATCCGAATGTCGAGCCGAAGTCGTCCTCCACGCTGGCCGTGCCGGTGATGGATGGCGAGCGCGTGGTGGCGACGCTGGGGCTGACCTATTTCACCTCCGCCATGAAACGCGCCCAGGCCATCGAACTCTATGTGCCGCATCTGCGCTCGGCGGCGGACAACATCACGCGCAGCATCAGCCGGCTCGGCAGCTGATACCGGGCGGCTGAGCCCGGTCGCCTCGTTCCGTATCGCGGAACGTGCCCGGAAATCCCGTCACCTCTCCGGCCGCCTTTCGTATGATCCGCCGCAATCGACCGGCCGCAGGGCCGGCGACAGTCGAGGGAGGCGTGCCATGTATAACCCCAGCGATCCGCGCGCGAGTCTGGCCGGCGCAAAACCGGCCGGCGCGCCGAAGCCGCCGATCACCGCTTACGGCGCCTGCGACTATGTACGCTTCTACGACGAGCCGCAGCGCGACGAGCCGGAAGGCAAGACCTGGTATGCGCGCGGCCAGAATTTCCTCATCGCCATCACGGATGCGGTCGCCGGCGCGGTGCTGGCGCGCGACGCGCAGCCTGACGAATATGCCATCATCCTGGATGATCCGAAGCTGGAGGTGGAGATCACCACCGCCGACGGCACGCAGGCGGTGAAAGGCGGATCGCTCGCCTTCATTCCGCCCGGCAGGTCGAGCGTGAAGGTAATCCGGCCCGGCCGCATTGTGCGCATGTTCACCACGCAGTCGGCCGACCTCGCGGCGAAATGCATCAACGCGGCCTCTTACGCCGAGCCGAAGCCGATGGTGGCGCCGGTCAGACCCTGGCCGACCCCGAAGGACGGTTTCAGACTGCGCGTCTATTCGCTGGATGTGCCGCCGGAGCCGGGTCGCTTCGGCCGCATCTGGCGCTGCACGACCCTGATGATCAACTATATCGATCCGCGCCAGGGCCCGCGCGACCCGACCACGCTGTCGCCGCATCATCACGATGATTTCGAGCAGGGATCGCTCGCGCTGGAGGGCGAATTCATCCATCACATCCGCTGGCCCTGGACGCCGAACAAACATATCTGGCGCGACGACCAGCATGAGCTCTGCGGCAGCCCGTCGATTGCCGTGATCCCGCCACCGTCGATCCACACCACCGAAGCCTGCGGCAAGGGCCTCAACCAGCTGGTCGACCTGTTCTGCCCGCCGCGCATGGATTTCTCGCTGAAGCCCGGCTGGGTGCTGAACGCCGACGATTATCCGATGCCGGAAAAGCAGTGACATGAGCGACGCGCGTTCCTTTCGTCAGCGCCTGCTGGCTGGCGACAAGCTGGTCGGCACATTTCTCAAGACACCGACCAGCCATGCCACCGAGATCGTCGGTGCGCTCGGCTTCGACTTCGCGGTGATCGACCAGGAGCATGCGCCCTTCGACCGTACCACCACCGACATCGCCCTGATGGCGGCGCGCGGATGCAACATTCCGGCGCTGGTGCGGGTCTCCGGTCCGGAGTCTGTGCTGTCGGTGCTGGATTGCGGCGCCAGCGGCATCCTGATGCCGCATGTCGCCAGCGCCGACTTTGCGCGCGAGGTGGCGGCGCTCTGCCGCTACCGCGGCGGCCGGCGCGGCTATGCCACCAGCACCCGGGCCGGCGGCTATACCGCTGTTCCGATGTGGCAGCATATCCGTGCCGCCGATGACTCCATCGCCGTGATCGCCCAGATCGAAGATCCGGACGCGCTCGACCAGATCGATGCGATTGCCGCCGTGGAGGGCATCGATTCGCTGTTCATCGGCCGTGGCGACCTGACGGCGGCCTTCGGCAACGAAACGCCCAATCCGCCCGAAGTGCGCGCGGCGGTCGAGAAAATCTGCGCCGCGGCGCAGCGCGCCAACAAGCCGGTCAGCGTCTATGTCGGCGGCCGGCCCGAGGCCGAATGGCTGCGCGACCAGGGCGCCACGGCCTTCATCCACAATTCCGACCAGGGCTTCCTGCGCCAGGCCGCCATGAAGGGACTCGCCGAGATGCGCGACGTGCTCGGCTGACGCGCATGCAGGAAATCCGCCCCGCCGATCTTCCGGGCGATGCCGCCTACAAGCTGCTCTGCGGCCTGGTCGTGCCGCGGCCGATTGCCTGGGTCAGCACGCTCTCGATGGATGGCGTGTCGAATCTGGCGCCGTTCAGCTGCTTCACCTTCGTCTCGCACACGCCGCCCATGCTGGGCATCAGCATCGGACGGCGCCCGGCCGGACTGAAGGACACCGCGCGCAACATCCACGAGACCCAGGCTTTCGTGGTGCATATCGGCGACGAGACCCTGCTCGATCCGCTGCATCGCAGCGGTGGTGAATTCCCGCCCGAAGTCAGCGAGGCCGATCTGCTCGGGCTGGAACTGGTGCCGAGCCGGCTGGTGGCGCCGCTGCGGCTGGCCAAAGCGCCGGTCGCGATGGAATGTCGGCTGCACAAGGTGGTCGATTTCGGCAACAACCAGTTCTTCGCCGGCGAAATCCATCTGTTCCATATCCGCGAAGACCTGATCAGCGGCACCCGCATCGATGCGGCGCGCCTGCGTCCGGTCGCGCGGCTCGGCGGGCCGAATTACGCCACGCTGGGCGAGATCATCGGCATGGCGCCGCAGTCGGAGCTGGCGGAACAGCCCGCGTCACGGCAGGGCAAGGCCGGCTAGAACGCATTTACAGGAGGTACGGCGATGAGCGATCCCATTCTGACTTTTTCCAAGACGGTGGAAACCTATTCCGACGCGCCCGACTCCGTGATTGCTGATCTCCTGCGCGGCGCGGTCGACCTGCATTGCCACAGCGGCCCGTCGGTGATGCCGCGCTCGCTCAACCACCTGCAGGCCATTCTGGAAGCGCAGGAGGCCGGCATGCATGCCGTGCTGTTCAAGGATCACTACTACTCGGTCACGCCGATCGTGAAATACCTCGAAGAGACGATGCCGGATCTGAAGCTCAACCTGCTCAGCGGCGTCGCCCTCAACAATACCGTGGGCGGTCTCAACGTTTACGCGGTCGATCACATGCTCAAGCTGGGCGGCCAGATCGTCTGGATGCCGACCTTCAGCGCCGCCAACCATCTGCGCCACGGCCATCGCCATGTCATCCTGCCGACGAAAGAACAGATGCTGGCGCCGACCGGCCTCTCTGTGGTGACCGACAAGGGCGAGCTGAAGGACGAGGTCAAGCCGATCCTCGATCTCATCGCGCAGTCCGATTGCGTGCTGTCGGCCGGCCATCTGCATATCAGCGAAATCTGGCCGTTATTCGATGAGGCGAAGAAGCGCGGCGTCAAACGCCTGCTGGTCAACCATCCGACCTTCGTGATCGACGCCACCTTGCGCGACATCAAGGAACTGGTCGGGATGGGCGCCTATATCGAACATTCCTTCTGCATGTTCATCAACGAGACCTACAACAAGAAATTCACCGGCGAGCAGCTCAGGCAGCTGATCGAGGCCGCCGGCGTCGACCG
>JAEYSS010000077.1 GCA_023434425.1 Pseudomonadota bacterium | reverse complement strand
GGGCAGGGGCGGCGGCCGACAATACCAGACAGGCGAACAGGCGGTACCGCATCGGCATCCTCGCATGGCGCGGGGTGTGGGGAGCCCCGCGCCATGGTACGCCGCTCCGCCCGCGGCGGATCAGCGTCGTTCCCCCAGGCTCAGGGCCCGAGGTTGGAAAACGTGTCGATCAATTCCCGCATGTCGGTGGTCCGCCGGCAGAGCTGGATCTTTTCGTCGAGCATTTCCTGCTCCTCGCGCGGCGGCCCGGATTCGCCGGCGAGCGCCTCATCGTCTCGCCAATAGTCCGGATCGCCCTCGATCGTGGCGCAGACATGGTCCCTGACGGCCTCGAAGGTCATCGGGGCTTCCTCCTGCAGGTCGTAGCGGTACTGGAAGTTGCGGAAGATGAAGTTCAGCACCTTCCGCCACGACCTGCCCCTGATGCCGAGCCTGGTGATGTTGGTTATGCGCCAGCATCGGCACGACAGATCGACGACCTGCATATTCGCGTACTCATCCTCCAGGTCGGATGGAGTGAGGGAGTTGAATTGCTTCTCATTCAGGAAGTAATCGACCCGGTCGTGAGGCTCCTCCTCCCACCCGCCGACGCGCGCCGGGATCAGCGCCAGGACCGGAAACTGCAGGGGCAGGTCGCTCATTTCTTTCTCCGATTATCGAGCGAGATCGACAGGCGGCTCAGTGCAATGCATCCATGAAGGCATCGACCGCGGCGAACAGTTCCCGGATGTTGGTGGTGTCCATGAAGCGGGCGGTGTGCTTCTCGCGCACCTCCGGATCATCCCAGGGTGGATCGTAGTCGGCCAGCTGTTCACCGTCGTCTGCGGCCAGCCCCATGTAGATATGGCGGAAGCCGTAGGGAGAGTTCTCGAGCGCCCTGCAGACGAAATGCCTGATGGCTTCGAAGGACATCGGCTCCTCTTTCAACTCGTACCGCACGCGCCGGGTACCGCCGAGGATGATCTTCAAAAATTTCCTCAACGATATTTTATTGGCGTCGGGAAAGGTGATGCTCACGGCACGCCAGCATTTTCCCGAGACATCCACGATGCGCGTGTCGGCAAACACGTCCCGTTTCACATTACCGCCGTCGAGGGTGGTGAGCGCGTCCTTGTCGCGGTACCGGTAAACAGTATCGTGTGGAATGAAATTACCGAGTTGAGGCACGCGGATCAGCGCCAGGACCGGAAACTGCAGGGGCAGGGCGGTCAATCCCTCAGCCAATTCTCGAACTTCCTGACGGAGGGGACATTGCCACGGCCGACAACCTCGCCGGTCAGGGCCTTCGACCATCGCGGGCTCCAGTACCAAATTTTTTCAGGCACGGTGAATTCGGGCAGTTCCTTCCACTTCCGATGCAGGCGCTGGTGCTGCTCTTTCGGCAGCCACTTGATATTGAGCGGATGGTGCATGATCGCGTCAGGCAAGTTCCTGCCCCATCCCCCCTTCCCGAATCCGGCCTGGGGAATGATATGATGTCCTTCGTACTCTATTCCGTGCTTTTCGGGGACCATGCCACGTCTTTTCATCTTATCGCGCGCAGACCTCCATTTATCCTTGGCGGTTATCTTTCCTGGCCCTTTTATCGAGTATCTGATGCCCTCCGCGGCGCCCTTAATGCCGCTTTTCTTGTAACCAAATTGCCCAGCCTTGAAGATGAACTTTGCAGGGGCACCCCATAGGAAAAAATCTGATGCCAGCAATCCGGCGTTGATCGCGGCGCTGGCGTAGTTTCCTTCATCGAGATCCGCGAGCAGGTTGCGACCGGCCCCCCAGAAGGGAATGAGAGATTCCCAATCTCCCGCATGCCCTATGGTACTTTTCCCGGCCGGCGCAGCGCTATTTGCCGACTCTTGGAAAAATACATCTCCCATCGGGCTGAAGACTGCCTGTGCACCAGGGTGCTCCTCGCCTGGGCCTGTCTCCTGGGCGGCGTCGGTATCGACGGCTGGGACAAGGCTTGACGCCGGGATTGGATGCGTTGCTGCGGCATCTCGTCCGGCAGCACTGTCGAACGCTCCAGGATAGGATAAAATCCCCCGTTCATACATTGGTGCTTCGGTAAGGATGCCGCGCGCCAATGTGTTCCCGGTGTCGGGGAGGGCGTCGATACCGACACCTGAAAACCAGGGATTCCGCTGATTGATCAAGGCCGATTCGTCTGTGTCGAAGCCAGACGTAAAAATGGGAGTCCGCGGTATCGCGTCTTCTCCGCTGGCATCGCCGAACGGATCCGGATAGGACAGAGTCCCGCGCCCAGGCATCGTCGCTTCCGTAAATACGCCGGGCTCCAGGGGTTCGTCTTCGTAAAGCGCGGCGTAATATGTCGGACCTAAGCTGTTGCGTTTGTCAACGCGGCTGCGTGGATGAAATGCGATAGGCACCTTGTTCTCCTGAATTGTTTATGGGTCCACCTCTGCCGAGGATAGTTGAATAGTCTGGCTTGAGTGCAAGAATGTCAAGAACAAATAGGGAACATGCGGTATGGAAATCAGCCCCGGGAAGCTTCCGCCTCCCGGGGCTGTATGATCAGCGGCAAGTCTGTCCGGTGCGGATTCAGCGCTGCTTCAGCAGGTCGCGGATCTCTTCGAGCAGCACTTCCTGGCGCGGCGGGGGCGGCGGCGGTTCGTCCTTCTTGGCGCTGCCGAACACCCGGTTGACCTGGCGGATCAGCAGGAACACGGCGAAGGCCACGATCATGAAGCGGATGACGGCGCTGATGAACAGGCCGTAGTTCAGCGTCGCGGCCCCGGCCGCCTTGGCGGCGGCGAGGGTGGGGTAGGAGCCGCCCGAGAGGGTGATGAAGAAATCCGAGAAGTCGATGCCGCCGATGACGACGCCCAATGGCGGCATGATGATGTCGTTGACCAGCGAATTGACGATGGTCGTGAAGGCCGCGCCGATGATGACGCCGACCGCGAGGTCGAGCACGTTGCCGCGCAACGCAAAGGCCTTGAACTCCTTGAGCATGGATCCCTCCTGCAAGCCCCTGAGGTGCCGGCATTGTCGCCGCAAACCGCCGGCAGGACAAGAACGGCCGAGCGTTTTCCGGCGGATAGTCGCCGAAGGCTTTTATTCCCTGGTCTCTATCGTTGGCGACTCACCGCCAGCGCGGGAGCGGCTCGATCTTGAGCGCGTCGATCAGCTCATCCATGTTGGTGGTCATCCGGCATTGTTCGACTTTTGCGTCGATCAGCTCCTGATGGTCGAACAGTGACTCGGGCTTGCCGGGGATCGCCTCCTCATCAATGCCGGAGACTGAATAATCCTCGATCGCTGCGCAGACATAATCCCGGATGGCTTCGAAGGGTACCGGCCCTTCCTTCCTCAGGTAATATTGCGCCCGCCTGTTGAAGCCGAGGATGATGAACAACGCCTTTTTCCACAATGATTCCGTCGCGATCACGCCGAGATCGGTCATGCCGATGATGCGCCAGCTCATGCCGGAGGCATCCACGATCCGATTGCCGCTATGAGCGCGGCATTCCAGCGTATTCCTATCGTCGATGGTGAAGCTGTCTTCGTCCGCGAAGCAATCGACGCTAAGGATGGTGTCGTCGTCGTGGCAGCCGAACGATGCCGTCAGCATCATTACTGGAAACTGCAACGGCAGCTCGGCCATCTCTCCTCCAATCATTTGCACCGGATTGACAGGACGGCGGGGCGGTAAATTGTTGGCCTCTGATCGCGAATACGCCTGCGCCGATGTTGTTGGATGATGTAGCCGCCATGCGCGGGTTGTCAAGAACATAAAGTGAACAATCCCGCACAAGCCGAAATCGCGATGCGCTCGCCGGCCGGCCCCGATCCGTCCCTCCCGCCGGCAAATTCATATGTAGACATACAAATAAATCGGTGAGAGCATTCGTAAAACACATTGTTTGCGCTACCTAGTTCTTCGCCGTCCCCGTTGCTTTGACTACAGTGCCAGCTCGAATCCGGCCGGGGGGTCGGACGGGCAAGTTGTGATGAATGACAGGGAGAGCCACGATGAAACGTCGTGAATTCCTGGCCGCCGCGGCCGGGGCGACTGCAGCTATGGGCGCGCCGGGCATCCTGCGGGCGCAGCCGGCGCCGATCCGGATCGGCGAAATCAACAGCTATACGGCCCAGCCGGCCTTCACGCTGCCGTATCGCAACGGCTGGCAACTGGCGGCCGAAGAGGTCAATGCCACCGGCGGCGTGCTCGGCCGCAAGATCGAGGTGATCAGCCGCGACGACGGCGGCAAGCCCGAGGATGCGGTGCGGCTGGCCAACGAACTCGTGGCCAACGAGAAGGTCGACGCGCTGTGCGGCACCTTCCTGTCGAATACCGGCCTCGCGGTGTCGGCCTTCTCCAAGCAGAACAAGAAGTTCTTCCTGGCCGCCGAACCGCTGTCGGATGCGGTCACCTGGTCGCAGGGCCATCGCTACTGCTTCCGCCTGCGCGCCTCGACCTACATGCAGGCGGCGATGCTGGTGGAAGAGGCCGCCAAGCTGCCGGCCAAGAAATGGGCGCTGGTCTCGCCCAATTACGAATACGGCCAGTCGGCGGTCAAGTGGTTCAAGGAACTGCTGAAGGCCAAGCGCCCGGACGTCGAATTCGTCGTCGAGCAATTCCCCGCCCTGGGCAAGATCGATGCCGGCGCCACGGTGCAGGCGCTGGCCGCCGCCAACCCGGAAGCGATCTTCAACGCCACCTTCGGCCCCGACCTGACCAACCTGGTGCGCCAGGGCAATACCCGCGGCCTGTTCGAGAAGCGCGCGGTGGTCAGCCTGCTGACCGGCGAGCCGGAATATCTCGACCCGCTGAAGGACGAGACGCCCGAGGGCTGGATCGTCACCGGCTATCCCTGGGAAGCGATCGACACGCCCAGCCATACTACCTTCCGCACCGCCTATCAGAAGCGCTTCAACGATTATCCCCGGCTCGGCTCGGTCGTCGGCTATTCGACGATCAAGGCGATGGCCGCGATCATCGCCAAGGCCGGCGACGTCGATACCGAAAAACTGGTCGATGCCGCCTCGGGCCTCGCCATGGACAGCCCGTTCGGCCCGCTGACCTTCCGCGCCATCGATCATCAGGCGACGATGGGAGCCTATGTCGGCAAGACGGCGCTGAAGGGCGGCAAAGGCGTGATGGTCGACTGGCGTTATGCCGACGGCGCCAAGTACCTGCCCGACGACGCCGTGGTGAAGACCCTGCGCCCCGACGCAGGCTGACACGGACGACAGGCTTGACCATGGCGGCTCGCATCAGCACTATGCTGCATTGCAGCATAAATCGAGAGAGTCGCCATGCGCTCCTGGCTTGAAACCACCCGCCGGCTGGTCGGGCGGCGCGTAGGATCGCGCGGTGATCTGGCCGTCGCGCTGCAGGGCGGGGGTGCCCACGGCGCCTTCACCTGGGGCGTGCTCGACCGCCTGCTGGCCGACGAGGCGCCGGCCATTTCCGCCGCCTCGGGCGCCTCGGCCGGCGCGCTGAACGCGGTGGCGCTGGCCGCCGGTCTGCTCGACGG
>JAEYSS010000051.1 GCA_023434425.1 Pseudomonadota bacterium | reverse complement strand
GGCCGGAAGACGGGCCCCGGCCGGCTGAAAAGCGGCGCCAACCTAGAAGCGCCTCAACGGGCCGTCAACAGGTATCTCACAATGAATGGAAAGATTTCTGCCTCTAGGTTGAAATTTTCTTGCTGACTTAAGTCTTTTTCCACAACCAGGTCGGGGCTGAACTGGTGCCGGAACCAGGTGGTCTGGCGTTTGGCGTAATGCCGGGTGTTGAGCTGCCCGACCCGGACCGCCTCGGCCAACGAGATTTCTCCTTTAAGATATTGGATCAGTTCAGGAAGTCCATGCGCTTTGCGCATCGGGGCATCGGCCGGAATATCCTCGCGGGCCAAGACTGCCTTGGCCTCATCTAGGGCGCCGGCATCAATCATGCCTTCGAACCGCCGGTCGATCCGGGCATAGAGGCGGTCGCGCGGCGGCTGCAGCAGTAGCCGGAAGACAGGATTGGCCAGACCGGGACCGGCCGGTGCCGCCTGCCAGTCGGCCAGACCGCGCCCGGTGGCCTGCAGCACTTCCCAGGCCCGCACCAGCCGCTGGCTGTCCCCGGGTTTCAGGCTGGCCGCCGTCTGGGGGTCTGCGACCGCCAATGCGGCATGCAAACCCTCGGCCCCCTCCTCGGCCAGCTTTCCGCGTGCGGCGGCACGGATCTCGGCCGCGATCGGCGGGATCTCGGCCAGCCCCTCGAACAGGCTGCGCAGATACATGCCGGTCCCACCCAGCAGGATCGGTACCCGGCCTTCGGCGATGGTTTCCGCAATGGCCTGCTTTGCCAGATCGACCCAGACGGCCGCCGTGCCATGCGTGGCGCCATCCAGCACGCCGTAGAGGCGGTGCGGCACCTGGCGCATTTCCTCATCCGTCGGCCGCGCCGTCAGCACCCGCAGGTCGCGATACACCTGCATGCTGTCGGCGTTGATGATCGTGCCGTTCACCTTTTCGGCGATGGCAATGCCGAGCGCCGACTTGCCGCTGGCGGTGGGGCCGGCGAGCAGGATGATCGGGGCTTTGGCGGGGTCGGTCACTGGAGTGCCCTGTCGGTTGCGCCGCCTGTTGTACAGGCCTAGAAGAGTCGGATGCAAAGCATTCTGACCCTGATCGCCGCACCCCATAACGCCGTGCTGACGCCGAAGCTCGCCAGCGCCGTGCGCGATGCACTCGCCCTGGCGCGAGGCCGGGTCGGTCCGGCCGACTGGCTGGATCCCGGCATCGCCTGCGACATCCCCTTCGACAATGTCGACGTGCGCGAGGCCGAAAAGGTAACGCGGGTGGCCTTGCGCAATGCGCCGGTCGACGTGATCGCGCTGCCTGCTTCGTCGAACCGGCGCAAGAAGGCGCTGATCGCCGACATGGAATCGACCATCATCCGCAACGAGATGCTGGATGAACTCGCCTTCCTCGCCGATATCGGCGAGCAGGTGGCCGAGATCACGCGCAAGGCGATGAATGGCGAACTCGACTTCTATGCCGCGATCCGCGAACGCGTCGCGCTGCTGAAGGGCCAGCCGGCCATCCTGCTGGAGGAAGCCGGCAAGCGTATCAAGCTGATGCCGGGCGCGCAGGCGCTGATCGCCACTCTAAAGAACCATGACGTGCATTGCGCGCTGGTGTCGGGCGGTTTCGATTACTATACGCAGCCGATTGCCGAGCAGCTCGGATTTGACGAGCAGCAGGCCAATACCATGATCATCGAGAATGATGCCATCGCCGGCATTGCCGAGCCGATCCTCGGTCGCGAGGCCAAGCTGGATGCGCTGCAGCGCGTGGCGCGTGAGCGTGGCATCACGGTGGACGACTGCATCACGGTGGGCGATGGCGCCAACGACCTCGCCATGCTCGGCGCCGCCGGCATGGGCGTGGCCTACCATGCCAAGCCGAAGGTGCAGGCCGAGGCCCGCATCAACATCCGCCACGGCGACCTGACCGCGCTGCTCTATCTGCAGGGCTACCGCGCCGACGAGATTCACGGGCGGGGCTGACGCTCCCTTACCCTGTCATCCCCGGGCTTGACCCGGGGATCCACGCCTTACTGCCAGTCCGATACCTATAAACGTGGATGGCCGGGTCAAGCCCGACCATGACGGTTTTGGTATGTGGTGAGGAAAGCCGCTTACCGCGCCGTCCAGCCGCCATCGATGGCAATCGAGGTACCGGTGATCGACTTGGCGGCATCGCCGCACAGATAGACCGCGAGCGCCGCCACTTCCTCGATCTCGACAAAACGCCGCGTCGGCTGCACGGCCAGGATCACTTCGCGGATCACCTTGTCGCGCGGCATGTTATGCGCCGTGGCCTGGTCGTCGATCTGGTTCTCCACCAGCGGCGTGCGCACATAGCCCGGGCAGATCGCATTCACCGTGATCCCAGCCTCGGCCACTTCCAGCGCGACCGACTTGGTGAGGCCGACCTGGCCATGCTTGGCCGCTACATAGGCCGATTTGAACGGCGAGGCGATCAGCCCGTGCGCCGAGGCGATATTGACGATGCGGCCCCAGCCCCGCTTCTTCATGCCGGGCAGCGCCGCCTTGATGCAGTGGAAGCTGGAACTGAGATTGATGTTCTGGATCGCCTCCCACTTCGCCTCGGGGAATTCATCCACGGCTG
>JAEYSS010000239.1 GCA_023434425.1 Pseudomonadota bacterium | reverse complement strand
ATCCGGCATCCGCGACATACCGCTGGAAGACTTCTTCCTCGCCTATCGCAGGACCGCATTGCAACCCGGCGAGTTCGTCGCCAGCGTGACCGTCCAGAAGCCCGGCAAAAGCAGCCGTGTTGGTATCTACAAGCTGTCGAAACGTTTTGATCAGGATATCTCCGTCGTGCTGGCGGCATTCCATGTGGTTCTGGATGGCGATGTGGTAAAAACCGCGCGGCTCGCCTTCGGCGGCATGGCCGGCATACCGGCACGAGCAAAGAAAGCCGAAGCACTGCTGACCGGCAAACGCTTCGCGCCTGACGAGATCGAACCGGCCGGGACCGCGCTGGCGGAAGATTTCACGCCGATGAGCGACATGCGCGCCTCGGCTGAGTATCGCCTGCTGGCGGCGCGGAACCTGCTGCGCAAATTCTGTACCGAGGTCAGCAGCGGCAAGACCATTACAGCCGAGGCCGCCGAATGACCTCCGCTGTGCACAAATCGATCAAGCACGACAGCGCAGTCAACCATGTCTCCGGCACCGCGCGCTATATCGACGACCTGCCTGAGCCGGAGGGCCTGCTGCATGCCGCGCTTCATCTGAGCGAGCGGACGCATGCGAAAATCCTGAACGTCGATATCAGCGCCGCGATGGCCCTGCCCGGCGTGATCGCGGCGATCACGGTGGCGGACGTGCCCGGCGATCCCGATATCGCCCCGGTGGTGCGCGGCGAGCCGATGCTGGCGCAAGGCATGGTCGAGTTTCACGGCCAGCCGGTGGTGGCGATTGCAGCAAAGGATCTGCCGACCGCACGCCGCGCCGCCCGGCTGGTGAAAGTTACTTACGAAGACCTGCCGGCGATCCTGAGCATCGCCGAGGCTATAGACAAACAAAGCTTCCTGCTGCCGCCGCTCGGGCTGAAGCGCGGCGATGCCACTGCGGCGATTGCGAAGGCGCCGCACCGGCTGAAGGGTGAACTCAACATCGGTGGACAGGATCATTTCTACCTCGAAGGCCAGGCGAGTCTCGCCGAACCGCGCGAGGACGGCGATGTGATCCTGCGCTGCTCGACGCAGCATCCCTCCGAGGTGCAGAAGCTGGTTGCCCGCGTACTGGGCACCGCGATGCACAGCGTCACCGTGGAATGCCGGCGCATGGGCGGCGGTTTCGGCGGCAAGGAGACCCAGGCGGCGCAATTCGCCTGCATCGCCGCGGTGCTGGCGCGCAAAACCGGCAAGCCGGTGAAGCTGCGGCTCGACCGCGACGAGGACATGATCATCACCGGCAAGCGGCACGACTTCCTGTCGCGCTGGGAGGTCGGCTTCGACAAGGACGGCCGTATCCTCGGCTATGACCTGACGCTGGCCGGCCGCGGCGGCTGGGCCGCGGATCTGACCGGCGCCGTGGTGGATCGCGCCGTCTTCCATGCCGATTCCAGCTACTGGCTGCCGGATTGCACCATCACCGGGCTCTGCTGCAAAACCAACACGGTGTCGAACACCGCCTTCCGCGGCTTCGGCGGCCCGCAGGGCATGGCGACCACCGAATATGTGATCGACGAGATCGCACGTTACCTGAGCCGCGATCCGCTGGAAATCCGGCTCGCCAATCTCTACGGCAGGGATCGCAACAACGTCACACCGTATTTCCAGACCGTCACCGACAATATCCTGCCCGAGCTGTTCGATGAGCTGCTGGCGAGCAGCGACTACCGCCGCCGCCGGCAGGAGATCGAGGCCTTCAACGCGCAGAGTCCCCATCTCAAGAAGGGCTTGGCGCTGACCCCGGTCAAATTCGGCATCTCTTTCACCAATACCTTCCTCAACCAGGCCGGGGCGCTGGTGCTGGTCTATGAGGATGGCTCGGTGCAGCTCAATCATGGCGGCACCGAGATGGGCCAGGGCGTCTATATCAAGGTGGCGCAGGTAGTGGCCGAGACCTTCGGCATCTCGCTGGACAAAATCCGCATCACCGCCACGCGCACCGACAAGGTGCCGAATACCTCGGCGACGGCGGCTTCGGCCGGGGCCGATCTGAACGGCAAAGCCGCCGAAGCGGCAGCCACACAGATCCGCGAACGCCTCGCCATGGTGGCCGGCCGGATGCTGGATGCCGCGCCCGAACAGGTGATCTTCGCCGATGACAGGGCCAGCGTCGGCGCCAAGTCCGTCTCGTTTTCCGATGTCGCGCATAAGGCCTGGACTGAACGGGTTTCGCTGGCCGCCTCCGGCTTCTATGCGACGCCCGACATCCATTTCGATCGCGTCAGCGGCCGTGGGCAGCCATTCTACTATTTCGCCTATGGCGTGGGGGCGACAGAGGTGCTGATCGACTGCTTCACCGGCGAATACCGCTTCACCCGCGCCGATCTGCTGCATGACTGCGGCAGCTCGCTCAATCCTGCCATCGATCTCGGCCAGGTGGAGGGCGGTTATCTGCAGGGGCTGGGCTGGCTCACCATGGAGGAACTGTGGTGGGATGAGAAAGGCCGCCTTCGCACCCATGCGCCGAGCACTTACAAAATCCCGACCGCGCGCGACCTGCCGGAAGATTTCCGTGTGCAGTTGGTGACGGGCCGGCCCAATCCGGCCAGCAGCATCTTCCGCTCCAAGGCCGTGGGCGAGCCGCCGCTGATGCTCGGCATCTCCGCCTGGCTGGCGCTGAAGGATGCCGTGGCGGCGGCGGCCGGCGTGCGGCAGGTGCATCTCGATGCGCCGGCAACGCCCGAACGCGTGCTGCTGGCGATCGAGGCGGCTAAGCGTGCGGCAGCGGCGCCAGCGGAGTTGGCGGCGAAATGAACTGGCTGAACGCGCTCAGCGACCTTTCGAGCCGCGGCGTCCCCGCCGTGCTGGTCACGGTGGCTGCCACCGATGGGTCGGTTCCGCGCGAAGCCGGCACCAAGATGGTGGTAACACCCGACGACACCGTCGGCACCATCGGCGGCGGCACGCTGGAATTCCGCGCCATCGAAATCGCGCGTCAGATGCTGGTCGGCAAGCACGGTCCAAGTTTACGCAAATTTCCGCTCGGGCCTTCCATGGGGCAATGCTGCGGCGGCGTCATGACCTTGCTGCTCGAACCGCAGCGGCCGGATCTTTTCACCGTGGCTTTGTTCGGCGCCGGCCACGTCGGCAAAGCCGTCGTTCAGGTGCTGAGCGCCCTGCCCTGCAGGATCCGCTGGATCGATCCGCGGCCCGATGAGTTCCCCGGCCACGTGCCGCCCGGCGTGGAGATCGAGATCAGCGCCGCGCCCGAACGCGAGGTCAGCAGCCTGGCCGACGACAGCTGGCTGCTGATCATGAGCCACAGCCATGCGCTCGATCTCGGCATCGCCGCGAAAGCCCTGCAGGAAAACCGCTTCGCCTATGTGGGCCTGATCGGTTCGGAGACCAAGCGCGCGCGCTTTGTGAAGCGCTTCCGCGAACTGGGGCTGCCGGAGGCGCAGATCGAAAAACTCACCTGCCCGATCGGCATCGACGGCGTGACCGGTAAGCATCCCGGCGAGATCGCCATCGCCACGGCGGCGCAAATCCTGCGCCTGCGCGAGGCGAAGCGCACGACGTTGCGCGTGGTCGACGAGAGCGCTGCTTAGGCTGTTTTGTCATGGCCGGACTTGTTCCGGCCATCCACGTCTTGCCACCCTAGAAAGTAAGGCGTGGATGCCCGGGTCAAGCCCGGGCATGACACTGAATATTTCGAGTCATTTCTACAGCCCCAGAATCTTCAGCTGGTCCTGCAATTCGGCTTCCGACATCGGATAATCAGACCCGTTGCGCGCGTTCAGCATCATGCGTGGCGGCACGCGGGCGAGGTCGCGCTGCACCATCACCGCAGTGCGCATCGAGAATTTGGCGCGCCAGACCAGGGCGGTGATCAGCCGGCCGTTGCGCACGTCCATCGCCTTCTGGATCACCGACAGCGGGATCCGGCCATTCTGGATCAGGGCCTGCAGAACGAAGTTTTTATCGCCACGCTCGATGGCGTCCTGCACCGCATCGTTATCGAGCTTCCTGTCCTTGATCAACCTCCTCACTTTCGCCTCGGCCTCGGCCATCGGCGTCTGCGCATCGCTTTCCTCGTCGGCTTCTTCCAGCTTCACTTCCAGGCGCTTCTCCATCACCTGGCGGACTTCAGCCAGCGTATCCGCCGACAGATCCTTGCGGCTGGCCAGCAGCCTGAGCAGCGAGCCGGCCACGAAACCGGCAATGCGCTTGGCCGCGCCGCCCGGCAGGTTCGGCCGCTGCACCAGCGGCTCATGCCAGGTTTCGATACCGGGCGCGGAGTCCAGAATCAGGTCGAGAGTCTCCTCGCGGATCTGCGCCGAATCATTGGCCAGCAGTGCTGCCACCGCCGAGACATCGCGCGTCTCGGCAATCGCATCCGACACGCCCGCCGACAGGCCGACGCGGCGCGCGATGGCAGACAACGCGCCGGAATGCGCCGAACCCGAGACGATTTCGCGCAGGTCGTCGTCGGTCAACAGCGGCGAGAACTGCAGCACCGGTGCCGAGACGATCACCTCGACATCGAGCGCCAGTTGCTTGACCAGGTGATGCGGGACGTTGACGGCCGTTTTCAGCGCCTCGGACAGCGCGGCACGGATGCGGGCCAGCTCGTCCTGCGCCAGCAGTTCCAGCGTCTGGATCGCCAGTTCGCGCGCCTTGCCGGCCTCGTCCTCCGGCAGATCGGGCAGCAGGCGGGCCACCTTGGCAGCCAGGCGATGACGCACTTCCTCGGACTCGTCATTGGCCAGCAGCAGATGCGCCTGCGCCGGGGTCGCCTCGTTATCGGCGATGGCGCGCCGCACCTCCTCGGTCTGGTCGATGGCGAGGTAGTAGAGGATTTCCGGCTGCGTGTCGGTGCGCGTCGCCAGCTTGAGCCGCTCGGCGGCATCCGCCGAGGCCGCCAGCGCCTTCGCCTTTTCGTAATCGATCCCGCTCACGCTACACCTTCATCATCTGGCAACGGCGCGATATGGCTGCGCCCCTTGCCGCCTTTCTTGGCGGCATACATCGCCTCGTCGGCGCGGGCAATCAGCGCCTCGGTGGTTTCCGGCTGATCCAGCCGGGAGAACACGGCGCCGACCGACAGGCCTAGCGGGAACCCCTCGACGCCGAACTGCGCGTCCAGTTCGCGCCCGATGTCGTGCAGGCGCAGGCTGATAGATTCCGCCGCATTGCGATCGGTTTCCTCGAGCCAGAGCAGGAATTCGTCGCCGCCGATACGCGAGGCCAGATCGACGCCGCGCATCAGCCGCTTCGCCGCATCGGCGACATGGACCAGCACCTCGTCGCCGACCTTGTGGCCGCGCAGGTCGTTGACCTTCTTGAAATTGTCGAGATCGAAATAGATCAGCGTACCGCGCAGACCGTTGCGCAGGTGCCGGCCCAGCCGCTTCTCCAGTTCGCCCAGGAATGCGCGCCGGTTCAGCAGCCCGGTCAGACCGTCGGTGCTGGCGAGTTTATCGAGCTTCTTATGCGCACGGCGCAGCGCATCGACACGTTCGCGCGCCTCGGTGACGTCGCGGGCCACGCCGCGGGCGCCGAGCCAGTTGCCCTGCGGATCGCGCACCGGCACACAGGAGACCTCGAAACAGCCGACCGTGCCGTCCTTGCGCTGCAGGAAAATCTCGGTGGCGTCCTGCGGTACCTGCGCCTCGAAGGGCAGGATCGCCGGCACCGGTGTGTCGGCACTGTGTCCGGCTACCAGTTCGCGGGCCGTGCGGCCTTCGAGTTCGCGCGCGGTATAGCCCAGCGCGCCGCGCGGCGAGACGAAGCCGAGCCGGCCGTCGGCCTTGGTCTCCCAGGCGAAATCGGTCGAGCAGGACACTAGATCCTTGAACAGCTGGCGCGACTGCATCAGCGCGTTGATCAGGTTGCGCTCCAGCGTGCCGTCGCGTGCCAGCAGCAGCAGGCGGCGATCAACACTCTCGCCCATCGGGATCAGCGTCACCTGCAATGCCGTGCCGCCACGCGGCCCGGCAAGGTCGGCGCGATCCTGCCGCATCTGGCCGTCGCGAAAGGCCGCTGCGATGGCGGCAGCGAGGCCCGGCAGTTTCTGTTCGGCCAGGGCATCCAGCAGGGCGGCGGCGGCGTCATTGGCGATCAGCGCATGGCCATCGCCGGCCAGCAGAGCGGCAGGGCCAGGAAACTGCGGCACCAGCAGGGCAAGATCGAGTCCCAATCCCGGCATGGTTTCCTCTGCTGCCCTGCCCAAACCCAAAGCCTGTCCCCTGCCCTTTGACCTGTGGCCACGGACGGCCAGGCGCCCGGATGCTCGCCATTTTAACCGGAAGCCTCTAAGCTGCGATACCGTGATCTCCCCGCCATCCGCCGCCGCCAAGCCTTCCGCTACAGCACCGCTGACCGGTGCCGCCCTGCGCGATGCCCATACCTGGGTCTTCGATCTGGACAACACGCTCTATCCGGCCGAATGCGCGCTGTTCGAGCAGGTGCAGCAGCGGATGGGCGAGTTCATCTCGACAACCTTCGCGCTGGGTGCCGCAGCGGCGGCCGAGAAGCGGAAATACTTTTTCCAGAAACATGGCACCACCCTGCGCGGCCTGATGGTCGAGCATGGCGTCGATCCGGTCGCCTTTCTGGATTACGTGCATGACATCGACCTGAGCGTCGTGGCCGCCCTGCCCGCACTGGCCGAGCAGCTGCAGCGCCTGCCCGGCCGCAAGCTGATCTACACCAACGGAACCGTGGCGCATGCCGAACGCATTATGCGCAAGCTGGGCGTGCATCATCATTTCGAGGCGGTGTTCGACATCGTTGCCTCCGACTACCTGCCCAAGCCGGAGATAGCGCCCTATCGCGCGATGTTGCAGGCGCATGGCGTCGAGCCGGTCGGCGCGGTGATGGTGGAAGACATGGCGCGCAACCTGAAACCCGCCGCCGAACTGGGCATGACCACCGTCTGGGTGCCGACGAATGCGGCCTGGTCCAGGCCCGATGCGAACGACCACACGCATATCCATTACACCGCCCCCGACCTGACCGCTTTCCTGGCTGCCTTGCCGGCCTGAAAAACCCTCTCCGGGTTGACTCGGAAAGCCCGCCGGCTATTGTCTCGCGATCTCGCCGACCCGCATTTCGCAAGGATTTCCGCCATGACCGACGCCGCCCTCGCCAAGCAGCTCCAGCCCGTGATCGATGCCGCCTGGGAGACGCGCGACCAGGTCAATTTCCAGACCAAAGGCGAAGTGCGCGACGCAGTCGAAGCCACCCTGAACGCACTCGATGAAGGCAAGCTGCGCGTCGCCGAAAAGGCAGACGGCAAATGGAGCGTGAACCAGTGGGCCAAGAAGGCCGTGCTGCTGAGTTTCCGCCTGACCGACAACATGCTGATCAGCGACGCGCCGGGCGGCGCCAGCTGGTTCGACAAGGTGCCGTCGAAATTCGCCGGCTGGAACGAACAGCGGTTCCGCGCCGCCGGCTTCCGCGCCGTGCCGGGCGCGGTGGCGCGCCGCGGCTCCTATGTGGCGCCGGGCGTGATCCTGATGCCGAGCTTCGTGAATCTCGGTGCCTATGTCGACAGCGGCACCATGGTCGATACCTGGGCCACCGTCGGCTCCTGCGCGCAGATCGGCAAGAACGTACATCTCTCGGGCGGCGTCGGCATCGGCGGCGTGCTGGAGCCGCTGCAGGGCAACCCGGTGATCATCGAGGATAACTGCTTCATCGGCGCGCGCTCCGAAGTGGTGGAAGGCGTGATCGTGGAAGAAGGCGCCGTGCTCTCGATGGGCGTCTATCTCGGCGCCGGCACCAAGATCATCGACCGCGCCACCGGCGAAGTCTTCGTCGGCCGCGTGCCGTCCTATTCGGTGGTGGTCTCGGGCAATATCCCGGGCAAGCCGCTGCCCGACGGCACGCCGGGCCCGTCGCTCTACTGCGCCGTGATCGTCAAGCGCGTCGATGCCCAGACCCGCTCAAAGACGTCGATTAACGACCTGCTCCGCGACTGAACCGCGCCGCGCAAACCTTTCCTTAACGATGAATGGCGAAGCTTGAGGGTCGAGAACCCCTTAGCTTCGCCATCATGACCGTCCAGGAACCCAAGACCCGCCGCATCGATCCGGGCGCCTTCCGCCGCTCCACCATCCTGGTGGCAGAGGGTGATCGCGGCCTGCGCCGCACCCTGCGCGACGTGCTGCTCGGCATGGGCTTCCCGTCGATCATCGTGGCCAGTACGGCTGCCGAAACCATGCGCCAGATCGTCGAACAGCGCCCCAGCGTGGTGCTGCTCGACCACAAGCTGCCGGGCAATGCCGCCGGCGGCGACGGCCTGACGCTGACCCGCCGGTTGCGCCGCGAAAACGACCCGCTGCCGATCATCCTGATGACCGGTTCGCCCGATGCGGGCCTGGTCGCCGCCGCGCGCGATGCCGGGGTGAACGAGATCGTGCGCAAGCCGCTGTCGATGGAAGGGCTGGTGCTGCGCCTGATGCATGTGCTGCAGATGCCGCGCAAATTCATCCGCAGCGCGGGTTTCGTGGGCCCGGATCGCCGGCGCCTGGCCGACCGCCGCCGCATGGCCGACCGCCGGGCGGAGATGCCGCTGCCGCCGGAGCAGGAACGGCGCCAGCGGCCGAGCCGCCGCAGCGGCGACGAGCGCCGCAAGCCCAAATCAGCCTGAGCATTCAATAGCAAAAAAGGGCCGGTCAGGGCGGGGAGCCGGACCGGCCAGGAAAGTTGCGGCCGGCATACCTTTGCCGGACGATTCGCAGCCTGCCATCCGGCTATGACTCTGGCGTGACAGGCCCAAGCCTGTTGTAGTGGTGCCGATCCGCCGCGAACGGAAATTCGTTCGCTTGCATTACTGTTATTCCCCGCTACAATCCGATGCACAAGAAGTCGTCCGGCCGCCAGAGCCGGCCAGGAACGTCCGGGGGAGGACCATTCACCGTGCCAGCGCCCATGCGCAGCCCAGCCGTTCGCAACGCGGTCAAAGCCGACCGCCCGAGATCGGCGCAACGCGGCGAAAGCCGTGCGGTCGATTACGGCACGCTACCCAATCACGTCGGCTATCTGCTCCGCCTCGCGCAGTTGCGCGTCTGGGAGGATTTCTACGGCCGCCTGGGCGAAACCGGTGTCAGCCCGGCGCTGTTCTCCGCACTGATGCTGGTACAGCGCAATCCCGGCATCCAGCAGAGCCGGCTGGGCGAGGCGCTGGGCGTGGCCCGTTCCGGCGCCATGACCATGACCGACCGGCTGGAACGCCTCGGCCTGGTCGAGCGCCGTGCCGATCCGCATGATCGCCGCGCCTATGGTCTGTTCCTGACCGCCGGCGGCGAACGCCGCATGGCCGAATTCGTCGCCCGGGTGCAGCAGCATGACATGCTGATCAACAAGGCGCTGAGCCCGGACGAACATCGCACCCTGATGCAGCTGCTGCACAAGTTTGTCGCCGCACCCACCCCGATCGCCGAAGAGCGCCGTGCGCAGGGCAGCCAGCCGGCAGCGAACCTTTCCGCCATCGACGACGATGCAGTCGCATCCCGCACCAAACGCGCCGCCTCTGCCGGGCGACGCGCATCTGTGTCCTGAGGCATAACAGGTCAAAAAACGGAGGAAACCATGAGCATCAAGCTTACGCGCCGCCAGTTCGCGGCATCCGCGGCAGGCGCCGCACTCGTCGCCGGCTCCGCGCCCTTCAACATCGTGAAGGCGCAAAGCGGCAAACTGAAGATCGGCTCGATCCATCCGCGTTCGGGCTTCCAGGCCCAGCTCGGCATCGCCTGCCAGCGCGGCATCGACCTGGCGCCGAAGGTGCTGCAGCAGATCGGCATCAAGGCCGATGTCGAGATCATGAACGCCGACACCGAGTCGAATGTCGACGTCGCACGTGCCCGCGCCGAAAAGCTGATCAACGACGGCGCCAATGTGCTGATCGGCGCCTTCGACAGCGGCCAGTCCGCCGCCATCGCCCAGGTCGCCGAACAGAAGGGCGTGCCCTATATCATCAACGTGGCAGCCGCCCCGCAGATCACCGAACAGGGCTACAAGTTCGTGTTCCGCAACTTCCCGACCGCGCCGATGCTGGTCGGCGACGGCCTGAACCTGATGAAGGGCGTGTTCGAAAAGAGCGGCATCACGCCGAAAACCGCCGTCTTCATGCATGTGAACGACACCTTCGGTCAGGCCATGGGCGGCGCGATCAAGGCGATGGCGCCGCGCTTCAACCTGCCGTTCCAGATCGTCGAGACGATTGCCTACGATCCGCAGGCCAAGGATCTGTCGGTGGAAATCGCCAAGGCCAAGGCCACCGGCGCCGAAATGCTGATGCCGGTGACGCGCCTGAACGACGCCATCCTGATGGTGCGCGAGATGGTGAAGCAGCGCTGGGAACCGAAGATCGTGATGAGCCCCGGCGCGCCGGGCTTCTACGAGGGCCAGTTCTACAAGACGCTGGGCAAGTTCTCGAACTACCTGCTGACCAACGTGCCCTGGTACAATCCGCGGTCCGGCATGACGCAGAAGCTGCTCGACGAGTTCACCAAGGCCTACAAGGGCGAACTGTTCGAGCTCAATGTCGGCTTCTCCTTCGAAGCCGTCATGGTGGCTGCGCTGGCGCATAACGCCGCCAAGAGCACGGCCGGCGCCGCGTTGGCCGACGCGATCCGCAAGACCAACATCACCGATCACGTGATGGCCGGCGGCCCGCTGCAGTTCAACGAGAAGGGCCAGAACGTCAACATCAAGTCGGTGACGCTGCAGAATCTCGACCAGCGTCCGAAGGTGGTGCTGCCGCTCGATATCGCGGAAGACAACCTGACCTTGCCGCTGCCGAGCTGGCAGAAGCGGACCTAAATCGTCATAACCCACGCGTGATCACTCGAAGAAACCGATGCCCGCCGATTTGATTCTTACCGTTGCCGTACAGGGCATCCTGACCGGACTGGTTTATGGCCTGATGGCCCTGGGCCTGTCTGTCATCTTCGGAGTGGTCCGCGTGGTCAATTTTGCCCATGGCGAAATGATGACGATCGCGTCCTACGCCGCGATCGTCGCTTTCGGCGCTTGGAATATCGACCCGCTGGTGTCGATGATCCCGATTGCCGTCCTCCTCTTCGCGCTCGGCTATGCGATGCAGGCCGTGCTGATCAATCCCTTCATCAACCGGCCCGAACACAGCCAGTTCATCCTGCTGGCCGCCGTGGCGATCATCATGGTCAACGGCCTGCTGATGATCTTCGGCCCCGATGCCCGCAACGTGCTGGTCGATTACGCCCTCGACTCCATCGAGGTCGGGCCGCTGCTGATCGACAAGGTGCGCGTGATCACCGCCGTCCTGGCGCTGGCGATCACCGCCGGGCTTTTCGCTTTCTTCAAGCTGAGCCGCACCGGCAAGGCGATCCGCGCCTGCGCCGACAACCATCTCGGCGCGCTGGTCGTCGGCCTCAACGTCAAGCAGCTCTATGCCCTCACCTTCGGCATCGGCTCGGCCATCGTCGGCGCCGCCGGCGCGATGATGACGCTGCTGATCGACACCACGCCCAATATCGGACCTGTGTTTACCCTGCAGGCCTTCGTCATCGTCATCATCGGCGGACTGGGCTCGATGCCCGGCGCGCTGCTCGGCGGCGTCCTGATCGGCCTGTCGGAAGCCATGTCCGGACTCTTCTTCGCGCCCTCGGCCAAAACCATGTTCGGCGTCGCCATCCTCATCCTGGTTCTTCTGTTCCGGCCCCAGGGCCTGCTGGGACGTAAAGCATGATCGCGCGTCTGCTCGACGGCGTGCCAAGGCGCGCCCTCATCCTGCTCGGCCTGCTGCTGGCCTTCCTGCTGGTCGCGCCGTTATTCGTCGGTAACTACTTCCTGTCGGTGCTGATCCTGGTGCTGTATTTCGCCTATACCGGCCAGGCCTGGAACGTGATGATGGGCTTTGCCGGCCAGCTCAGCCTCGGCCACTCGCTCTATGTCGGCCTCGGCGCCTATACCGCCGCGGCCCTCTATGTGCATTTCGGCATCGGTCCCTGGGCGGGTGTGTGGATCGCCATCCTGATCAGCATGGCGGCCGGGCTGGTGATCGGCTTCCTCGCCTTCCGCTTCGGCATCGGCGGCGTGTATTTCGCCCTGCTGACCATCGCCTTCGCCGAATTCACCCGCGTCGGCTTCGACCATTTCATGTGGGTGAACGGCTCGGGCGGCTTCTTCCTGCCGGTAACCCAGTACAGCGTGAACGATCCGCTCAACCTGCGCGGCTCGCCGACCATGTTCTACTACATCCTGCTGGCCATCACCGTGCTGGCCTTCCTCTTCTGCCGCTGGCTGCTGACCGGCCGCATCGGCTATTACTGGCTGGCGATCCGCGAGGAGCCTGAAGCCGCGCAGACGCTGGGCATCAACATCTTCCGCTACAAGATGATCGCGGTGGCGATCTCGTCCGGCATGACCGCGCTCTCCGGCGTGTTCTTCGCCTTCTATTACAACAACCTGTTCCCCGAGCAGATTTTCAGCATGAACCGCTCGATCGAGCTGATCCTCGGCCCGATCATCGGCGGCGTCGGCTCGCTGTTCGGCCCGATCCTCGGCGCCTTCGTGCTCACTCTGCTGGCCGAAGGGCTCAACGAGGTCGTGCATGGGCTGGGCTATGACATTCCCGGTATCAAGCAGGTCTTCTACGGCGTCTGCCTGGCGGTGGTGATCATGTACCTGCCGCATGGCATCTGGCCGGTGCTGCGACGCAAGCTGGGTCTGGCGATGCGGAAATGAGCGATCTCCTGGTTGTCGATGGCATCTCGAAGAGCTATCGCGGCCTGCGCGCGGTGTCGCGCGCCTCGTTCAGCGTGCCCAGGGACGGCATTGTCGGCCTGATCGGTCCCAACGGCGCCGGCAAGACCACCTG
>JAEYSS010000125.1 GCA_023434425.1 Pseudomonadota bacterium | reverse complement strand
CATGCCAGCCGCATCACGGCGGAAGAGATGCAGCAGCGCTTTCTCTCGCCGCTGCTCTATGCCGCCGAAGGCATCCGCATGGCGCTGGCCTGAACGCTCACCTAGTCAAACAGTTTGCGGATCTCGTCGGGTACCGGCAGCGCCTTCAGCCGGCCCGGCTTGTCCGGCCGCTCGGCTGCCCAGACGCGGCGCTCGTAGCCTTCCACGGCCTGCACGCCGGCATTGAACACCTTATGGGTGACGAGAAAATGCTTCTCGCCCCATTCGGAGATGCTGCTGTGCACTTCGATCACGTCGCCGAATTTCGACGGGCTGAGAAATTTCGCATTCGCCTCGGTAATCGGGATGCCGACGACGCCGTATTGGTCGAACACCGTGCGCATGTCGATACCGACACTTTCCCACAAATGCCGGGTGCCGGCGTCGAACCAGGCGAAATAGCGCGGATAGAATACGATACGCGCCGGATCGGCATCGCCCCATTCGATGGGCACACGATGGATATGGGTCTTCATAATGGTTGGCCTCCCAACTAATTTTTCCTGATTGTGGCAACGCCAGCTCGTAGGTCAAGCATTGTTATGAGAAACAACAATATTGGGGCACGATTATCGGAAATTCGCCATGTCGATTGTCAGACCGGCACGGACCGTCTAAACCCAGATTTATGCCCACACCTCGCCGCAAGACCGAAACCGCCGAGATTGCCCCGTCTGAAGAACCCCAGCCGGTCAGCCTTGGGCTACTCGACAACCTGCTGGGATATCGCCTGCGCCGCGCCCAGCTGTCGGTCTTCCAGGATTTCCTGGTGGCTATGAAGGATTTCGACCTGCGCCCGGCGCAGTTCTCGGTGCTGGCCATTATCGCCGCCAATCCTGGCCTGAAGCAGTCGCGCGTCAGCGAAGCGCTCGGCATCAACCGCGCCAATTTCGTCGCTTTGCTGGATGAACTGGAACAGCGCAAGCTGGCCCGCCGCGCCCCGGCACCGGGCGACCGTCGCTCCAACGCGCTGTTCCTGACCCCGAAAGGCGAAGGCTTCCTCAAGGACGCCTACCGCCATCTGGTGACCCAGCATGAAAAACGCGTCGAGACCGTGCTGGGCAGTGCCGACAAACAGCAGCTGCTCAGCCTGCTCGACCGTTTAATGAGCCTTGGCTGAACGCCGCCGGCTTAGTTCTTCTTGTAGTCGGGATTCTCAATCAGCAGCGCAATGCCCTGCCCGCCGCCGATGCAGGCCGAGGCCACGCCATAGCGCAGGCCGGACCGCTTCAATTCGCGCGCGACGGTGACTGAGAGTCGAATACCGGTTGCACCCAGCGGATGGCCAATGGCAATCGCGCCGCCATTCACGTTCAGCTTGTCGCGCGGAATGTTCAGCGCACGCATGCAGGCCATCACCTGCGCGCCGAAGGCTTCGTTGATTTCGAAGCGGTCAATCTGGTCCACGGAAATTCCGGCCTTGGCACAGACCGCCTGGATCGCCGGCACCGGACCGATGCCCATCACCTCAGGCTTCACGCCAACACTGGCGCCAGCCACCACGCGGGCCAGCGCCGTGCGGCCTTTGGCCTTGAGGTAGTCACCCGAGACCACGATGGCGGCGGCGGCGCCATCCACCACGCCGGACGAATTGCCGCCGGTCTGCACGCCGCCAAAGGCCGGCCGGATTTTCGCCAGTGCCTCGACCGGCGAGGGCCGCACATGGGTATCCTCGGTCAGCTCCGGCGCCTTGCGGCTCATCTTGATGCCGCGGCTGTTATAGCCCTCCAGCTTGAATTCCTCGCTGGTGACCTTGGTCAGCTCGCCGGCGAAATAGCCGTCGGCCTTGGCCTTCACGGCCCGGTCAAAGCTTTCGGCGGCATACTGATCCACCTCATCACGCGTGATCTGGTATTCGCGCGCCAGATTCTCGGCCGTATCGCCCATCATGATGCCGGGCGCGGTGTCGATCAGGGCTTCCCAGAGGAAATCCTTGAATTCGACCTGGCCCATGCGAAAGCCGTTGCGATGGGTGTAAGAGGCCACCGGATTGCGGCTCATCGACTCCGCGCCGACGACAAGCCCGGCCTCGGTCTGGCCCATCTGGATCTGGCCGGCCGCCTGCATGATCGCCTCGATGCCGGTGCCGCAGACGCGCTGTACCAGATGCGCCGGCACCTCCATCGGCACGCCCGCATAAAGTCCGACATGGCGCGGCAGCATATAGGCATCGTAAGAGGCCTGCGCCATGTTCCCGGCAACCACCGTGCCGATATCCTCGGCCGGCATCTCGGCCTTCTTCAGCACATCCTTCGCCACCTTGATGCCGAGATCGATCGGCGAAATATCGGCCAGCGCGCCGTTGTAATCGGCGAACGGCGTGCGCACGCCATCGAGCAGCCAGATATCCTTGTAGTCCTGGGCGAGACCGGCGTTACGCGACATTGGCGATGCTTTCCTTAGCGGTGATGACACGGGAAGACGGGATGGCTGCATAAAGGTCTTCGACCAGCGCGGCGCGATGATCCAGTACGGCGCGCTGGTTGATCGAGCCCTTGTCGGTCACTTCGCCGACATCGAGCGAGGGCATTTCGTCCAGCAGCACGATACGTTCGATCCGGGTCGAACTGCCGGTGGCCTGCCGGCCGTAGCTTTCGACCAGCTCGGCAAAGCGTCGCCGCACGCGGGGATCGTGCACGATCTGCGCAAGGCCGGCATCGGCCGGCAGATCCGGGCAGAGCGCGCGGCAATTGTCGAGATCGACAACGACAAGGCCGGCCAGATCCGTGCGGTCGTGGCCAGCGATGACGACGTCGCGAACGTAGGGTGCGAAATGCGCGATGAATTTCGCCCGCAGCGGCCCGACGCTGACCCAGGTGCCGCTGGTCAGCTTGAAATCCTCCGAGATACGGCCGTCGAACATCAAGCCTTTCTCGGGCCTGTCGGGATCGATGAAGCGGGCAGCGTCACCCATCTTGTAGTAGCCGTCCTCGTCGAAGGCCTTGGCGCTGATCTCCGGCATGCGCCAGTAGCCCGGTGTGATATTCGGCCCGCGCACGCGCACTTCCAGCTTGCCGCCATTCGGCACCAGCTTCAGTTCCTGGCCCGGCACCGGCAAACCGATGATCCCGGAGCGGTCCACCGGCCAGTTGGCGCAGATGGCGAAGGGCGCCGTCTCGGTGGCACCCAGCCCGCTGATGATCGGGATGCGCACACCGATGGTCTCGACCGCCAGTTCCTCCAGCGCGGTCCAGACATGCTGCGGCAATGCGGCGCCAGAGAAGAAGATCATCTTCAGCTTGCTGAAGAAGGTCTCGCGCAAGCCGCGATCCTCACGCAGGTAGGGCACCAGCATTTCAAAGCCCTTGGGCACGTTGAAATACACGGTCGGCGCGATCTCGCGCAGATTCCGCACCGTGCGCTCGACCAGCGCCGGCACCGGCTTGCCGTCGTCGATATACAGTGAACCGCCGTTATACAGCGTGATCCCGATATTGTGGTTGCCGCCGAAAGTGTGGTTCCACGGCAGCCAGTCGATGAAGACCGGCGGCTCCTCGCCGAAGACCGGCAGCGACTGCAGGATCATCTGCTGGTTGCTGCACAGCATGCGCTGGGTATTGATCACGCCCTTGGGCATGCCGGTTGAGCCCGAGGTGAACAGGAATTTCGCCACCGTGTCCGGCGTGACGGCGGAATGCGCGCGCTCCACCGCCTCGGTCGCCGTCGTCTGCACCAGCGCCGTGAAGGGCGTCGCCGGCCGGCCGGGCAGCGGGTTGACCGTCACCGCCACTTCGACCTCGGCCGGAACGGCAGCATTGATCGCCGTCGCGTAGCGCGCGCCATCGGAAGCAAAAACCAGACCGGGTTTCAGCAGGCCGAGCACATGTTTCAGCTTGGCATGATCCGAAGAAACCAGAGAGTAAGCCGGCGAGATCGCCGCCGAGGGCACGCCGACATACTGCGCCGCCAGTGCCAGCAGGACATGTTCGAGATCGTTATCGGACAGAATGGCGACCGGTCGTTCGACCGACAGCTTGCGGTCGAGCAAAGCCTGGCCGATGGCGCGCACCTGGCGCTGCAGATCGGCATAGCTCAGCCGGCGCCATTCGCCTTTGGCATCCCGCTGCGCCATGAAACTGCGCTCCGGCGCCGCCTTGGCCCAGTGATCGATCTTCTCGGTCAGCTTTTCAGGATAGCTCTCCAGTTGTTCCGGGGAGCGCATCAGGATCGTGCCGTCCTGCAGCCGGGTGAACTCGGTCTCGGCGCGGCCGTAATTGACCTGACGATGCGGATGGTGACTCATACGCGAACTCCTCCCAAGTCCCGGCCGTTTTGGCCCGGCCGCCGCGTTATCGCGATCTGGCCGATGTGATGCGTTACTTGCCGACCTTGCCTGCGCGCTTTTCCAGGAAATCGCGAATGCGGGTTTTGGCCTCTGCATCCGCCTGGGCAATCGACGAAATCATCGCTTCCATCATGTAGCCAGCCTCGGGCGAGCTGTCGGCAATGCGCGGCAGAGCATGCATGACGGCGAAATTGGTCATCGGGGCGTTGCCGGCGATCTTTTTCGCCAGTTCCATCGCCTTGCTCATGCCCTCGCCCGTCCCGACCAGATACTGCGACAGGCCGATGGCATGGCCCTCTTCGGCATTGTAGACGCGGCCGGTCAGCATCATGTCCATCATACGGGCGGTGCCGATCAGCTTCGGAATCCGTACCGAACCGCCGCCGCCAACGAAAATGCCGCGCTGGCCTTCGGGCAGGGCGTAGAAAGTGGAGGTTTCCGCGACCCGTACATGCGTCGAGGCGGCCAGTTCAAGCCCGCCGCCGATCACCGCGCCATGCAGCACCGAAATCACCGGCACCTTGCCGAACTGGATATGGCGGAAACTCTCGTGCCACATCCGCGAATGGAACACGCCGTCGGTGGACGACAATTCCCGGGTATCGCTGAGATCGAGGCCGGCCGAAAAATGTTCGCCCTCGCCATCCAGCACGACCGCTTTCACGCCGGTCGGCGGATTGAGGAAAAACGTCTGCAGGCCGAGAACCGTGGCGTTGTCCAGGGCGTTACGCTTGGCCGCCCGCTGCAGCTTCAGCACGGCAATATCGTCCTCCAGGCTGACCGACAGCGTGGCGGGAAGACCGAGATGGGCGCCGCTGTTGGTACTGGCGAGACGGTCGGCAGGATCGAGACGCATGCTGGACATCTTTATTTTTGCTTGGCCTGTAATTGTTATGAAGCATAACGATTTCTGTCGGGATGGCAAGATGACAGAATCGCGCCGAAAAACCCACTTCTTCCGGCAACCCGCATGACAACCGCCGGACGCGAAGCCAGGGCCGGAGTCGGAACAGATATCCACACCGACATCCCCTGCCGGCTGGATCGCCAGCGCTGGAGCCGGTTTCACAGCCTGGTTGTAATGGCGCTCGGCATCACCTGGATTCTGGATGGGCTGGAAGTCACCCTGGCTGGCGCCGTGGCCGGTGCGCTCAAGGAAAGTCCGAGCCTGCAATTCAGCAACCTGGAAATCGGCCTGGCCAGCAGTGCCTATCTGGCCGGCGCGGTGGTCGGCGCGCTGCTGTTCGGCTGGCTGACCGACCGGCTGGGGCGCCGACTGCTGTTCTTCGTCACGCTGGCGGTCTACGCGCTGGCGACCGCCGGCACTGCCTTCAGCTGGGACATCTGGAGTTTCGCGCTGTTCCGCTTCCTGACCGGCGCCGGCATTGGCGGCGAATACACCGCGATCAATTCGACGATCCAGGAACTGATCCCGGCGCGTTATCGCGGCTGGAGCGACCTGACCATCAACGGCACGTTCTGGGTTGGCGCTGCGATGGGCGCCGCCGGCTCCATCCTGCTGCTGGATGCTGCCGTTTTTGATGCAGATTGGGGCTGGCGGATCTGCTTCCTGATCGGCGCGATCCTGGCCCTGCCGATCCTGGCGATGCGGGTCTGGATCCCGGAAAGCCCGCGCTGGCTGATCACGCATGGCCATATCGCGGAAGCCGAGGCCGTGGTGCAACGGATCGAACGCCTCGGCCAGATCGATCCGGATGCGCCCGTCACCTCGCTCCATCTCCGCCGTCGTGCGCATTTGGGCCTGCGCGACGCGGCACATACGCTGTTCCATCGGCATCGCCAGCGGTCTTTGGTGGGGCTGACGCTGATGGCGGCGCAGGCATTCTTCTACAACGCAATCTTTTTCACCTATGCTTTGGTGCTGACCGATTTCTACGACGTGCCGGCCGCCGGCGTCGGCTGGTATATCCTGCCTTTTGCCCTGGGCAATGTGCTCGGGCCGCTGCTCCTCGGCCGCCTGTTCGATACGCTCGGCCGCCGGCCGATGATCGCCGGCACATTCATCCTGTCCGGTTTGTTGCTGGCGGTGAGCGGCTGGCTGTTCCGCGAAGGCCTGCTCAGCAGCCAGTCCCAGACCCTGGCCTGGACGGTGATCTTTTTCTTCGCCTCCGCAGCGGCCAGTTCGGCCTATCTGACGGTGAGCGAAACCTTCCCGGTCGAAATCCGTGCGCTCGCCATCGCGGCCTTTTACGCGATCGGTACCGGCGTGGGCGGTGTGGCGGCGCCCTTCGTCTTCGGCGCCCTGATCGAAACCGGATCGCGCAACAGCGTGTTCGCCGGCTACCTGTTCGGCGCCGTTCTGATGATTTTCGCCGGCATCATACAGGCGATCTGGGGCGTTGCGGCTGAGCGGCGCGCACTCGAAGATGTCGCCCGGCCGCTCAGCGCCCGCGATGAAAACGGCGGTTAACCGACCGGCACACTGCCATCATCGGCAATCTGCCGCGTCGTACCGCCCTTGTTACGATCGCGCCAGGCTTCGCGCAGGCGGCGCTCCACCACCTCGAAGACATGGGTGACGACCGCGAGTTGATCGTCCTTGGCTTCCCGGCGCGCTTCGGCGTCTTTCACCACGACCATCGGCTTGCCGGGAATCTCGACCTCCACCGAAAGCGCCAGCGCCGCTTTGGGCGAGGGTCTCGGCCCCGCCGAACTGCGATGCGGCATCTCGGCCACCACGCGACAGCCAATGATGCGCGGATGATGCTGTTCCAGCCGCGCGACGCGGTCCCGGATGAAGGTCTCCAGCGCGAGCGAAGTCTTCATGTCGCGAAATACCAGTTGTAGGGGACGCTGCATGCTTACCGATCCTGCTGATAGCCCTAGTTGTGGATACTCTTTGGACTTGGTGATTTTCTGTCCTTTTTCAACCGGCTTTTTGATCCGTCCTCACAAACCTCTGCTTACGCTTGGCTGTTATAAAAATACCTCGCGACAGCGCTTTGTTCCCGCAGTGAAGTCTTGTCGGAACGTTCACGCCTCAGCTGTGTTGAATACGGGTACAACGCAAAGGAGAGCAGGATGGACAAGGATCGGATCGAAGGCACCGCCAAGCAGGTAAAAGGCAATGTGAAGGAAGCTGCCGGGAACCTGACGGGCGACGCCAAACTGAAAACCGAAGGCCGCGCCGATAAGGCCGAAGGCAAGATCCAGAACGCGGTCGGCGGCGCCAAAGACGCCGTGCGCGACGCGGTGAAAAAACACTGACCGTTCAGGTCAGACCGTGAATAGCGAAAGCCGGAGGCCCGATGGGCGCTCCGGCTTTTTCGTATCGCTGCTGAAGAACGGTGGTGCCCCAGGCCGGACTTGAACCAGCACACCCTTGCGGATAACAGATTTTGAGTCTGTCGCGTCTACCAATTTCACCACTGGGGCCCGGCCGTGACGCCGAAGCGTGCCGAGGAATTTACAGCCGGCGGATATTACTCAACACCGCCCCCGAATCAACGGCCAGCCCTTGCCGCGAAATCCGCGGGAAACCACGGCCGGAAACACGCCATTGTCATCCCGGCGACCGGTCGCCGCATGGACAAGCCTCGCCGCCTCCGGCATACAGCTTTCGGCCTTCCCGGCATTCGGAGATTTGTCCCGGTGTTCCGCTCCCTTTACGACTGGACCATGCGTCAGGCCGCGCGGCCCCGCGCCGACCGCGCTTTGGCAGTTGTCTCTTTCCTGGAAAGCTCGGTCTTTCCGATCCCGCCGGATGTGATGCTGATCCCGATGTGCCTGGCTGATCGCAGCCGGGCCTGGTACTACGCGGCCGTCTGCACCGTCGCCTCGGTCATCGGCGGCCTGTTCGGCTATGCCATCGGCTATTTCCTGCTCGAGACGCTCGGCCGCTGGGTGATCGACCTCTACGGCTATGCCGAGAAATGGCAGGCCTTCGAGGATGCTTACGCCGAATGGGGCGTGTGGATCATCCTGATCAAGGGCCTGACCCCCATCCCCTACAAGATTGTGACCATCGCCAGCGGTGCGGCCCATTTCAGCCTGGCCGTCTTCATGGCAGCCTCGATCGTCACCCGCGGCCTGCGCTTCTTCCTGGTGGCCGGCCTGCTGCGCATGTATGGCGAGCCGATCCGCGACTTTATCGAGAAGCGACTGAATATCCTTGGCATCCTGTTCCTGGTCGCGCTGATTGGCGGCTTTGTCGCCGTGCGCTATGTTTTCTGAGCAATGATCCACAGCCTGCTGCAGCCCAACCGGTCCGGCCTGCTCGTCGCCCTCGCGGCGGCCGGCACGCTGGTGCTGGTGCTGGTCTCGCAATACGGCTTCGGCCTGCCGCCCTGCGAGATGTGCCACTGGCAGCGCTGGCCGTATATCGCCGCGATTTTCTTCGGCCTTGGCGCCATGCTGCTACCGCGCTGGCGCGTGCCCCTGCTGGCCCTGGCGGTGTTGAGCTTCCTGATCACCGGCGGCATCGGCGTGTTTCATGCCGGCGTGGAATGGAAATGGTGGCAGGGCCTGACCAGCTGCGCCGGCACGTCCACCGCCACCACGCTGGAAGACCTGCGCGCGCAGCTGATGACCGCGCCGGTGGTGCGCTGCGACGAGGCGGCGATCCGCGTGCTGGGCCTTTCGATGGCCGGCTGGAATGCCCTCTGGGCCGCGGCGCTGACGATCTTCTCCATCCTCGCGGCCCGTCGCGCGCAGCAGGAGGCCGTGTGATGCAGAAAAGGCGCCTTGCCGGCGATCCCGATCCGCGCGCCCTGCTGGAGCGTATCCTGCGCGTCGACCATGCCGGCGAATATGGCGCCAAGCGGATTTACGAAGGCCAGCTGGCGGTGCTGAAAACGGCACGCTCGACGCCGACCATCCGCCATATGCTGCAGCAGGAACAGGCGCATCTGGATGCCTTCGACCGCCTGCTGCCGCAGCGCCGCGTCCGCCCCACTTTGCTCTCGCCGTTGTGGCATGTCGGCGGCTTCGCGCTGGGCGCTGCCACCGCCTTGCTGGGCGAGAAGGCCGCGATGGCCTGCACGGAGGCTGTCGAGGAAGTGATCGACGCGCATTACGCCAAGCAGGTAACGGCGCTGGGCGAGGCCGAACCCGAACTGCGCGCGACCATCGAGCAGTTCCGCGCCGATGAAGTGGCGCATCGCGATACGGCGCGCGCCGAGGGCGCAGCCGAAGCGCCGGCCTACGGCCTGTTGTCGCGGGGCATCAAGGCGGTCACGCGCGGCGCCATCTGGCTGTCGGAACGCGTCTAGGCGAGCAAGCCTTACGGCTCCAGCTCGCTGTCCCAGTACAGGAAGTCGCGCCAGCTCTCGTGCAAAAAATTGGGCGGGAAAGCCCGCCCGTTGCGCTGCAATTCCTGCACGGTCGGCATATGCGGGCGGATGCGCGGATGCATGTGGCAGTCATTGGGCATGCGGCCACCCTTGGTGAGATTGCAGGGTGCGCAGGCCGCCACCACATTGTCCCAGCGCGTGAGCCCGCCACGCGAACGCGGGATGACATGATCGAAGGTCAGTTCGTGCCGGCTGCCGCAATACTGGCAGGAGAAGCGGTCGCGCAGGAACAGGTTGAACCGGGTGAAGGCCGGCCGCCGCGCCGGCGCGATATAGCGCTTGAGCGCCACCACGCTGGGCAGCCGCATGCGCATGCTCGGCGAATGAATTTCCTGATCGTATTCGGAGAGAATCGTGACGCGATCCATGCAGACCGCCTTGACCACTTCCTGCCACGGCCAGACCGACAGCGGGAAGTAGGACAGCGGCTGGTAATCCGCATTCAAAACCAACGCCGGGCAACTCTCAGGGTTCATTGCTTCCCCAGTTCCGAAACGCCGTATTACCCTTACCATATGCGGGGTTACCACATCATGACAACTACCTTATTTTGTAAGTCGCGCAGGTTATCCACATGGCGACTCCACATCATCCGGCGCGGGTGAAGCACTCCGCGAGGAAGGCGCCACCCAGCGTCAGCCCCTGGCCATCGATACCGTGGCCCAGGCCACGGCTGACATGGAATCGGGCCGGACAATCCGCCTGGCTCAGCGTATGGAGCGCGGCATGCATCGCCTCGATCGGCACGATCTCATCGGCATCGCCATGGATCAGCAGGATCGGCGGCCGGCTGCGGATCTGCCTGGTCAGCTCCTCACCGCCCAGCAGTGCGCCGGAATACCCCAGGATGCCGGCCGGACCCGGATCGCGCCGCAGGCCCACATGCAGCGCCATCATCGTCCCCTGGCTGAAACCGACCAGCGCCAGATCGGTCGGCTCAAGCCCGTGTCGTTCCAGTTCGGTCGCCACGAACTGTTCCAGCGCTGGCGCGGCCTGTTCGGCGGCGCGCCGCATCGTGGCATAGATTTCCGCCGTGTGATGCGGATCGCGGCGCAGCAGGTTGGGATCGTAGGCATCCAGCGCGAACCACTGCCGAACGCCCAGCATGCCGGGTGGAAAGCCGGGAATGCGCGCCGGCGCATGCGGCGCCACGAAAGCCGCATCGGGCAGCAGGTTGCGCCACTGCGCGCCGAGTTCGATCAGGTCGTTGCCATCGGCGCCATACCCGTGCACCAGCACCACCAGCTTGCGCGCCTTGCCGCTGGCCGCGTCGAGACGCGGTCCGTCGATTGCCACGCTCATGCGGCGACCTCCCTGGCTGTGGCGATATCGGTGGTCACGCGTTTCGCCGTCACCGCGTAATAGCGCCAGAGCAGCCGGGCGGCGACGCCGCGATGTGGACGCCATTTCTCGGCCATCCTGTCCATCTTTTTCACGTCCGGCCGGCTCTTCAGGCCGAATAAACGCTTCGCGGCCTCCTGCAGTGCCACGTCATGCGCTGGCCAGATATCCTCGCGGTCGAGTGCGAACATCAGGAAAATCTCCGCCGTCCAGCGGCCGATGCCCTTCACTTCGGTCAGCATCGCGATGGCGGCATGGTCTTCGAGTCTGGGCAGCAGATCGAAATCGATGGCGCCGCTTTTCGCCGCCTGCGCCATATTGCGCACGTAGCGCACCTTTGGGCCACTCAGGCCGCAGGCGCGCAGGCGCGCCTCGGTCAGTTTCAGGACTCTTTCGGGGCTGAACACGCCATTGGCGCGTCCCTGCACGGCAGCCTCCAGCCGCCCCCAGATCGTCGCCGCAGCCGCCACCGAAATCTGCTGCTCGATCACGATGCGGCACAGATTCGCGAAGTCGGCCGGGCGGCGACGATCGGCGATGAAGCCGACAGCCGCAAAGGCCTCGGCGAATTTCGGCTCGCGCTCGCAAAGCTGCTGCAATGCGACTTTCGTGCGCTTGCGGGTGTCGGGCTTTGCGGCGGGCGGAAGGTTTGCCATATGCTCAGGGTCTCAGGAATCGCTTATGCAGTCTGACATCGTAACGCGCTGCGCGCCAAGCCCGACCGGCTATCTGCATCTCGGCCATGCCTATGCGGCCGGGATCGCCTTCCTGCGCGCCCGGCAGGCCGGAGGCCGTTTCCTGCTGCGGATCGAGGATATCGACACCACCCGCTGCCGTCCGGAATTTACCCAGGCCATCTTCGAAGACCTGCACTGGCTGGGCCTGCGCTGGGAAGAACCGGTACGCCTGCAGTCGCGGCATTTCGCCGACTACGCCACGACGCTGGACAGCCTGCAGCAACGCGGCCTGCTGTATCCCTGCTTCTGCACCCGCAAACAGATCCAGGCGGAGATCGCGGCGGCCGGCCATGCGCCACATGGTTTCGAGGGCGCGGTCTATCCCGGCACCTGCCGGCATCTGTCAGCAGGCGAGCGCACGCAGCGTATCGCTTCCGGCGAGGTTTACGCCCTGCGGCTGGATATGGCGGCGGCCTGTCAACATGTCCGCGGAAACTGGCCGCTGCGCTGGCATGATGAGCATGCCGGCTGGCAGGAAACGACCGCCGGACTGCTGAGACAGGGCTTTGGTGACGTGGTGCTGGCGCGCAAGGAAATTCCGGCGAGCTATCATCTCTGCGTCACGCATGACGACGCGCTGCAGGGCATCACGCTGGTCACGCGGGGGCGGGATTTATTTGCCGCCACGCATCTGCATCGCCTGCTACAGGCTTTGTTCGACTGGCCAGTGCCGGCTTATGCGCATCACGCGCTGCTGCTGGACGAAGCCGGCGAGCGGCTGGCCAAGCGCAAACATGCGCCGGCCTTACGCGACCTGCGCGCCGCCGGCGTCTCGCCGGCCGCCGTCTGGCAGCAGGCAGGTCTGGATCCTGCCGCTTTCCCGATGCTGGGTCAGCGCCCGAGCGGCAGCGAATAGGTCAGAAAGACCGTCTCGGTGCCGGGGTTGCTGTCGTAGATGCTGGCATTGGAGATGTGGCTGATGCCGAGGCCCAGTCGCGAGCGGTCGTCGAACCGGTAGCTGAGTTCGAGCTGCGACTTGAATTCGATTGAGCCACCCAGATCCTTGCCATCGCCCTCGCGATAGAGGCCCGGCGCAAAGGATGGCGTCAGCACCCAGCGGCGACCGAAGTAAATATCGACCAGAACGCCGGCATAACCCATCACGGCGGAATCGCTGGTTGCCAGCACGCCGACCATGGGTTTGAAGATCCAGAATTTGTTGCCGAAGCGATATTCGAGGCGGCCTTCGAAGGCATCGTGGTCGTCGGCGATGTCATGGTAGCCGGCGGCGACCGTCAGAAAGGACGGATCGTCCTTGTCCTGGGCCTGCGCACTGGTAAAAGCCATGCAAGCGGCAACCACGGCTGTGGCCAAGCCGGACAGCAAACGGAAACGCATCGTCATTCCCCCAATCTGCAGGCCGGCTGCGCCGATCCTGTTCCCCAACCAGATCTCGTCTGCCGGATACTAGCCAAAGATGTGCTGTTGCGCCAAGGGGTTATCCACCGAGTCGGCGACTTTGCCAGGTCCCGCGCTTCATTCTCGCCACATTTCTGCGGCATGAGAGCGCCCCATGCGCAGCTTCCGCCGCCTCCTTCTGATCCTCTGTGTGGTCGTGCTGGCCCTGCCCGTCCTGTATGGCGCGGCGGCCCTGGCGCTCGGCCTGCTGCCGGCCCCGCATCGCCAGCCCACCCCCGGCCAGCCGACGGTGCCGGTTTACCTGATCTCCAACGGCTGGCATGTCTGGGTTGCCCTGCCGGCCCGGACTGGCCGCGACGAGACGGACTGGAGCACCTGGCTGGCCCGGAGCAGCCTGGCCGAACGGCTTGGCGAGGGCGATTATGTCGC
>JAEYSS010000079.1 GCA_023434425.1 Pseudomonadota bacterium | reverse complement strand
ATCCCGATCCGTCCCAGGGCGCCAGGATTGCCAAGTCCTGCCCGGTCTGCCTGTCCTTTGCCGGATTGCAGCCGGCCCTCCTGCCGGTCGCAGCCCAGCCGGCCGCGCCGGTCCTGGCCGTCACGGTTCTTTACGGTGCCGCCGCCGGCAGCACCCTGGCGCAGGCCTCGCGCCAGCCGCAGCAGGCCCGCGCGCCACCCATTTTCTCCCTCGCCTGAACCACGCCACCTTTTCGTTTTCAGGATTTTCGGGAGTCTTCCCATGTCGATGTTCAAGATTGCCGGCGCGGCTGCGCTGGTCACACTGATGTCCGCCACCGCATCCTCTGCCCACGTCGTTGCCGATCCCGCCGAGGCCAAGCCCGGCAGCTATTTCCGCACCAGCCTGCGTATCGGCCATGGCTGTGGCGCCGGCAAGCCCACCACCGCCATCCGCGTCACCATCCCCGACGGGATCAGCAATGCCAGTGCGCAGCCCAAGCCGGGCTGGGAGATCAAGGTCGAGACCACCAAACTGGAAAAGCCGCTCGATGCCGGCCATGGCCGCATGACCGATACGGTGGTCAGCGCCATCAGCTGGAGCGGCGGCAGCCTGCCGAACGAGCAGTTCGACGAATTCGGCCTGGTGCTGAAGCTGCCGAACGACCCGGGCAAGCAGTTCTGGCTGCCGGTCGTGCAGACCTGCGCCGGCGGCGAAACGCGCTGGGACCAGATCCCGGCCGCCGGCCAGCGCGCCGAACGTCCCGCCGCGATGTTCCGCATCGCCAGCAGCGACGGAATGCAGGTGGCGCAGATGAGCCACGGCCATCACGGTCATCCGCAGGCGGCCGCGGCCAGCAAGGCCGGCGACATTTCCGTTGAGCAGCCCTTTGCCCGCGCCACCCCGGCCAAGGTCGGCGGCGTGTTCCTCACGCTCAAAAACGGTAGCGGCAGCGCCGACAGGCTGGTGAAGGCCGCCTCACCGGTGGCCGAGAATGTCGAGCTGCACACGCATATCAAGGATGGCGACGCCATGCGCATGCGTGCCGTGGAAAACATTCCCGTGCCGGCCAACGGCCAGACTGCGCTGGAGCCCGGTGGTTATCACATCATGCTGATCGGCCTGAAGCAGCCGCTGAAGGAAGGCGACAGCTTTCCGCTGACGCTGACCTTCGCGAAAGCCGGCAGCGTGACCGTAACCGTACCGGTGCAGAAAGCCGGCAGTGCGGGCGCAGGCTCCGGCGGCCACGAGCACAAGCACTAACCAGCCAGATCGCAACTTTTCCGGCCTCGACGCCCGGACTCCGTGCGCAGCTTTGCTGCGCCGGTCCGCGCTGCCGGCCGGACGCATTCTCATGGACCGCATCATGTCTCGTTTTTCCCTGCCGGGCCTGCTGGCCGCCGGCTTACTTGCCACCTCCGCCACCGCGCAGGTCGTCACCCAGCCCATCACCGTCACCGCCAAGGCGGCCGATGACGCGATCACCGTACCGGATGCCGAAGAGGCGAAACGCCGCATCGAGAAAACCGCCGGCGGCGTCGACATCGTCACCGCCGCGGAAGTCCGCGACGGTCGCGCCAATTCGGTGAAGGACATTCTCGGCTATGTGCCGGGCGTGTTCGCCCAGTCGAAATACGGCCAGGAGGATTCGCGGCTGTCGATCCGCGGCTCGGGCCTGTCGCGCAGTTTCCACCTGCGCGGCACCCGGATCCTGCGCGACGGCGTGCCGATCACCGATGCCGATGGGTCCGGCGACACGATGGAGATCGATCCGCTCACCATCGACTATACCGAAGTCTACAAAGGTGCCAATGCGCTGCAATACGGCGCCTCGCTGCTGGGCGGCGCGGTGAATTTTGTCAGCCCGACGGGACGCAGCAATCCGGGCTTCCTGCTGCGCCAGGAATTCGGCAGTTTCGACAGCATGCGCAGCCAGTTCGGCATGGGCGGCGTGTCGGGCAATTACGACTATTACATCACGCCGACCTACAGCCACAGCAGCGGCTTCCGCGATCATACCGATCAGGATTACAAGCGGCTGAACGGCAATATCGGACTGCAGTTCGGCGATGGCGCGGAAACGCGTTTCTTCCTCTCGGCCGCCGACATCAACCAGAAAATCCCCGGCTCGCTGACCAAGGCGCAGGCGCTGAGCAATCCGCGCCAGACTCCGGCCAGCAGTTTCGTGGGCAACACCAAGCGCAATATCGACTCCCTGCGCGGCGCCAACAAGACCACCTTCCTGACCGAGACCGGCGAAGTGACGGTCGGCGCCTTCATGGCGCGCAAGGAATTGTTCCACCCGCTGTATTCGCCGCCCTTCTTCACGCCGGTGATCGACAACGACGAAACCAACGGCGGCGGCTTCGTCAGGTGGTACAACGACCTGACGGTGGCGGGCCATCGCAATGAGCTGACGCTGGGCGCGAATTACATCGCCGGCATCAACCGGGCCCGCACCTACAACAATGTCGGCGGCGCGCGCGGGGCGCTGACCGCCTTCGACGACCAGATCTCGCGCACCTTCGAGCTCTATGGCGAGAATGCCTTCTATGTGGTGAACGACGTCGCTGTGATCACCGGCCTGCAGGGCACCATGGCCAGGCGCGAGCTGGACGACAAGTTCCTGTCCAACGGCGACCGCTCCTTCGAGCGCGGTTATAACAGCATCAATCCGAAAGTGGGTTTGCGCTGGGACTACGCGCCGTCCAGTCAGGCCTTCATCAACCTGAGCTGGGCGGACGAACCGCCGCCGTTCTCGGAACTCGGCACGACCACCGTGGCGGTGGACTCGCAGAAGTCGAAGACGCTGGAAGTCGGCATACGCGGCAGCCGCGGTGACGTTGCCTGGGATGCCGCGCTCTATCGCGCCTGGCTGCAGGACGAGTTGCAGTCAATTCTGGTCAATGGCCAGTCGAGCCAGCAGAATATCGGCGCGACCATCCATCAGGGGATTGAACTGGGCGGCGAATGGACCGCGTTGCGCGATGCTTTTGCGCAGGGCGACAAGATGGCGCTGCGCGGTGCCTATACCTACAGCGACTTCCATTTCGACAACCACAGCACTTACGGCAGCAACGACATTCCAGGCGCGCCGCGGCATTTCCTGGTGGCCGAACTGCGCTACACGCATGCCAGCGGCTGGTATGCCGGGCCGAATGTCGAATGGGTGCCGAAGGCCTATAACGTCGACAACGCCAATACCCTGAAGACCGAGCCCTATGCCCTGCTGGGTGCCAGGGCCGGTTACGATTTCGGCGGCGGGCTGAAGGTCTTCGTCGACGGCCGCAACCTGCTCGACAAGAAATATATCGCCGAAGTGGGTGTGCTGCCGACCGGCACGGCCAGCTCGGCGCAGTTCAATCCGGGCGACGGCCGCGCCATCTATCTCGGTGCCGAGTACCGGTGGTAACGGCAGGGGCCATAAACCTGCAGACTCCGGGACGGCTGCTGCCGTCCCGGGTGACGGCGTCTGCCAATCCGGCGCCACGCAGCTGGGCGCTGGCCCTCGCCATGCATGGCGGCATCGCCGGCCTGCTTCTCGCTGGCACTCTCGCACCTCCGCGGTCGCAGCCGGAACAGTTCCCCGTTTTCGAAATTGTCATTCCCGCGGCGCAACCCGCTGTCGAACCGGCGGCGGCACAGCCTGCGCCGGCGGAACCGCCGCTGCCGGAGCCTGTGGCCGATATGTCTGAGCCAGACCCCGTGCCACAGATCGAGGCGCCGACGCCGAGGCCGATCGTGAAGCCGCGCCCGCGTCCGCCACAACAGGCCACGCTGCCGCGCGACGACACACCAATCCCAGCCCCCGTCGAAGCAGCGTCGGCACCGGCGCCGACGCAGCCCGTGGCCGCGCCTTCCCTGCCGCAACCGCCGGCCACCGCGGAACGGGCGGCACCCCCCTATGCACCGATCCTGCTCGACTGGCTCGGCCGTCACCGCGACTACCCGCGCGCCGCACGCCTGCGCTGCCAGGAAGGCATCCCGCGTATCGCGCTGACGCTGGACCGCTCGGGCCGGCTGCTGGACCTCGAACTCAAGGAAGCCAGCGGCCACGACCTGCTGGACCAGGCCGCACTCGACATGGCGCGCCGCGCCGCGCCCTTCCCGCCGCCGCAACTGCCGCCGGGCAGCGAGAAGGCCACCTTCATCGTGCCCGTGCAATTCCATCTCGAACGTCGATAGGACTGGACCCGCCCGCCCCGGCGCAGAATACTGCCGGCATGAAGGTGGTCCGGCAGCAGGGTGAGCGCGGCAGCTGGGAGATGGCCTTTGCCGCTCCCTCGCGGCATCTCGCCGGCCTCGTCGACACCTATATCGGTTACGATGAACGCGACACGGCTTTTGCGCGTCGCCACGAACTGCCCGGGGTGTTTGCGGTGCTGATCGTCAATCTCGGCGATCCGATCACCATCATCGACACGGCAGGCTATGTGATCCCGGTGCGCAGTGGCGATGGTTTCGGTGCAGGCCTGAGCGAGGCTTACGCCGTCTCGGAAACCAATGGCAACCAGCGCGGCTTCCAGGTGATGTTCACGCCGCTGGGCGCGCGACGCTTTTTTGGCCTGCCGCTGCACCACCTGGCCAATCGCGTTTTCAGCCTGCATGACCTGCTGGGGGCTGCGCCGGCAAGGCAGCTGATCGAGGGCCTGCAGAACGCCAACGGCTGGGCGACAGGCTTCCGCCATCTTGAGGCCGCGATCCTGTCGCGCCTGGCTGTCGGTGGCGATTTCGACCTCGCCGGCGCGCGCCAGACCGCCTGGGCCTTGCGCCGGCTGCAGCAGGAGGGCGGCCAGCTTTCGATTGCCTCGTTGGCCGGGGAGATCGGCTGCAGCCGCAAGCATCTCGCCGCCGGTTTCCGCGAGCATGTCGGCATCGCGCCCAAGACGGCGGCACGTCTGCTGCGCTTCCGGCAGGTGCTGCAACTGGTCGACACTGCCGCCAGCGTCGACTGGGCTGCCATCGCGCAGGATGCCGGCTATGTCGACCAGTCGCACTTTTCGAACGATTTCCGCCAGATCACCGGCCGCACCCCCAATGCGTATCTCGCGCTGCGTCTGTCCGGCCAGTTCGGCCTGCCGGTGGAGTAAGCCGGTTACATTTTTGCAAGACCGGGCCATCCAGCCCATTTAGCCTCTCCGCCGTCCTCGCAACAGCAGAGAGCATCATGTCCCAGGTTCCCAGCATTTACCCCTTCCTGCAGTATGACGATGCACCGGCCGCCATCGCCTGGCTGGAAAAGACCTTCGGCTTCCGCACCGTGATGTCGCATCCGGATGGCAAAGGCGGCATCGCCCATGCCGAACTGCAGTTCGGCATGGGCATGGTGATGCTGGGCAGTTGCCAGGCCGAGGGGCCGTTTGTCCTGATCCCACCGAAACGGGCCGGCTGCACCAGCCAGGGCGTCTATCTGGTGGCGCAGGACATCGACTCGCTGTACCGGCGCGTCCAGGCGGCCGGTGCCGAGATCGTGATGGAGATTCGCGACACCGAATACGGCTCGCGCGATTTCTCGGCCCGCGATCCCGAGGGCCATCTGTGGAGCTTCGGCACCTACGCGCCGTCAGTCCCGGATTAAACATTTTTCATCCGGCTGATTTTCAGCCGTCAGGCCGAGACTTCGCCACATTTCCCGGGCTAGGGTCGCGCGTTGCATCGCATCGCACCGCCCGCCCGGGACATTTCCATGCCACAGACCGCCGACTCGCCCAGTTTCTTCCGTGACCTGTGGACGCTGGCCAGACCCTATTTCACCGATCCGAAAGAACGCCGCAGCGCCTGGGGCCTGCTGATCGTGATCGTGATCCTGAACCTTGCCGGCGTGGGCCTGAGCGTGTGGTTCAATTTCTGGTACAATACCTTCTACACGGCACTGCAGGACAAGGATTACGAGACCTTCAAGCTCCAGCTGCTGTATTTCACCGCCGTCGCCTTCGCCTTCATCATCGTCGCGGTCTACAAGCAGTATCTGCAACTGATGCTGCAGATCCGCTGGCGCCGCTGGCTGACCGAGCACTGGCTGAACGACTGGCTCGGCGGCCGGAACTACTACCACATGCAGATGCTGGGGCTGGGCACCGACAACCCCGACCAGCGCATCTCGGAAGACCTGCGGCTGTTCCCGGCCTATTCGCTGACGCTGACGCTCGGCCTCCTCAATGCCGTCGTCACCCTGGCCTCCTTCCTCGGCATTCTCTGGACGCTCTCGGGCCCGCTTGATGTCACGCTCGCAGGCCATGAGATCAGCATCCCCGGCTATATGGTCTGGGCCGCCTTCTTCTATGCCGCCGCCGGCACCTGGCTGACCCATGTGATCGGCCGCCCGCTGGTGAAGATCAATTTCGACAAGCAAAGACTGGAAGCCGATTTCCGTTTCGATCTGGTGCGGGTGCGCGAGCATGCCGAAGGCATTGCCTTCCAGCATGGCGAAACCGTGGAGCGCAACCGGCTCGGCCGGCGCTTCGCCGACGTTTTCGCCAATTTCTACGAGCTGATGCGCAAGACCAAGCAGCTGACCTGGTTTACTTCGGGTTACGGCCAGCTGGCGCTGATCTTTCCCTTCGTGGTCGGCGCGCCGCGCTATTTCGGCGGCGCGATCCAGCTCGGCGGCCTGATGCAGATCGTCTCGGCCTTCGGGGAAGTGCAGCAGTCGCTCAGCTACATCATCAACGCCTATGCCGACATTGCCGAGTGGCGCGCGGTGATCGACCGCCTCACCACCTTCCGTACCGGCCTGGAGCGGGCGCAGGCCATCGCGGCACAGTCGCAGGTGACCGTGGCGCAGGATGGCAATACACTTGGCATCGCGACGCTGCGGCTCGATCTGCCGGATGGCCGCCCGCTGCTGCAGGCCGACGGGCTGCGACTCGAGACCGGCGACAGCCTGCTGGTGCAGGGCAGTTCCGGCAACGGCAAGACCACGCTGCTGCGCGCCATTGCCGGGCTGTGGCCGTTCGGCAGGGGCCGGCTGCAGCGGCCCGCCGACGAGACGAGCCTGTTCCTGCCGCAGAAACCCTATCTTCCGCACGGATCATTACGCGCGGCACTGTCCTATCCGCGCGATTCGGCGGATTTCAGCGACGATGCCTATCGCGCCGCGCTCGCGGCACTGGATCTTGCCAAGCTGGAGCCGCAGCTGGATGAAGACGCGGCCTGGGACCAGCGCCTGAGCGGCGGCGAGCAGCAGCGCGTGCAACTGGCCCGCGCCCTGCTGATGAAACCGCGCTGGCTCTATCTGGATGAGGCGACGGCCGCGCTGGATGCCGCCAGCGAGCAGAAGGCGCTGGCAGCGCTACGCGCCGCCCTGCCGCAGACGGCAATCCTGAGCATCGGACACAAACCGGCGCTGCAGGAATTCCACCGTCAGAAGCGCAGGCTGGAAAGCGGTGCGCCGGGTGAAGCGGCGCGTCTGGTGGCGGTGGGTTAA
>JAEYSS010000007.1 GCA_023434425.1 Pseudomonadota bacterium | reverse complement strand
CCCCGTATTACACGGGGCGCCCGGGAGTGACGGATGCCGGAGCAACCGATGCCGTCTTCACGGATTTATTCCGCTTTCACATTCGCCGCCTTGATCACGTCGGCCCAGCGCTTGATGTCCTGGTCGAGGAAGGCGGCGAATTCCTTGTCGTTCTTCACATTCGGCACCATGCCCTGCTTGAAGAAGGTTTCGCGCACGCTCTCCTTCTTCATCACGTCCAGCACCAGCGCGCGGTAACGCGCCAGCGCAGCCGCCGGCACAGCAGCCGGTGCAAACATGCCGAGCCAGGCATCGGCTTCCACGCCCTTTACGCCGGCTTCGGCAATGGTGGGCAGTTCCGGCAGGTGCGGCGAACGCTTGGGCGAGGCGACCGCAATCGCGCGCAGCTTGCCAGCCTGGACCTGGCCCAGCACCGTCGGCGTGGTGGCGAAGCTGCAGTCTACATGCCCGCCCAGGAGATCCTGCAGCAGCGGCGCCGAGCCTTTGTAGGCGACATGCGTCATGTTGACGCCGGCCTTCGACTTGAACAGTTCCAGCGTCAGATGCGAGGCCGAACCCTGGCCGGTCGAGCCGCAGTTGATCTTGCCCGGCTCTTTCCTGGCCAGCGCGATCAGCTCGGCCAGATTTTTCACCGGCAGGTCGTTCTTCACCACCAGGACATGCTGCAGGTCGGCCAGCAGTGCGATGGGGGCGAAATCCTTCACCGGATGATAGCCGCCGCCATCGGGCAGTAGCGAGATATTGGTGGCATGCGTCTGGTTGGTGGTGGCGATCAGCTGCGTGCCATCTGCCGGGCCCTGGGCCACGCGGCGCGAACCGATCGAGCCGGCGCCGCCCGGCACATTCTCGACGATCACGCTCTGGCCGAGCGGACCGGCGATGTCCTGTGCCACCAGACGGGCGAGACTGTCAGTGGGCCCGCCGGCCGGATAGGGCACCACAACGGTGACGCCCTTCGGCGGGGTCCAGGCTTGAGCGAAAGCGAGCTCCGGCAGCAACACAGCGGCGGCGGTGCCGCCCGTGAGGGCGGCAAACTGGCGACGGTTCAACATACTAATCCCCTCCCAAGGGCTTTCTGGAAACTCTTGGGGCGGAGGTTACAGCTTTTCCGGGCTCACGCGCACCAGTTGCTTGCCGAAATTTTTGCCAGTGAGAAGCCCGAGGAAAGCCTTGGGCGCGCTGGTCAGGCCCTCGGCGATGTCTTCCCTGTATTTCAGCTTGCCTTCCCTGATCCAGCCGGCCATCTCGCCGATGGCGCCGGGCCAGTAACCCATATGCTCGGAGATGATGAAGCCCTGTACTTTTGCACGGTTGACGAGAATGTGGCGCATGCCGGTGAAGGCATGCTGCTTGCCGTCATAGCCCGAGATCAGGCCGCAGATGGCAACGCGCGAGAAGGCGTTCAGCCGCCCGAACACCATTTCCATGATCTCGCCGCCGACATTCTCGAAATAGACATCGACGCGATCCGGCGTCGCCGCCTTGAAAGCGGCCTGCATGTCGCCGGCCTTGTAGTCGATGCAGGCATCGAAGCCCAGTTCGTTCACCACATAGTCGCACTTGTCCTTGCCGCCGGCGATGCCGACCACGCGACAGCCTTTGATCTTCGCGATCTGGCCGACCACCGAACCGACCGCGCCGCTGGCGGCCGACACCACCACGGTCTCGCCGGCTTTCGGTTCGCCAATCTGCATCAGGCCGTAATGCGCCGTGCAGCCCGGCATGCCCAGCACGCCCAGCGCGGTGGGGATCGGCGCCACCTTGGGATCCAGCACGCGCAGCTCGTTGGCCTTTGCGACGGCATATTCCTGCCAGCCCAGCATGCCGTTCACATAGGTTCCGACCGGCAGCTTTTCGATGTTGCTTTCGATCACCTGGCCGACGGTGCCGCCGCCCATCATGTCGCCGGGATTGAGATGCGCCGCGTAGGAGCGCACGGGATCCATGCGGCCCCGCATATAGGGGTCGAGCGAGAGGTAGATGTTGCGCACCAGCACCTGGTCCGGGCCGGGCTTCGGGATGTCGCGCTGGACGATTTCGAAATCCTGCTCGGTCACCGCACCCTTCGGGTGCTGTTTCATCAGAACCTGCGTGTTCTTCGTCATCTCGACCTCCCTGTCGCGAGGTCGTAGTAAAGGCAGATTCGCCGCCGTAAGGAAGAGGCGAGTGTGGCTGACGTTGCGGCAGACCCCTAGGGCACCAGGACGTAACTGCCCGGCGCGTCGCCCAGTGCGGGATAGCCGGCCGGCGCGTTGCCCAGGCTGGGTGGCAGTACATCCGCGACGGCGGAATGACCGGCCAGCCAGCGCTGCCAGGCCGGCCACCACGATCCATCATGCCGCGGCGCCGCGGCCAGCCAGTCCTCGGGGCCGAGATGGCGGTCGTGGCTGCGCTTCTCCATCAGCTGGTAGCTGCGCCGGTCACCGCTGCCGCCGGGCTCTGCCACGATACCGGCATTGTGCCCGCCGGTGGTGAGCAGGAAGGTGACATCGGTATCGGTCAGCAGGTGGATCTTGTAGACCGAATGCCAGGGCGCGACATGGTCCCAGGCCGTGCCGACGGCGAAAACCGGAACCCGGATGTCGGTCAGCGCCACCGGCCTGTCGCCGACCCTGAAACGGCCCTCCGCCAGATCGTTCTGCAGGAACAACTGGCGCAGATATTCCGAATGCATGCGATAGGGCATGCGGGTCGCATCGGCATTCCAGGCGGCAAGATCGTTCGGCGGGCGTCGCTCGCCCATCATGTAGTCGTGCACCAGCTTCGACCAGATCAGGTCGTTGGAGCGCAGGATCTGGAAGGCGCCGGCCATCTGCCGGGCATCGAGATAGCCCTGCTGCCACATGATGTCTTCAAGGAATGCCAGCTGGCTTTCGTTGATGAACAGCGTCAGTTCGCCGGCCTCGGTGAAATCCGCCTGCGCCGCGAGCAGGGTCAGGCTCTGCAGGCGTTCATCGGTGTCGCGCGCCATCGCCGCCGCGGCGATCAGCAGCAGCGTGCCACCCAGACAGTAGCCGGCCGCATGAATCTTCCGCTTCGGCACGATGGCGGAGACCGCATCCAGTGCGGCCATCACGCCCAGCCGCCGGTAATCCTCCATCCCCAGATCGCGGTCGCCGGCATCGGGATTCTTCCACGAGATGATGAAGACGGTATGGCCCAGACCGACCAGGTAGTTGACCAGCGAGTTCTGCTGCGACAGATCGAGGATGTAGTATTTCATGATCCAGGCCGGCACGATCAGGATCGGTTCGGGGTGAACCTTGCCGGTCTGCGGCGTATACTGGATCAGTTCGATCAGGCGGTTGCGATACACCACCTTGCCCGGGGTGACCGCCAGCGTGCGGCCGACTTCGAAGCCTTCCATGCCGGCCGGCTTGCGGCCGCTGACGGCGCGCTGCCAGTCGTCGATCAGGTTCTTCCAGCCGCGCACAAGGTTCTGGCCGCCTTCCTGCATCGTGCGCTGCAGGACTTCGGGATTCGTGAACAGGAAATTCGATGGCGCCATCATGTCGAGAATCTGGCGCGAGGCGAATTCGACCTGATTGCGATGCTGCTGCGTCATGCTGGGCAGGCAGGTCGTGGCGTTGTGCCACCACTGCTGCTGCAGCAGAAAGGCCTGGCTCATCACGCTGTATGGCCATTGCCGCCAAGCTTCGCCGGCAAAGCGGCGGTCCTGCGGCAATGGTGCGATGCAACCTTCCGCCGCCCCTGACTGCAGCGCACAGCGCGTCATGTACCCGGTCAACCGTGCCAGCTTGCGGGCAGCTTTCATCGCCAGAAAGACCTGCTGCCCGGGTGACAGCGCCAGATGGCCGGCCCAGTCGAGATACGCGGCCCATAAGGCGGATGGCGCCAGTCCTCCGGTCAGTCGGCCGGCCTGGGCATGCAGCATGCGGTCGATGGTGCGGGCCAGCTCTGCGCCGAAGTCAGGCTCGCTGGCTGCGGCGCCGGGCAGGGCTTTTTGCTGGCGCCGCAACGGGCTTGCGTCGGTCATGCGGCCTTGGCTTTTCCTGCCGGTGCCGGTGCCGGTGCCGGTGCCGGGGCCGGGGCCGGTGCTGCGGTCTCAGGCTGCTTCCACATATCCTGCAGCGCCTCGGCATAGATCGCGGCGACGCGCCAGCCGCAATTCCAGGCCAGATCGTTGATATGACGCATGCGGGCGACCATGCGGTCGGCATTCTGGTGCAACTGCTCGCACTGGGCCAGCAACGCCGCCGCCGGTGTGGCGGCCTCGGCCGGCTTCAGAGTCTGCAGCATCTGGTCGGCTTCCAGCCGGAACAGCTCGGGCTCGTTGTCCCAGATTTCCTGCATCGTCTTGCTGACGGTGTCGCAGACGCGCAGGAAGGTGGCGGCGTTGCGTTCCTGCGTTTCAGCGAAATTGGCGGCCAGTACCGAGACATCGGGAAGGGCGGTTTTGGCGGCAGCGGTCTGTGTTGCGGGCATGAGATCCTCCAGCGGTCGTTCGGGAACTGCGGATGAGCAATGCGGGTGCAGCGCCAGTATCGCCGATACAGCGCGCCTGTCATTGATCGGCGTCAAGCATCATTCGTTGTTCCGGAGTCTCGCGCGCAACTCCGGATTGCGAGCGGCAGTGCGCGGTTTTTTTTGCCGTTTTCCCGGGGAACTGCGCCGTCTCTGCGCCGCAGCCCTGTCCGCCGCCGGGATGCTGGGTTACACTCCGGATTGCCTTGTGATGACCTGCCCGTAAGGGTAAGTATCCGTTTCCCCACGACTTACGGACTTCAATGCCGACCATGTCCGCACCGCTCGACCGTCTTCGTATCGCGATGGCCCAGATCAACCCGGCCGTGGGCGACATTGCCGGCAATCGCCGCTTGGTCGAGGACTATCGCGCCAGGGCCGCAGCCGAGGGCGCCGACCTTGTGGTCTATCCCGAGCTGATGCTGATCGGCTATCCGCCCGAAGACCTGGTGCTGCGCCCCTCGGTGCAGGAGGCCTGCGAGGTCGCCGTGCGCGAACTGGCGGCACAGACGAAAGACGGCGGCCCGGCCCTGCTGGTGACCTCGCCGTGGCGCGAGAAGGGCAATCTGTACAATTCCGCCCTGCTGCTGGATGGCGGCGAGATCGTCGCCGTGCGGCACAAGCATGAACTGCCGAATTACGGCGTCTTCGACGAGAAGCGTCATTTCGCCGTCGGGCCGCTGCCGGGGCCGATGGTGTTCCGCGGTGTGCGTCTCGGCGTGATGATCTGCGAAGACATGTGGCAGGCCGATGTGGCCGAATGTCTGGCCGAGACCGGCGCCGAAATGCTGATCGTGCCGAACGGCTCGCCCTATGAGTCAAACAAGTGGGACCAGCGGCTGCCGCTCGGCATTGCCCGCGTGGTCGAAACCGGCCTGCCGCTGCTCTATGTCAACCGCACCGGCGGCCAGGACGAACTTGTCTTCGACGGTGGCGGCTTCGTGCTGAATGCCGATCACAGCCTGCCGGTGCGTCAGCCTGATTTCCTCGACGACCTCACCGTCACCGAATGGCAGCGCCGCGAAGGCGGCGGCTGGGTCTGCGCGCGCGGCCGGATCGAACAGCCGCTCGACAATCTGTCCAGCCTGTATCAGGCCATGGTGGTCGGCCTGCGCGACTATGTGAACCGCAACCGGTTTCCCGGCGTGGTGCTCGGCCTGTCGGGCGGTATCGATTCCGCGCTGTCGGCCGCCGTGGCGGTGGATGCGCTGGGGCCGGAGCGCGTGCGCTGCGTGATGCTGCCGTCGAAATACACCTCGCAGCGCAGCCTGGACGATGCCGCGGCCTGCGCCAAAGCCCTGGGCGTGCCCTACGAGACCATTCCGATCGAGCCGGCTTACGAGGCTTTCGAAGGCATGCTGGCGCCGGCCTTCAAGGACACGAAAGCCGATATCACCGAAGAAAACCTGCAGTCGCGCATCCGCGGCGTCACCCTGATGGCGCTCAGCAACAAATTCGGCCATATGGTGCTGACCACCGGCAACAAGTCGGAAATGTCGGTCGGCTATGCCACGCTGTATGGCGATATGTGCGGCGGCTACAGCGTGCTGAAAGATGTCTACAAGATGACGGTCTATGCGCTGTCGCACTGGCGCAACGAAAACCGTCCGCTGGAAAGCCTCGGCCCCGAAGGCGTCGTCATTCCTCCGGCGATTATCGAACGCGCGCCGACCGCCGAACTGCGCGACAACCAGACCGACCAGGACAG
>JAEYSS010000245.1 GCA_023434425.1 Pseudomonadota bacterium | reverse complement strand
CCAGTAGTCCGCCACCGTCTCCAGGGCGGGTTCGTCGGAAAAGGGCGTGTGGCCGATCATCGCGTCAAGTTTACCGCCGCCGCCGCGGCTTGTCGCGAAATCTGCGCGTCAGGCTCGCGGCGCGCTCTTGTTGCCATGCGGCAGCGCAGCAAACAGGCCGAGCAGGAACCAGAAACTGCGCTGGAAGAAGAAGTCATGCACGGCAGCGCCGGCCGCCACGCAGACCATTGCGATCAGCAGGCCGACGGCCCAGCCGGCGGCGGCGGGATGCCTGACATGGCGGTAGGCATGGATCAACAACGAACCGAAGGTGCCGCCAACCACCAGCAGGCCGATCAGCCCGGTCTCGGCCAGCAGCCAGACAGGAACCGAATGAATGATCAGCGGTCCGCCGGTGGCGCTCAGATAGTGGTGCATATAGGCACCGAGACCATTGCCGAAGATCGGCCGTTCCAGCCACATCGCCCAGCCGTCGGCGATGCTGGTCCAGCGTTCCAGGTCGCCCGACTGGCGCTCGATGTTGACCTGCAGCAGACCGGTCAGGGTGGTCACGTAGTTCTGGTCGCCCACCAGCCACTGTACGGCAAAGAGGTCTGTCAGGAAGCTGTAAACGATATAGAACTGCGTGCTGAGCAGCAGGGTGGCAATCGGCCATAGCAGCGCCGGCAGCAAGTCACGGCGATGTCGGCCCGCCGGGAAGATCATCATGGCGGCCAGCAAAATAAGAAGCATCCCGAGGCCCGCGCGGGAATGGCAGAAATAGATCGAGGCGGCGATGAGGCTGAGGATCAGCGGCAGGAGATATTCGCGCCGGCCAAAAAGACCCAGACGCCAGGCGGCAATGGCCGCCGCTCCGGTCATGACCATCTGCACGGCAAAAGCATTGGTATTGCCGGCATGGCCCTTGAGCGGCAGGGAAAAGACATCGGGATGGAACTTGATACCGCTCAGCACCCCGAGCAGCAGACCGATCTGCAGTATGGCAACTGTCACGCCGGTCGCGACAAATGCCGACAGGATGATCCGTCGCTGGCGGTCCGTCGTCATCGTGATCGCGAAGCCGGTGGCAACGTAGCCCAGGATGATCAGCCAGCCCAGCCCACGATTGACAAAGGCCCAGCTGGTCCAGCCGAACCGGCTGTAGCCGTAAACCAGTGCCGCGAGAAACACCACCGACACGGCCGTCAGGCCGATCAGCAGAAGCCGCGGCAGCGGCAGCGTATGCCGATGTGTCCAGAGGAAATAAGGCGCGAGCCCCAAACTGGTCAGCGCGATCAGATCGGCGATATTGACCGTGAGTTCGCCGCTGCCTGTCGGCAGGCGCAGCTGAAAGAACATCAGCACCGCGCAAAGCAACGCGCCGATGGTCACGCCAAGATTGCCCCAGTCGATGCCGGGCGTGAAAGCGGCGGTCGGCGCCCTCTGGGCTGCATATTTCTTGCGGTGTCGCATGACGACCGTGGTGCTGACCACCGCAAAGATCACGACCAGGAACAGATACAGCAGGCCGATGGTGACGGCGCTGGCGACGGCGGCGGATTCGCCGATACCGATGGCCCCCAGCGCCTGAGCCGCACTCAACTCCCGAATGCCCCAGCCGGAGAAGCTGATCGGCAGGCTCGAGGTGAACATCACGATGATCAGGGCGGAGATGACCTCGCCATCGAGACGCATCACGCCAATGCCGCGAAGCAGCGCCAGATAGGCGCCCAGCATGCAGGCATGCGCCAGCAATGTGATCACCAGACTGGGCCACTGGCGCACCATGGCGCGCAGGCCGCCGGGAACGCCATTCAGAAGGCCGGCCGGGTGCAGCACCGTGGCTGCCACCACGATGGCAGCCGCCAGCATGGCGCCGAGCAGCGACAGCAGGGACAGACCGGCCGGCAGCAGATCGAAATGGATGTTGACGAACAGGTACCACAGACTGCCGAGGCTGAGCAGGAACAGCACGGCTGCGGCCTGGATGCGCTCCCAGTAAGTCGCAAGCACCGAGGCGCTGAACGGCACGCCGTCGGCAGCCAGCGCGGCTGCGCGGCTCAGGCTCTGGCCGATGATGTTCAGGAAAATCTGGTTCGAGACCTGGCCGATCGAATGGGCGAAAAACAGGCTGCGCCAGTTGGGATGAAAGCCGAGTCCGCTCAGCACCGAGCGGAACCTGACCAGCGACAGCAGGGAATTGGTCACGACCAGGGCGGCGGCTATGGCGATGCTCGCCCAGTGGATCGAGCCCAGCGTCTGCACGACGGTGTCCACGCCGACGAAATACAGGGTCGCAACCAGCGACCCGAGCGAGATCAGCGCGAGAAAGGTGAAACGAAGGCCGCGGGCCATTGCGATCAGTCAAATCTGGAGGATGCGCGCGTTATCTGCCGATAACGTCGGAAGTCATGGTCATGCCACGACGTCTGTATACGGGCAAGTTGTCCGTAAGGCGTAGGCGGAAAAAGATGCGCGGGCAGATGGTGCTGCTGGACAGGATTGAACTGTCGACCTCCTCATTACCAATGAGGTGCTCTACCACTGAGCTACAGCAGCCCGGCAGGCCCGGCTTTTAATCCGGTCGGATTAACACGGGCCTAAAATGACAAACCGGCCATCGGACCTTGTGCGGGCCCGGCCGGCGTCGGGCGCGGAAACTGCCACAGCCGGCCCGCTGGCGCAAGCGCGACATCGCAGGTTTCCGGCGGGTTCTGCAAATTCGGGGATTTGCCCGTTTTATCCGGCAGTTGCGTCTGACGTCCCGGCTGTCGCGATCGCTTATTCCGATTGACGGCCGCGGAGCCGCTGGCTATCGCTGGCAGTCACTGCCAATGCCGCCGGGAAGGGCCATGGCCGACAGCGAGAAGACCGCGCCAGACGCGCCGGTTCAGGAGGACGGAGTGTCGCCGCAGCGTCGCCGCACCGCGCGGGCGCGCGCCGAACGCGAACTCCGGCTGGCGGCCAACCTGCGTGCCAACATCGCCCGGCGCAAGCAGCAGGCGAGCGACCGGACGACAGGCGGGGTCTCGGATGAACCCGGAGACGACCCCGCCGCTTGACGGGCAAACGCGGCCCGCTTAAGCCCGAAGCTTGCATTTCCGCCACCGAAAGGGCGCATCGTATGTCTGTCATGTCCGATATCTGGATTCGCGAAATGGCGAAGACGCAGGGCATGATTGAGCCCTTCGTCGAGGCGCAGAAGCGCGAGGGCACGATCTCCTACGGCCTGTCGTCCTACGGATACGACGCCCGTGTGGCGCGGGAGTTCAAGATCTTCACCAATGTCGACAGTGCTGTGGTCGATCCGAAGGAATTCTCGCCGGCCTCTTTCGTCGACCGCGATACCGATGTCTGCGTGATCCCGCCCAATTCGTTCGCGCTGGCGCGCACGGTGGAATATTTCCGCATCCCGCGCGACGTGCTGGTGATCTGCCTCGGCAAGAGCACCTACGCGCGCTGCGGCATCATCGTCAACGTCACCCCGCTGGAGCCGGAATGGGAAGGCCATGTGACGCTGGTATTCTCCAACACCACGCCGCTGCCCGCGAAGATCTATGCGAATGAAGGCGCCTGCCAGTTTCTCTTCCTCAAGGGCGACCAGCCCTGCGAGGTGAGCTACGCCGACCGCGCCGGCAAATACATGGGCCAGCGCGGGGTCACGCTGCCGAAGCTCTGAGCCCGGCAGCGCGATACTGTCGCAGCAACGCCGCCGCCCAGCCGATGAAATAGCCCGCACTGGCGCCCGACACCGCGATGTCGGCCTGCAGCAGCATGGCCTTGTGCGTCGTCAGGATCGCGGCCACCACGACCA